>JAQXEV010000031.1 GCA_029250665.1 Candidatus Thalassarchaeaceae archaeon | reverse complement strand
AATTGGTTGGCCTCGATGAGGAGTCGTGCTTAACATCCCAGAGTTGGCCCTGACCGGCTCTCACGATTGGGCTCTACCGCCCTCAAAGAGTCATATGATTCGTTGGTTAGCTCTTACTGCTCAGGGGCGCAGTGAGTGCCTTTTGCGCTTCGAGGGCGAGGTAGGTGCTGATGTTGAATCAATGGCTCAATGCCTCGATGCGATGGGCGTGCGAGTTCATCGGGGTGCCGATGGATGGTTGGTTGAGCCACCTGCTGACGGTCTGCAGGCTCCGATGAATTTCCTTGATTGTGGCAACTCTGGGACGGCGGCTCGAGTGTTGACCGCGATGGCTGCGACGATGGGTGTCGCGGTCAGTTTGGATGGTGATGAGTCGTTACGCGCGCGCAGTAGCGATCTGGCTCGAGTGCTGCGCGATTTAGGAGTTGAAGTTAGCAGCGACACTCTGCCAACAACTGTTTCAGGAGTGATTAACGGAAGTGCGAGCGTCGAACTATCAGGTTCAAGTCAGCCTCTCAGCGCGTTGATTTTGTCCTCGCCCGGACTATCTGAAGCGGTTGAGATTCACCTCGAAGGCGAGGGAGTCAGTCGAGGCTACACCGGAATGACCTTCGATGTCGCGAGGCGATGTGGATGCCCTATTGAGATGGGTTCGCCACTCATTCTCGAACCTTGGACTGTAAAGGCTCCAGAAGAGGCCGACATTCCTCCCGAACTCAGCCTATTTCCGATGGCCATCCTACTCGAAATCCTCCATGAAGGACTGCAGTTGCGGACCTCACTTCCCGCTTACGACCCTCTTATGCTGATGGCCATCGACTCACTCGACCGAGCCAACGGGGGCGAGGTCAGTCTTCGAGATGCGAGTGATCTCGTCACACCCGCCGCTGCCTGGCTGGCTCTAACCGGCGGCGGCACAATCAGTGGAATTTCTCACGCGCGCGGAAAGGAATCTAACCGAATCGCGCGTACTATCGAACTCCTCGCTGCCTTTGGAATCCAAGCCAATGAGACTGAAGATGGACTCATTATTCCAGGCCAACAGAGCCTCACATCACCCACCGCTCCAATCGAAACTCACCTCGATCACAGGCTGGCGATGACAGCGATGATTCTCGCCAGTAAAGTCGGCGCAGACATCGTCGGAGCCGACATCTGTGAGGTGACCCATCCTGGATTCATCGAGCAATTACTCGCTTTGGGAACAAAGCAGTGAAGAAACTCAACTGCTAAGAGGGCACCTCCACAGCCTTTGACGAGGGGAGTCATGAAACTACGTCTGCATCAATTCCTTTCGAAGACGGGGGTCTTCTCCTCAAAGGCTGAAGCAAAGCAAGCCATTTGGGACGGTGAGATCACCGTCAATGGAACGGTGGTCAAGAACATGGCCTTCCAATTCAACGACAAAACCAAGGAGGTCACCTACCGAGGCAAGGTGCTTGAACTCCATGACGAAGAAGTCCACTTCCTCCTCCACAAGCCGCTTGGCTGCATCTGCTCTCGACTTAATTCGCATGAATCTGCGCTTGGTAAAGCCTCGGTGTATGAGGTGTTTCGCGAGCATATGGAACCAACCACCTATGAACGCCTGATCACCGTTGGCCGTTTGGATGAAAACACCACTGGATTTCTCTTGGTGACCACTGACGGAAAAATAGTTCACAGAATCACATCACCAGATCACACGGTCAGGAAGACCTACCGGGTCCACACAACAACACCAATTTCTGAAGATCATATGGACGCCATCCGAACGGGTGTGCGCATCGTCGTCGAAGACGGTGAAGCCAGCGATGCGTATTGGACAAAGCCTGCAGTGATCGAGCAAGAGTCACCTAGCGTGGTTCTGTTGACCATCGGTGAGGGAAAGAAGCGACAAATACGCCGGATGTTCGGAGCCTTAGGAAACCCAGTCACTCAACTCCACCGAACGTCAACCGAAGAAATGCAGTTGGATGCTTATGATCTCAAACCTGGGGAATTCGCTCCAATCGAACAAAAGGAAATCGAGCGATTGATCATTCAACCGAGCATCTGATCAGCGTCGTCGTTCTGTTGGCTCTTTCCAGCCTTTTTGAGAAAATTCAACCGTGAGGTGACTCAACCATGACGGCCGAAGTGCTTGTCCAGATGGTCGATCGTCAATCGCAACACTGTTGGCCGACCATGGACACAAGCCCATGGATTGGGAACTGTTCGCATATCCTCGAGGAGCCTGCGCATCTGAGCCAAATTCAATCTCTCATTGGCTTTCACCGCCCCGCGACAAGAGCGCATGAAAGCGACATGGTCGCGCAGGGTGGTGACCGCATCGAATTCGCTAGTTCCATCTGGAGCGCTCGCGAATTCGATCAAAATATCTTGCAAAAAATCCTCTAATCCATCTTTACCAACGAGGACCTCAGGGACGCTAGTGACCTCAAGTCCCTCGTCGACAACCTCGAACCCAATGCCCAATTCCGAGCGTTTCGGCTGGCCCGCTACCGCTGCAGCCTTCTGCCTCGCACCGAGGGAAATTGTTACCGGAGAGACGAGGTTTTGTCCTTTCCAGCTGACCATTTGTTGGCGTAGTCGTTGGTATCGAATGCGTTCATGGAGGGCGTGTTGATCGATTATGAACAGCTCATCTCCTCCCTCAGCAAGAATGTAAGAATCGGCTAACTGCGCCAATGGAACCATCTCAGGGAGGTCCGGTAATGCGGCCACCTCTGGCACTGGTTCATCTAGTGGAGAGGTCGATTCACCCACCGCATGGCGGTGGAGTTCTCGCTCCTCGGAGGAAAGTGATGGGGCAATCGGTTCAGCATCCATTCCCGGGAGCGTGTTTTGTTCTGTAATCAGTTCAGATTCGGGTCGTTTAGTCACTCTTGGCTGGACTTCTGCTGCTGTTCTGACACTCGAAAATCGAGTCTGTACTGTCGGGCTCTCACTGGCAGCGCTAGCCCACTCGGGAAGTTTTGCTGGCGGTCGAGAAGCTGGTTTAGTTGACTCCGCCCGTCCGGAGATGCCCTCGAGAACTGTCGCTTCACTGGCTTCTGGAATCGTGGCGATGTGCGAGAGGGTGTGTTTGATTGATCTCTCGAGGCGTTCGAGAACACGCCATGAGTTCTTCAGTCGGACTTCGCGCTTGGTCGGATGGACATTGACGTCTACCTCGTTTGGAGGGAGAGTCAGTGTAAGGACTCCCATCGGGTGTCGGCCGACCATCAAGCGGGTGTGGTAACCTCTTCTGACCGCTTGCAGAAATGGACCGGGGGCTACAGGCCGCCCGTTGACAAGAATGTGGATATCGTCGGATCGGCTTCGAGTTAGACCGGGTGGCGATATCCACCCTGTCCAGCGTTCCTCGCCAGGAGCTTCGGCGTCGGCAGCCGATGCAGCGAGCGGGATTAGTTCGGCTGAGGTTGCACCGAATAGGTCGTAGAGACGGTCCTCAGCCGACTCAGAAGGAGGGCAGTCGAGGACTTTTCGTCCATCGATTTCGACGATGACCCCTGAACTGGGTTCCGAGAGTGCTGATTGAACTCCGACATCTACTATTGCAGCAGTTTCTGTCGACGGTCGGCGTTGGAAAGAGAGGCGGGCTGGAACCTTTGCGAAGAGGTTCAGTACGTCGATTCTTGTTCCTGGTGCGATTCCTGCTGCTTCGACCTCGGAGACGATTCCATTGTCGACTCTGATCTGTGCTCCCTCACCCTCTCCAATTCGGCTCGATACGGTCAATTCGCTGACCGCGCCGATGGATGCGAGTGCTTCGCCACGGAATCCCTTGGTCTCGATTTGGTTGAGATCGTCCGGGCCCGATAGTTTGCTGGTTGCGTGGCGGGTGATTGCAAGTCCGAGTTCTTCGGATGGAATTCCGTGTCCGTCGTCTATCACTGTGATTCGGTCGAATCCGCCACGCTCGATTTCAATTCGGACTCTGCTGGCTCCAGCATCGAATGCGTTCTCGACGAGTTCCTTGACCACTTGGGCTGGACGTTCGACGACTTCGCCGGCTGCTATCTTACCGATTGTAAGCTCGTCGAGTTGTTTGATTTCGACTCGTTTTGGCTTCTCGAGTTCGGCCATACTCATTCCTCCAATTTCTTCGATGTCGCCGTATTCTCGAGGGCGTTTCGGATAGCATAGAGGGCTTCGAGGGCTTCTCTTGGAGTCAGTGAGTCTGGGTCTAGTGATTCGAGTCGCTCGGCTATTTCACGTAGCATAGGGTCCTCTTGAACTATGATTTCCTTTGCTGGTTCGGTGCTTGGAACCGTGTCGCTGCGAGCCGGTGGTGCATCTCCAGTGGGGAGCATCCAACCGTAGAGGCTCGACTGCCCCACTTGACGTGATTCGGGTGTTCCATCGACTCCAGCACGCGCGCCCTCTGCTTGACCTTCGAGGAAAATCAGCAAGTCGCGCGCCCGCTCGACAACT
>JAQXEV010000046.1 GCA_029250665.1 Candidatus Thalassarchaeaceae archaeon | reverse complement strand
CGAGGCCTTCGCAGCTCAGTCTTTGGCGGTCATCGAAGAGCTCGGCCTTGATCCATCAAAAGTCAATATCGATGGCGGTGCAATCTCCCTCGGCCACCCATTGGGGGCTAGTGGAGCGCGCATCACCGGCAAGGCGGCTAGTCTGCTTCAGCGCAATGGAGCAAAGCACGCGTTGGCAACGATGTGCATAGGCGGCGGGCAAGGAATAGCCACCGTTCTTGAGAAGTACGAATGAGGTGAGTGAATGGTGGCGAAATTGGATGGAATCGAGCGCGTCGCCGTCATTGGTAGTGGCGTCATGGGTGCTGGAATTGCTGCACATTGCGCCAATGCTGGCTGCGAAGTAATGCTTCTAGACATCGTTCCCGAAGGAGTCGAAGACCGCGACTCTTTGGCCAAAGGGGCAATCACCAAGATGCTCAAATCTGACCCAGAGATGTTGATGCATAAATCGTATGTAAAACGAATCACTGCGGGTAATATTGAGGACCATCTTGAACTCCTGAAAAGTTACGATTGGGTAGTCGAAGTGATCATTGAAAACCTCGAAATAAAGCGTTCTCTTTACGAGAGATTGACAGAACATCTGGGCACCAATACAATACTTTCATCCAATACTTCAACGCTGCCACGATCGGCTCTGACAAATGGAATGCCGCACGATATCGCCAGCCGATTTCTAATCACGCACTTCTTCAATCCACCACGATATCTTCCTCTTCTGGAAGTGGTGGCGGGCCCAGAAGTCGACGATTCTGTCGTCGCACGCTTTGCCGAATTTGGCGATGTTCAACTCGGCAAGCGTGTCACATTCTGCAACGACACGCCGGGATTCATTGGCAACCGCTTGGGTGTGTATTTTGTCCAACGAGCCATCAAGGCGACGCTCGACCATGGATTCACAGTCGAACAGGCCGATGCGATGCTTGGCCGGCCGATAGGCTTGCCCAAAACCGGCGTTTTCGCACTGATGGATCTCGTCGGCATAGACCTGATTCCCCACGTTATGGAGAGTATGCTCGCCCACTTGCACCCGGAGGACGCATTCCATGAAATCGCCGGCGCCGGAGACGAAATCATCCGTGCAATGCTAGCTGATGGCTACACCGGCCGTAAGGGAAAGGGGGGCTTTTACCGACTCAACCGTGAGGGCGGTGGCAAGGTCAAGGAAGCGCGTAATCTGAATACAGGGGAGTACGTTGTAGCCAATCGTAAGGCAGCATTTCCCTCGGCCAAAATGTCCAAGCAAGGACTTGGGCGACTCCTCGATCACCACGATGAAGGTGCAGCCTTTGTGAATGAGATACTACTCGACACGTTCTGCTACGCGGCGAACCTCGTTCCAGAGGTCACTGAGGATATCAGCAACATCGATGGAGCCATGCGTGTGGGCTACAATTGGAAGCTTGGACCATTTGAGATGATGGACAAAATTGGTGCAGCAAGCATCGTTACTCGCCTCGAAGACGCCGGTAAATCTGTCCCAGAATTCATCACTCTCGCTGCCCAGAAAGGCGGATTCTACACAACAGAAGAATCAGAGATTCAGCGCCTCACCCCCAGTAGTGAGCGAGCTCAAGTTACTAGAGGCCCAGACATTCTCACCCTTGCTGACCTCAAGCGCCGTGGCAAGCCACTACAGCGTAATGCCAGCGCTAGCATATGGGACGCTGGAGATGGTGTACTGCTCATCGAATACCATTCGAAGATGAACGCAATGGATCCACTTTCGCTGGAGATAGTCCTCGCGGCGGTTGATATGGCCGAGTACGACGATTGGAAAGGCATCCTCATCGCCAACGATGCTAAGAATTTCTGCGCCGGAGCAAACCTCGGTCTCGCCCTATTCGCCGCCAACCTCGCTGCTTGGACTGAGGTTGAGGATTTTATCGCACTCGGCCAAGAAGCCTACCAGGCGCTCAAGTACGCCGAGGTTCCAGTAGTAGCAGCTTCCACAGGAATTTGTGTTGGAGGGGGCGCAGAAGTCCTACTCCACTGTGACGCCGTACAGGCTCACGCTGAGTCATACATTGGACTAGTCGAAGTTGGCGTTGGAATAGTCCCTGGATGGGGTGGCTGCAAGGAGATGCTCGCCCGCTTACGCGATTTTGGTATAGCAGCCGGCGGCCCAATGGGGCCGGTCATGAAAGCCTTCGAGATGATCGGCACAGCCCAAGTAGCCAAATCAGCCGAGCAAGCACGAAGAATGGGCTTCCTGCGCCCGGATGACCGCGTTACAATGAACCGTGATAGGCTCATTGCCGACGCAAAAGCAACCCTTCTCGAACTTGCACAAAATTACACTCCACCCGAACCGCACACGTACAACCTCCCTGGCCCAACCGCGAAGGCTGCACTCGAAATGGCGGTTGCCGACCTCGCGCGGTCCGGCCAAGCCACCCCGCACGATGTCGTCGTTACCGCTGAACTCGCCCACATCCTATCTGGTGGCGACACAGACATTCTCGATGAGCTCAGCGAGGATGACATCTTGGCGATGGAACTCGCTGCAATAGGAAAACTCTCACGCGACGAATCCACTTTGGCAAGGATGGAGCACATGGTTTTGAAGGGGAAACCGCTGAGGAATTGAGGTGAGGAAATGGTAGTTTACAAGGCACCCTACGACGAATACGATTTTCTCTTCTACGAAGTGTTCGACGTCCTCGACCTCGCAAAACGCCTCGGTCACGATGATCTCGATCGTGACTTCATCCGCATGATAATGGAAGGCTGGGGGAGCTATTGCACGGAAGTTCTCCTCCCCCTCAATGAGATTGGAGACCGCGAGGGGCTGGTTTTCGAATCCGGTGAGGTAACGATGCCTAGCGGATTCGTCGACGCTTGGAAGGAAGGTGTCGAGGCTGGTTGGTTTGCTACTACTTGCAGACCTGAACACGGTGGTATGGGGCTACCGCAATTCGTTCGCAACGGCGTCGACGAAATTTCGATTGCGGCGAATATGTCGCTTTCGGTTGTGCCTGCTCTTGGGCTCGGCGTCTATGACTTGGTTGCGAATCACGGCGTGCAGGAATTAATCGATCATTATGCTGAGTACCTAGCCAGTGGGCATTGGTGCGGCACTATGTGTTTGACAGAGCCACACGCGGGCACCGATTTGGGAATTATCCGTTCTAAGGCGGTGCCGCAAGATGATGGTTCTTATCGCGTGACTGGGACGAAGATTTTCATCACCGCTGGCGAGCATGATATGTCTGAGAACATTGTACACATGGTGCTCGCCAAGACTCCCGATGCGCCCGAGGGCACGAGGGGAATCTCTCTCTTCCTCGTGCCGAAATTCTTGCCAAAAGAATGGGAGTCGGGCAGCGTCGAGGGTCTTTCCCACGACTTGAGTGATGTCCGAAATGGCGTTACTTGTTCAGGGATTGAAGAGAAGATGGGGTTGCATGCTTCACCGACCTGTGTGCTGAATTTTGATGACTCAGTCGGCTGGCTGGTGGGCGAATTGAACGCCGGCATGTCACTCATGTTTGAGATGATGAATCGAGAGCGATTGGCGACAGGAATGATGGGTCTGGGACTTGGTGAAATTGCTTACCAAAACGCTCTCGCTTGGGCGCGAGAGCGACGGCAGGGTCGGGACCTCAAGGGAATTCGCGACCCTTCCCAGGCTGCGGACAATATCCTCGTCCACCCAGATGTCCGCCGTATGCTACTCACTGCTAAGGTCAACAA
>JAQXEV010000009.1 GCA_029250665.1 Candidatus Thalassarchaeaceae archaeon | reverse complement strand
TACCCTTCCGATTACCCCTAATCGTATGGGGCCCCCATTGAACCAATGCCGGGAAAAGAGTAAAGGCATAAAATTGGCATCAATCACTATGGAAGGGCAAAATGAAGGTGCCGATACCAAAAAATTAGTTGGAATGTTTCTATTGGGTTTCGCAATTGTAGATTTTGGAGGATCATGGGTTGGATTTGATTTGTGGGGGACAATAGGAATCCCACTACCAGGTTTTCTCTGGAGTTATTCTGCCATCATCGAAGGTGGAATCGCGGGACTTCTATTGGGTTGGTTTGATGGAGATGATGACCAAGCCCTCAACGAAGAAGAGTGATTTGTGTTTAGGCCCATCCGATTACTATCTGTGAATTAGTGGGCTATCAGTGGGTCCTTTCATTCGCTACCCATGCGATTGGCTGATTAGTCGATGCGGGAGATTTCGCCGTTGGCGAATTCGTAGTGCATTGGGACTCCTGTGGGGATTTCGAGGCTGGTGATTTCTTCTGGCGAAATACCCTCAATACGCATTACGATTGATCGTAGAGAATTTCCATGTGCTGCTACGAGGACGTTCTTGCCTGACTCAAGGTCAGGGATGATTTCCTCGACGAAATATGGGATTGTTCTCTCGGCGGTCATTTCGAGTGATTCACCGCCGGGCGGTGGTACGTCGAATGAGCGCCTCCAGACGTGGACTTGTTCAGCACCGTGGAGTTCTGCGGTTTCGGCTTTGTTGAGACCTTGTAGATCTCCGTAATGCCGTTCGTTGAGGCGCTCGTCGCGGCGTGTCGGTACTGAGTTTGACTCGCCCGACGCGCGATTATGCTTCATCACGATCTCAGCGGTTCGCTGAGCTCGAATCAGTGCGCTGGTGTGTACCACATCGAAGTGCACGTCGGCCAATTCCTCGCCTGCGGCGGCTGCCTCATCCTCTCCCTTAGGAGAGAGTTCAACATCAGTCCAGCCGGTGAAGCGATTGGCCGCATTCCAGACGGATTGGCCGTGCCTGATTAGGACGAGTTTCGTCATTGGATGCGCCTCTCAGTTCTGGCGGCGCAGGCGCGGCTCATGGAATGTTAGGCCGCAATCGGTAGCGAGTTCCGTGGCCAGAAGCAGGATGTCCTCTGTCATCTCGCGCTGTGATGCGGCCGATTGTACTGAGTAGAAATTGCATGAAACGGTCACAAGCGATGGACCGAATGCGTTCACGCGCACCCAAGAATCGTCCTCTTTGACTGCGCGAGGGTCCTCTTTGACCTTGGCGAGTAAATTCTCGCAGAATTTCTTGAGAGATTCTGGGTCGGAGTCGGCTTCGAACTCAAAGGTAGGCTGAATTCTGCGGAACCGGCGCTGGCTGAAATTTTCAACAGGCGAATTGACGAGGTTCGAGTTCGGGACAGTAATCAGAGTGTCCGCGCTCGAGCGAATGAGGGTCGTCCTAAGTCCAATTTCTACGACCTCTCCTTCGATACCATCGACGAGAATCCAGTCGCCGACATTGAATGGTTGATCGATGATAATCGAGATCGCGCCGAATATGTTGGCTACGCTGTCACGCGCGGCTAGAGCCAAAGCAAGACCTGTGATTCCAAGACCAGCAATTAGGCCGTTGAGGTCGATTCCTATGAGACCGGCCATCACAAAGGCGGCCAGCAGGAACACGACAAGGTGGCCGACAGATTCTGCGACACTCGCAAGCGAGCGTCGGCTAGCCATATTCGCATCGCCTTCGACGACGATGAAGGCGTCTAGGAAATCGACGAGGCGGTATGCTGCTAGAAGCATACCGAGAATGAAGAGGGTGAACGACCAATCGATCGCGCTTTGCGCCATTGAAGCATCCCAGATAGGTGTTGTATTACCATCGAGCCAGGACAAAATTTCAGAGAAAATTAGGAAGCCAATCATCCAAGCGAGTGACTTCGGCGCGAGCAAAGAACCGCCATCGATACGCTCAGACTTTGAGAGAAGGTCGAGAATTTTAGGGAAGACGAACCGGCGAGCGGCAATTCCACCACCAATTGAGAGACCAATCGCCGCGATTATAACCATCAGAGTGCCGCTCGAAAAGCCTAGCAGTACATCATTTCCACTCATCAAATCATTCAACATTTCACTAGGGAAACCCGACTCCGAAGTACCTGCATCAGACTCATCTTGCATATTCCGGCCGACGACGACCCCGCGATAAACCCCGCGCCGGTCCTACGGACCGATGCGGCGAGGGATTGAAGACCGCCTATTGAGTGGCTAAAGCGTTCCCATGGCGAGTAGCGTGTCCATTTCTGATTACGATGAGGTCTATCGGGCACGTAGAATCCCTGCAATTGCCCTACTATTGCCGCTTCTACTATCTGTGGCCGCTCCAATTGCTATGGTGGTCCCAGTATCAGCTCAAGAGCCTGAAACGGGACTTACACCTGAAGAAATCTGGTCATCCGAGTATGTGAACCAGATATTCCCATGGGGTCCACACGGTGATTTCGAACAACTTCAGTTCCGTGAGTATCATGACTACTTCTCAATGAAAGAGAGGATGCAGACTTTGGCAGCCTACCACCCAGACTTCCTACAATTTCACGAAGGTCTACTTGGCGGAGTAAATGCCCGCGGCGATGAAATGGCATCTACTGAATACGAAGGCTGGTACTACAATCACCCCAGTCCATGGATGAAGATTACCGGTAATGTACAGGGTGGCGAGTACAACGAATACAATGATGACGACGGGAATTACGCTGATCGCCCAGATGTCATGTTGGTAGGAAACCACCACGCTCGCGAGTGGATGTCCTACGAGGTACCAATGTTATTCCTTGAAACTGTGGCGTACTACTATGGCAAGGCGGCCATCGACAATGATGGCGACGGCTTGATTGACGAAGACGGCTGGGATGGAATTGACAACGATGGCGATTGTCTAAGTTTGAATTCATCAGCTCAAGATTACAACGGAGACGGCATCAATTGTGGTCCGGGAGACCTTGGCGTCGACGAAGACTTCTCTGAACAATTCATTACAGACATGGTCAACACTCGAGAAATCTACCTAATACCAATGCTGAATGTCGATGGTAACCGCTACGACAGAGAAGAATACTGTGGTGAGACTGCTTGGGAGAATTGTAGAACTTCTGGTTGGAGAAAGAATCTACGTGACAATACTGTTACTGGTGTGACTCCAATTCCAGATGTTGATGAGCAAGTCGATCCATCCTGCGATGGAGTCGATTTGAATCGCAATTATCAGTTTGAATGGGGAGCACCACTCGGAGCGACCGGCCCTCTATTCCCTGGAATGTGTTACGCGGGAGAAGCCGGAGCAAACAACGACGTCTACAACGGCCCGGTCAATTACGAAGATAACGATGGAGATGGGCTAGTCAATGAGGATCACGTCGACGGCAAGGATGACGATGCTGATGGTCAGACTGACGAAGATTGGATGGGTGGCAACAGTGAGCCCGAGACCAAGTTCATCCAAGATCTGACTGAGATGAACGACGACGACGGAGATGGGGCTTCCGACTTCAAGTCCACACTCACATGGCATTCCTTCTCAGAGCTTGTATTGTGGCCATGGGGGCACTGCACGAATTGCGACAATCCAGACCAAGAATACCTCGAATATCATGGATACAAAATGGGAGATATGACTGAATACGCACCAATGCAGTCATCCGATCTCTACCCAACGACAGGCGATTTCTGCGATTGGCACTACGGCGTACACAACTCCTACTGCTATACAATCGAAATCGGCAATGCCTTCCACGAATACCCCGAGGATATTGCTCACATCGCCGTCAGAAACCTCGGCGTTCCGTTCTATATGATTGAGATTGCCGACGACCCAAGATATCGAGCCATAGTGGGAATAGAGAACACAACCTCAACACAATGGCTTGAGGAACCAAGCAATGTCACAGTTCCATCCAATGGCGACATACCAATCTCAATGTGTCTAGACAAGTCCTTCCCCTTCACTCCTGATATCAATCGTACTCATCTAATGTGGAGATTCGTCGAGCCGAATAGACAGCAGAATGACTACGGCCCAACTGAGTGGATCGATGTGCCCTGGAGCATGTCGGCATTCATGGAGCTCGGAGAGCAGTGCATACTGCTCGATGGTTCCAACGGGACTATGCTTGAGAGTCACATTCCACTGCCAGACACATCGGTTGGTAAGATTCAGTACAAGGCAAAATTAGGCACTACAAACGGGGCTTTCCCGTTTACATATCCTCCTTCTGATACCGCGAATTATTACGAATTGTCGATTCCTTATCGTGCTCCATTCGGCTCGGGAGTTTTTGCTCTCCTAATGTTCACCTTCATTGCGACAATGGTCTGGGGCGGATTGGGCTTCACGCTCCGCGCGATGTTCGACGATGAAAGGGGAGTTCTCGGATTACCCGAGGACCATAGCCACCTCGTCGACGAGGAGGGTTCCTGATGTCCGAGGAGGGATCCGACCAATTTAGTGGGCGCCTCGGGCTGATTTTCGCTACCATTGGTGCCGCTATCGGCACCGGTAATATCTGGCGCTTTCCGAGGATGGTCGGTGCCAATGGTGGTGGCTCCTTCCTCGTTCCCTGGCTCATATTCCTCTTTCTTTGGTCGGTGCCGCTGATTATCGCCGAGTTCGCTCTCGGAAAGCGAAGTCGCACTGGAACTGTTGGAACATTCCGTATCTTCGCGGGCAATCGCTTCGCTTGGATGGGGCTTTGGACAGCTTGGATTTCGACTGCTATTGGATTCTATTACGCTGTCGTGACAGGCTGGTGCATCAATTACTTCCAGACCGCTATCCGCGGTGGCCTCGGCTCTGAGGTTGATACGGTCGAAGTCTGGAATTCCTTCCTCAACAATCCTCTCGAAGTCGTCTTCTTCCAAGCGATCGCTGTTGCCATCACGATGCTCGCTATCTGGAAGGGTGCGAAGGCAATCGAGAAGGTCAATGTCGGCCTGATGATTTCGCTCTTCGTTCTCCTCTTCGCCGCCCTCTTCCTCGCCTTCGTTATGGACTTGGATGACGGCAGCCTCGACGGCTTCGTCTACATGTTCAGTATCCAACCAGAATATCTCATGCAGCCGGAGACTTGGATTAACGGCCTCTCACAATCAGCATGGTCCTGTTCGGCCGGAATGGGTATGGCGATTACTTACTCTGTCTATATGCGCAAGGATGAGGATACTACTCTGAACGCAGCGACGATGTGCCTTGCCAACAATAGCATCTCCATCATCGCTGGACTTACCGTTATGATGGCAGTTTTCGCTGTGGTCGACGATCCACTCGCAGCAGTAAGTGGAGGCTCCAGTGCAATCACATTCCTCGTGCTCCCCGAAGTGTTCGCACAAGCACCGGGCGGTCCAATCGTTCAGTTGACGATGGTGACGATGTTCTTCCTCGCACTTTCATTCGCCGCCCTCACATCGATGATTTCCACCGTCGAACTATGCGTTCGCAACTTCGTCGATCACGGCATCGACCGCCCAAAGGCGGTCGGCTTCACTTCCATCGCAATATTCCTCTTCGGCCTGCCAAGCGCAGGGCTGTGGATATTGGTGGACGATTCGACTGGTGTGGTATTCCCTCAATTCCTCGAGGTGCAGGATCACATCTGGGGCTATGGCCTAATGTTCAGCGGACTGTTCATCGCTTACTCGATTTGGAAGTACGGATGGAACCGCTACCGAGTTTGGCAAGAAGAGAATGATATCTCGGGCTTCGATTACCGCGATTACCTCGACCATGGAGTGTCCTCCTTCCGCGACGATTTCATCAATACCGGAGACAATGATTGGTGGATTGGAAAGTGGTGGGATTACATCATGTATCTCGGATTCCCGCTAATGTTCAGCGTCCTCATCCTCTCCTACTTCGGCGACATGCTAGTCAATGTCGAAAACCCCTGGGATCCGTCCAACGCTAACGGAATCTCGATCATTCTGCTTTTCTGGGGTGTAACGGCAGGACTGTTCATTGGTCTCAACCGCTACATCCTCGTCAATCGCATGGTTCCTACAACTGATGATTTCTGGCTTCTAGCAATTCTATCTGGAAATTACAGACTTGAGCCGCGCCCGCTCTACAGAAATGTCCCTGAGGGCGCGGACGTCTCAATCGAAACTCTTCCCGGTGGCGAGGACCCATACATCGTCCAAGCTGGAGAGAATTTACCAGCCACTTTCGTCGATGATTATGGGGAGACGAGGTCGCACACTGGTGCGACCCTCGATGCGGAACTCGTCTGAGGGAATCAATTGCTGGTCAGCGATGATTATCCTTGGTCAAAGTTGCTTCTTGAGTACGCGATGTATTGTGCCGTTGGCTGCATCAATATGGTAGTCTTCGCGGCGCTCTACTACTGGCTTCACGGAATGGACCTCTCCGATCGATTCCCAGCCGCTGCCGCTTGGGCTATCGCCTACTTCGTCAGCTCTTGGCAGGCGCACTTCCTGCATCGTTGGCTAACCTTTGAATCACCAACTGGTTACACCAAAAGTCTCGCTGTAATGCTGGCTATCTATACCGTTCTGTGGGCCATCTCAACTGCCTCGATAGCATACTTCAGCGATACCCTAGGTTACAACCACTGGTACACATGGGCCGCAAACGCAGCCGCATTCGGCTTCCTCGCCTTTCTCGCACTGCGCATCTTCGCTTTCCCACTGTCCGACGGACGCGTGACTCGCTCGGAACGGCTCGAAGCCTATCGCGAGAGCCGTAGGTCTTGAAGAACAGTCGGCTGTCCCTCGACGCGATGGCTCAGGGAGTTCGTGGCACGCGCGACTTCTATCCTGATGATATGCGCGTGCGCAACTGGCTATTCGAGAGATTCCACTCTGCTGCGCGTGCGCACGGGTTTGAGGAGTACGATGCTCCTGTGCTCGAGAGTGAAGATCTGTACACGCGCAAGGCGGGAGAGGAGATCGTCGGCCAGTTGTACAATTTCGAGGATAAGGGCGGGCGACGAGTGGCGCTCCGGCCCGAGATGACGCCCTCGCTGGCGCGAATGGTGATGGCGAGGGCAGGCGCTTTGGCGCTCCCTATCAAGTGGTATTCGATTCCCCAGTGCTGGCGTTACGAGAGAACTCAGAGAGGTCGTGGGCGTGAGCACTACCAGTGGAACGTAGATGTCTGGGGGATGGATGGTGTCGAGGCCGACGCAGAACTGCTCTCCGTACTGGCGCATTTCTTCGACTCGGTCGGGCTCGGCTCAGAGGATTTGGTTATTCGAATCAGCAGCCGCAAGGTGCTCGAAGAGGTTCTAGGTTCACTCGGAATCGAGGGCGATACCTTCGCTCAGACTTGTGTAATTGTCGACAAAATGGACAAGCTTCCTGCTGATGTTATCGAGGCGCAGTTGGGCGAATTAGGACTTTCTCCCGATGCAATTTCAAAGATTCGTTCCGTTCTTGGTCTAACCGATTTGGAGGCTCTTGCTTCGGCTCTTGGTGGTGACAGCGAGGCAGTGGTGGAACTGGGCGCGCTGTTTGCTCTGTGTGATTCCTACGGCATCTCGGATTGGGTTGCCTTCGATGCCTCGGTAGTTCGTGGGCTGGCTTACTACACCGGCCCTGTATTCGAGGCTCACGACCGGGCCGGCGAGCTTCGTGCGATTGTTGGCGGAGGGCGCTATGACAAGTTGATTGGAACGCTCGGTGGAAAGGACTTGCCAGCCACCGGCTTCGGCTTCGGGGACATGGTAGTGATGGAACTCCTCGCCGAGAAAGGATTGGTTCCTGATTTGGCTTCAGGCGTCGAAGACGTGGTCTTCGGAATGGGGTCTGAATTACGTGGGCCCGCGATGCAGGTTGCTGGACGATTGCGATCTAGTGGCCGGAGCGTAGATTTGGTTCTTGAAGACAAGAAAATGAAGTGGGTTTTCAAGCACGCTGAACGATGCGGTGCAGCCCGACTGGTGATGGTGATGCCAGATGAGTGGGCCGCTGGAAATGTGCGCATCAAGAATCTCGATACTGGCGAGGAGTCAACTGTTCCAGTCGAAGATCTTTGAACGGTGTGCGGAACTACGCCGAATTGGCGAATTCACTCTTTTCGCTCAAAGCGACTAGCACCGACTGCTGCCATCCCAAGTGCGCCCAGTCCAGCGGCGAGTCCGAATCCGGGTAGAGCATCATCAACTGCTCCACCTATGCCGCCGCCATCGCCGCCGCCGGTTCCAGGTTCAGTCATGTTGACAACAGGGAAGTTTGCTTCTACTGAGTAATTCTCATCGTTATTCGAGTAGTACATAGTGAATTCTCCAGTGCAATCCAGGAAGAGACACAAAGCATCTGCAGGGTTCGGTGCAGAATACTCAACTCTGATAGCAGGTTCCTCTCCACTTTTATTCCATCTATACATAGTCTCATTTACAGGAATGTCCCAACTAATTGTGAAATCCTCGTAATTGTTTACAGTTTCAACTGCTTTGGTAAACATTGCAATTTCGATAGTTCCTCTGTACAGAGTTATTGTAAGATCCTTGCATTCAGAAGTATCCGTACAGTCTTGAGAAAAAATCTTGAATGACATTTCAATATTAATAGTACCATTCTCATTTAGGTACATATCTTGCTTGAAGGTCTGACCGGATTGAATTCTGCAAGTGTAGTCAACCTCAACTTGTGCGTTTTCTGCAAAGTCCTTGGTCCCATAACCTTCTGCTGCCGAACCCGCCGAGTCATTGGCATCGAAGTGAGTCCAGCATGAATCCAATTGACTAGTTCCCCAGAAATGCATGTGTGGATTTTCCACCGAGGGCTGTTTCGGGTCATCCGCTTGGGCGCTGGCCGGTGCTGCGATAGTTCCGCATGCTAGAATGAGCACGAGGCCAAGAGCCTGAATCCTGCG
>JAQXEV010000044.1 GCA_029250665.1 Candidatus Thalassarchaeaceae archaeon | reverse complement strand
CGCTTCGGACGCTAGGACATGGGTTCGAATCCTGTATCGCCCACCATTATTTTCCTCTCTCGGGCAGACCTAGAATCTGAATCAAAGGGTAGGGAATTCACTACCGAGCAGTCACTCGGTGGGAATGCAGCAGAATTGGTTAGTTGGGCTTACCGTGGCACCCATGAAACTAGCAACCAGTGGACAGGGTTCACCTAGGAACCCACACGACCACTGGTGATTGACTGGGCTCGCCGCCCCAAACACTATCGAGATTGATAGGGAGGAGTCAACATGGTTGAAATCAAAGATGCCCAAATTCGGAAAATAATCCTGTCATTCATGACCCTAATATTATTCTCAATTCCAGTCCATTGGGCCAGCTTGATACTCTGGTCGCATCCAACCTTCGTGGAGACTCCTTTTCTTGGAAGGTGGGGAGCCGGAACAATTCTCGATAGTCTTGTGCAGTATGAGCCTGGAATGTTAACGCCCAATGGGGGTGTTGTGGACTTTCTGTTATCCATCGCCTTAGTAGTGTTAGTAGTTCTATTGCTGACGTTGGTCGCTAATTCTCTTAATATGACTGGAAGGTGGAAGATTAACCTCGGTTTTAGCGACCAGCAGGTTTCAGTTCTAATGCTAGCAATGTTCGTCATTGGAATTAATGTGGAGCGTACTTGGGTTTGGTCAGATGGGCATGTACAGTATCAGATGTATTCGGGCATTATCTACAATATGTATACGCCGATGCATGTTGTATTGGCAGATGGGTACAATCTGGGGTCAACCCTGATTTTACTGATCTTTCCAATTCTGATGGTTGTTTTATTTCTCCGTTGGATTATTCAAGACAAGGCTCCTTTCTGACAGGGGTGGTTGAATGGGGTTAGGAGGTAACCCACATGACCACTAGTGGTTAGTTGGGTACCCAATAGGCCGCAGGCGAATCATAGGTTGTGGGCCTAACCCCATTGATACCGATATTGCTAGGTCCGATCCACAAATGGGACCCCGATAGCGTCCGCGATCTCCTGCTCGTCTCCTAGGATCCACTCGGCTACGTACTTGTTCGAGATTTTGTTGCCCTTGACCACGATTACGCCACTATCCCGTGTATCCTCGTCAGCGGTCCTCTGAACACGGATCACCTCGTCAAAGCCGTGGGCGTAGACCCTCCATCTGAGGCCAAAGAGCTCACTGCTTACCCTGATGACCCTCAGTGACGAGTCAATTTCCAGTGCATGTGTGCTGAGGAGGTACGCCGATGAGTAGAGGAGGATCGACGACCCGAGCAGGGGCGCGATGTTCCAGACCACCAACTCCTGTAGCGTGCAGTCGTCGCAGTGGATTGCCTCCATCAATGAGTCTCTCAACACATACGCGGCCAGCGCTAGGAGGGCCAGACCGAAAACCGGCCCTCTCCTTCCACTCTCAAATCGAAGGATTTCCTCGTCAGGCGTGCTGTTCCACCAGCCCTTCATGCGGATAGTCAGAGAGTCAGGGATTTTTAATTTAACCAATATATAAACGAAATTCTTGTTGTTCGCCCCGACGCAAACTAAGTTTGCATGCTGCTTGTCACTCGGGTAGGTCGCCTACCAGTGCTTTGGTGCCGTACCACAGGGGGGTGGCCTAACCCCACTGAAAACCGTTGTTATCAATGGGTCTAGGGATTTCACCCTATGTTCCGTATGCGGAGCAGACTAACCGATTTACTCCGATGCCTTTCATTCGCTACCCATACGATTACCCCTGAGCTGATTGGGGTCGTTGCGATTGGAAGTAGAAAAGTACCCTTGTACTGTATACAATGACAATGCCTAGACTAGGAAATTAGAGAATTCAAATTCAGATAGTTCAGCACGAAACTAGAGAGCCGAATTAGAATCTATCTGATAAAGAACCAATAAATCATGAAGATAATTAGGGGAATTACACTCAACCGGTTTCTTCGAAGATTCGTTTTGTAAGTTTGGTCATGTTTTACGCATACCTTTTCGTTCATGGGAAAATTCGTTTTGTTCTCACATCCTTCAACAGAGCATATTTCATTATTCATTGATTGAAATTTCTTATTTTCTCTGACAAAGATAATCGTAGCCAATATCGAACCTACAAACGATATTAGCCAAATGAGAATTGGTATGAGATCATATTTTTCTGGTGTTAAATTTAGGAATATTACTTCAAAATAAGAAAGAAGAGTGATTAGCCATGTTGTGAGTGTTATTTTCACTATCAAGCCCATACGTTCGATTTTTTCTTGTGGTTCGGGGGTACTCATCAAGTCATTCCTTAATGTATTCATATTAATAATCTAATTATGGATTAAGCGATTAACAGACAAATCAATGGATGTCTGCTTAGACCCATCCGATTACAATTGGCGATCTCAGTGAATAGGATTCTCAGGAGGCGGAGCCGAGGTTTGGTAGCGATGCCTGAGGAATAAGCCAGCAGTAAGAAGAAGCAGTGGTATCGAAGGGAATAACAGTTCGCCGTCGAGAGCAAGATTTGCCCATTTAACGGTTCCTATTCCGCCAAGAATTGCAAGCATCAACCAGCCCGCAGAGAGAATTCGTGCGTTGAAAAGTGACTGCTGAAGAATCGGTACTTTCTCGATTATGGTTACGGCCGGCTCGGGTCGTCCTGACTGATGCGAAACCGCTTCGACAACGTCCAACAAGGCCTGCTCATACTCCCAAATCACCACTCCTCCCGTGTGCGCACTGAAGGAGCGCTTACTGCACCATTTTGCCGGCGCGCTGGATGACCAACCTTCGATCAATGATGCTCTCAGGTGCGAGAGTTCGAGAGCAGTTCCTGACGAATGATGGGCTCTCGACAAATCGTGTAATAGGCTAGCAAAGTCACGAATTGCAGGTAAATCAAGACTGCTTTCGATGAGGCCATGAGCGAGGCGAGAAGGGCCAATTCGGATTCCGATTTCACCACTTGAATCCTCGGCGAACATTGCAAATCGCACATCTCCCAAACTCAGGGTTGCAGGCGCTCCTCGGGTGAAAGGGGCGCGCCAGAGTGCTGCTGCTTTGAGTCGCTGCTCAATCTCGTTAAACCGTTCATTCCATCGCTTTTGGTCGGGTGGATTTGTCCATTCTTCTTCTGCTGCGGCGTGGTAGTAACCGAGGGCTGCACCGCATCGGAGGAGGAGGGCTTGGGCTGAATCGAGATCACCTCGCTTGAGGTGGTCTTGCAGAACCTCATTCGCATCTGGGGTTTCTGAGCTAACGCGTCGAAGGAGAATCAAATCGGCTTCCTCGTACAGGTATCCCCCACATGGGATGCAAGCGGTTTCGGGTGCGATTCTTGCGCGGGGCCGGATGTTTGGCCCACCCCACGGTTGAACTTCTGCTATCCACGAACCATCGTCAGCTTCGATTCGGTAGAAGGGGCCCCGCTCTGTGGCCTCAACTTCGATTGCAGTGACGCCCTCAGGGACATCACCCCAGGATTCGAGCGCCTCGGTTGTTTCTGCCCAACCGGCGAGTGTTGCTAGGGATTCTTCCGGCTCGAGGAGGTTGAGGCGTAATCGCCTGCCGCGCATCAGATGGGCAGTGAATCCTAGCGGTGGCTTGCGGTCGCAGTCCACCTCGACCATCTCGGCAGGACGCCAAACACTGTTGAGCGCTGAATCGGACTGCGACACGGCTCGCCGAGAGCCGATGAGGGCTTCATGGAATCGGTTCGGATGCTTCTGTTTCATTCCAAAGCCTTGAATCGGGGTCGATGGGACGATTGACCATGATGGAGGCACCTGTCGAGATGCCGCTGGCCGTCGATATGGACGGTACACTGATTCTCACAGACATGAGTGTTCTAAGTGCAAAGCGAGTGTTTCTCCGCAAGCCATGGATGATCCTCTCGACAATTCTGTTGGAGATTACTGGTAAGCGCGCGAAGTGGAAGAAGAACCTCGCGCGCCAACTCAAGTTTGACCCTTCTGAACTGGATTACCACGCCGCATTAGTCGAGTGGCTTACCGGCGAGAGTGCGCGAGGTCGAAAGCTGATTCTAGCCACGGCCTCAGACCGCGCCGTGGCCGAAGTAATCGCTGCACATGTCGGCCTCTTTGACGATGTCATGGGCTCGGATGGAGTCATCAATCTTCGAGACCACAAGAAGGCCGAGGCACTGATCGCGCGTTATGGAGAGAAGGGGTTCGGCTACTGCGGCAATAGTGTACACGATATCCCAGTCTGGGACCACGCCGGACAGGTCGTGGTTGTCAATCCTGAACGCGGCCTGCTCGACAAGGTAGGCGATGCAGCAGACCTCGTCTTCGAATGAGTGGTTTGAGAATCTCACCTCTACTCGTACGCCCTCGGCGAACCATCGCTTCTATCGCTGGTAATCACCGACCCCTCGCCGCCGACGACCTTTAGCGCGGCGAAGAGGTGGTGAGCCCATGGGCCGCGCACGCAAATCCGCAGGTCGTCGAATCGACGCCCTCGCACACTGGCTGCTGCGCTTCCGCATCATCTCCGCTCCTGCCAGATGGATTGCCAATTCCACGCTCGCATGGAGCGTCATTTCGCGCACCGACCGTATCCGAAGAAACAGGCTGCGAGACCGTGTGAAGGCTGCTGGCCCAGAAATGATGCCACAACACATCTCGATGATTATGGACGGCAACCGTCGATTCGCTTGGAGCCGTTCAATGGATACCGACGCCGGACATGCAGCAGGTAAGAAGAGACTCAAGGATGTCATGCGCTGGGTTCTCGACCTTGAGATTCCTTACCTCACCGTCTACGCTCTATCCACAGAGAACCTGACCTCACGAGAGGGAGAGGAACTCGACACACTCTTCGACCTCTATGTTTCCGGCCTTGAGGAAATCTCTACTGATCCGTTGGTTCACGATAATCGCGTAAAGGTACAAGTCGTCGGCCGCACCGACCTTCTGCCTGAACGCCTTCGCAAAGCAATCGCAGAAGCAGAGGCGGCAACCTCGCAGTACAGTGATTTCCTATTCACAGTCTGCCTCGCTTACGGTGGTCGTGAGGAAATTGTCGACGCTGTCAAAACCATCGCAGCCGACCACGCTGCTGGAGACTTAGACATCGACTCCATCGACCCAGCAGCAATCTCAAGTCGCCTCTACACCGCGGATTTACCGGACCCAGATTTGGTGATTCGTACGTCTGGTGAGGAGCGTGTGTCGAATTTTTTGTTATGGCAAATCGCCTATTCAGAACTCTACTTCACCGACGTCCATTGGCCATCCTTCCGGCGCAGCGACCTCTACGAAGCCATCGAGGACTACCAACTTAGGAGGCGGCGATATGGAAGCTGAGAACGCTGGTCAAAACCCTCCACAAGCCCATGTGGTGATTGACGGCTCTCCAAGAGAGGACAAGAAACTACGAGCAGTTTTCACTTTCCCTGATGGGAAGAAGAAAACCACCCACTTCGGAGGGAAGGGATACTCGGACTATACCATTCACAATGACGAAGAAAGGAAGAACAGATACGAGATCAGACACGCTCGAAGAGAGGATTGGGATGATTTCACAACAGCAGGCGCATTGTCAAAGTGGATATTGTGGAACAAACCATCTCTGAAAGGTGGCTTCGACCATTTCTTGGCTTTGTTCTCATTGACTGGCGAACTGAAGGTCAAGACGAGCCTTGCTGGTAACGCTGCACCCTGCCTCCAGTGTGGGAGAGATAGTTATCGAAGCCCGTCTGTCACCGTCGATGCAGTCGCTACTCGCGAGACTGACGACGGGCTTGAGTTACTGATGATTGAACGTGGCCCAGACCCCTCTGTCTGGGCTGGAATGTGGGCCTTCCCTGGCGGCTTCGTCGATTATGGGGAAGATCCAGAGGATGCTGTCTTGCGCGAGATGCTTGAAGAGACGGGAGTTGTTGGTGAGAATCCTCGAATATTGCACGTTCTCGGTGCCCCAGGTCGAGACCCGCGTAAGCACTGTGTCGGCCTCTTCTATCTCGTCGAGGCCGATCTAGAAGCCGAGCCGCAGGGCGCCGACGATGCTGTGTCTGCGGCTTGGGTACCGATTTCTGACCTGAGCGTGGAGAACGTTGCGGCAGATCACCTGAGCGTTGTTGATTTGATGCGTGAATAATCCTAAGTCCTGCATTACACTGGCTACTGTATGAACAAGAAGCAACCAATCTACGCCGGCGTCAAACCGATGTTCCCTTACAACCCATGCATAACCGTTGGAGACGACATTTGGGTGGCTGGTCAAATCGGTATCGATGGAGGAGAATCTATGGCCGAGCAAGCTGCTGCTGCACTGGCAAAAATCGATGCACTGCTCGGAGAGGCTGGCTCCGACAAAGGCGATCTCGTGATGGTCATGGTCCTGCTTGAGAATATGGCCGAATTCGGTGAATTCAATGAGGTCTACGCGGCTTGGCTCGAAGGTGCTATTCTTCCTGCTCGCGCCGCTTATGGAGTGAAGGAGCTGCCTGCTGGTGCGAAGGTCGAAGTCGTCGCGCGCGCAGTGCGCGGTTCGGGTTCTGCTTGAGCGCGCACTCTTGCGCTTCTGTGGCGCCGGCGCCACGATGGGATGATGAAGGCCGAGCACTCCGTCTCGGCCATGAGCGTGTTCAAGGCCTACGATATCCGTGGCCTTGCGGGCAGTGAGTTGGATGCTGAATTCGCACGTCGATTAGGTGCCGCTCTAGTCACTCACCTCAATGCAAATGCGGTAGCTGTGGCACGCGATATCCGTGAATCGGGACCTGAATTACACGCGGCCTTTCTCACGGGATTGACCTCGGCTGGGGCCGATGTTTTGGATTTGGGAATCACAACGACTGGGGTTTTGTATCGCGCCACCGTCGACTTGCAAGTTGATGCCGCGGTGGTGATTACAGCGAGCCATAATCCCCCTGAATACAACGGCTTCAAGATCTGTAATGGCTCACTACCAATGGCTGGTGAAGAATTGCAGGAACTCAAGGCTACATTCGATGCTGGTGAATTCCGCACTGGCCAAGGAAATGTGACTCAATTGCCTGATTTCGAGGGCCAAGTCCTCGACACCATCGTCCAAAATGCTGGAAAACCTCTCCGCACTATCCGTATCGCCATCGATTGTGGAAATGCGGTCCCCGGACCACTCACCGTTCACCTAATGCAGCGATTAGGCGTTGACCTCGTGCCCATCCATTGCGACTGGGACAATACATTCCCCAACCACCCTCCCGACCCGACACGCCAGAAGAATATGCTCGACCTCGCAGCGGCGGTAATCGAGAATGGTTGCGAGTTCGGAATTGGAATGGATGGTGACGGCGACCGTCTCGGAATCGTCGATGAACTCGGTCGCTTCATTCACCCAGACCGACTGATGGCGCTCATCGCAGCAGATGTCCTCGTCGATCGACGAAGTGGAACCGAAGCCGAAAGAACAGTGTTCTTCGATGTCAAGTGCAGCATGGCACTTGAGGAAGCCATCATCGCAAGTGGCGGAATCCCACGAATGGTCCGAACCGGTCACTCATTCATGAAGCGCGAACTGCGAGCCAATCCAGACGCTGTGATGGCGGGAGAGATGTCTGGTCACTTCTTCCTCCACGACCGCTGGCCTGGCTTCGATTGCTCACTTTACAATGCAGCCCGCCTACTCGAAATAATCGGACGTGACCCCGCTCCAAGCGATGGCGGTCCAAGCTTCTCCGAGCGTTTCAACAATCTACCCGATTATCCTTCGACCGACGAAACGAAGGTACCTCTGACGGCGGGGCGCGAGGAAACCATGGGAATGGTTGAGCGGGCTTTTGCGGATCTTGAGAAATCAAGCGTCGACGGAATCAGAGTGCGCTATCCCGATGGTTGGTACCTCTGCCGACCATCAAACACAGAGTCAATTCTCGTCATGCGAGCAGAGGGGAGAACTGAAGAATCACTAAAGTCAATTTTAGATGATGTTAATTCAAGAATTGGACATATTCTAGACCTTAGCGAATTGTGCTGATTACTTCGCCTTCTAAATGTCTAATCTTTCTTTCTTTGGTTTCCTTGGCCGCCGAAAAAACCATTCCAGCCAAATACCGCAATAAAGACTGGAATGAGGATTAGTTTGAAGATGAAATCACCGAAGAACATTTCTTGATTCTCTTCACCCCATTCAGTGGTTTGAGTTATGATTACAAGTAGTGCGAACATTATCCCGAGGAAGATTACGAAAGTCAAAGGACTGGTGAATCCACTCTCTCCCCTCTCTTCATCCGTCTGTTGCACAACTTCCTGAGTAGCTGGTGTTCCGCTGAGTATATTCGAGTCAGGGTCTTCTTCCATCGCCTCAACCTGAGGCAAACAAAACAAGAGGCTTTCTCCGGCACCGATTGGCTTATTCCAAACCCTCAGGTGGGCGCGACGCCGCCATTGTAGCTTAGCTGGTAGAGCACTTGATTCGTAATCAAGAGGCCGGGAGTTCGAATCTCCCCAATGGCTCCACTTCGAGAGTGAGGAGGCGAGCACTCGTCTCCAAGTTCGTCTCAAGAGAACTTCTTTGCGGAGTGCGTGAGGGCTTCTATTACTGGCATCTTATCACCGCAGAGCATCTGCAAACAAGCTCCTCCGCCAGTGCTATTGTGAGTCACTTTGTCACCAACTCCGCGTGAATTAACAAGAGCGCTGGTGTGACCGCCGCCAACGATTGTCATTGCAGCGGTCTCGGTGCACATATTGAGAATCTCAATGGTTCCGAAAGCGAATGCCGGCTTCTCAAAATAACTGGCTGGTCCATTCCAAAGGACACACCCTGCATTCATCATGATCGGTCGTAATCGCATTAGAGTCTGAAGGCCAATATCGTATATTGGATGGGGTACTGGAAGCTCATCAACCTGTTTAGCCACACGCTCTCCATCTATCTCCACCGCAACATCGCTTGGCACGAAGAGCAATTCTGAATGGTTCTGGAAGAGTTCTTGCGCCATCGACCAAGCGGTGTCGAAATCATCGCCGAGGGTGGTTCGAATGAACTCCTTATTGCCCTCGCCGATGTCGGTACCATTGACCCAGAGGACCATATTTCCAACGACACCTACGAAGGCGATGGTGTCGACGACTCCTCGCTCAATGAGATTCTGTGCGACGCGGAAGGAGTCGTCGGCCTTTGCCCCACCCAGAATCACCACGTAAGGTCGTGGTGGGGCTGTAACTGCTGTCTGCAGGGCGCTGATCTCACGCTCCATCAAGCGCCCAGCAATACAAGGAAGATCGTCAGCGAAGCCTGTCAAAGTTGGTGAGTTTCGATGTGCTGCTGCGAAGGCATCGGTGACGTAGGCATCAAATTCGGGGGCGAGATTGCTGACTATCTGTGATAGTCGCAAATCTTCGAGCCCGGCCTTCTTGAGAGAATTCTCCTCGGCGTGCATCCTGACATTGTCCAAACAGAGAATCTCGCCGTTATTCATACTGCGAATCGCATCGATTGCGAGTTCGCCACAAACATCTGGAATGAATTTGATGGGACGACCGAGAATCCGTGATATTCTATCTGCGTGACCCGAGAGATCGGTGAAGTCGGAGCGACCAGGCCTTGACTGATGTCCGAGTATCACTACCTTGGCGTCTGAGAGAGCCGATAGAGTGGGGGTGATGGCGCGAAGTCTGCCGTCGTCAAGGAAGGCTCCAGTTTCTGGATGAAGAGGTGAATTGATGTCAACGCGATACAGGACGCGCTTACCACTGAGGCGAATGTCGTCCAGCGACAGAACGCCGTTCACAATGCGTCCCACCCGCAGGCGTCTTTTGATGATGATGGATATGGGTCGGGGTCCAAATTCTATCTCATTCCCTCCCCCAATGCCTTTGTGTCCGGGCCTTAGTGGCTCGTTCATGGCTTGGGATGCGGAGCGCCTGACCGGCCCTGATGGCGATGACTGGCGGGTTCCGGTCAGCGAACTCGAGGAACGACGGAGTCGCTTGGCTTCAGCGCTGGCTGAGGCTGGTCTTGAAAGCGCTCTAATCGATGACCCCGTCGAACTCTACTGGTTGACCGGGGGGAGACAGAACGGGATGATTTTGGTTGGCGCAGAGGGTTCTGGAGTTTCGAACGTTCATTGGGTTCGCAAGTCTCTTGATCGGGCTCGTTTCGAGTCTGGTGGCGATGATGCTCCTGACTCGGTTGTGGCTCAACCTCGCATGAATGGATTGGTCGATGCCTTGCGCTCGAATGGTGCTACACGTGCTCCTGCGATGTTGGCTGGCAAGATTCCTCACGACCGTTGGGCCTTCTTTGCTGGGCGCTTGTCCTCTTTGGGAGACACGTCTGACTGTACCCACTTACTGTATGGATTGCGTGAGACGAAATCCGCTTGGGAATTAGAAATGCATCGTGAAAGTGGGCGGGTTAATCGACGGATGTTCGAGGCGATACGCGATGTTGGCGGCGTTGGACGAACAGAGTTGGAAATGGCGGCGGCCGCTGACGAGGTCAGCCGTACCGCCGGCTTTGGCGGTCGCATCCGAATGCGTCGCTGGCCGATGGACTGCGACCGTGTTGTAATCGCAGCCGGTCACTCCGGTGCGATTCCATCCTACTTCGATTCAGCGATTGGTGGGACCGGCGCCAGCCCAATTTCATCTCTGGGTGCTGGCCACTCAAAGGTGGTGGCTGGCGAGCCTGTAATCGTCGATATGGTACATCTTCACCGCGGCTATGTCTCAGACTGCACGCGTATGTTCTGCGCAGGTGAGATGGAAAGTGAATCGATGACTCGACTCGAAAATATGGCTGAGATTCGTGATTCAGTTGTTGCTAGCCTCGGACGAGGAGATGATTGCTCCGAGGCTTGGCGCGTCGGCAGCGGCAAGGCTGCCGAGATGGGTTATGCCGATCATCTGATGGGAATGCCACCCGCGCAGGCTGTTTTCTTGGGTCACTCAGTCGGACTTGAACTGGATGAGACTCCTGTCGTCGCTGAGCGCTTCAACCGAGAACTTCCGGTTGGGGGAACGATGGCGGTGGAGCCGAAGGTGCTCTACAACTCCGGTGCAATCGGTACCGAAGACACATTTGCTCGAACCTCAGAAGGCATGGAATGCCTGACAATGGGAGATTCATGGGGCCTGCTCACAGAGTGGGATTCGTGAGTGGAGCCAACTGGAAAGACTTCTTTGCCAGCGCCATCACTAAGCGATGCGACGGTGACGATGACGTGTGTCTCGGACCAAGGCGGCCGCGCAGCGTCGACTCGCACGACTGCTACGCGGACGCAAGGAACCCCATGGGTTGGAATTGACTGACGATTCCGTGCTCAAGGGTGTCGAGGTCGATGACTCTGGCATCGTGCAATTGTGGGTCCAACCCACTCGAGCGCACTGTCCATGCTGCATCAATGACCTAATGGAACTGCGCTCAGAAATCAATCGACAGAAAGGAGTTCTCGCCTGTCATATCGAAGTAGTCGGTGTACCGCAAGCCGACCGATGGACCGCAGCGGTAAATGAGTGAGTCCGGATTATATCCATTCGTCATTTGGAGCGGTCAATTCACTCTCAGCCTCGCCTGTATTGACGACACCGCGAGGCTCGACTAGCATCACCTTGCATTCCGAGTCAGCAACAGGCTTGTGGCGCACCCCTTTCGGAACTACGATCATTTCACCCTCATCGAGCTCGATGGTGTGGTCCTCAAATTCGATCTTCATGCTGCCTTCGACGACAATGAATACCTCATCTGTTTCAGGGTGGTCATGCCAGACAAATTCACCCTCTATCTTGACCAATTTGAATTGGTAATCATTCATTTCGGCAATTACCTTAGGCGTCCAGTGGTCCGAAAACAAACCGAATTTATCGCGTACGTTGATTTTCTCCATGATTACTCCTCCTCATCGCTTGCCACTTCGGCAGCAAGAAATTCATCTCGCTTCCATCGCTTGGCCTTACGCTCCTCGACCTCTGATAGTTTCGCTTTTAGTCGAGTCGCCAAAAACCAGACAGCGATTCCGATGCCGAGGATGTCAATGAAAATAATCAGCGCCATCTGTTGGTCCATATTCTCACATCACAATGGTGGAATTACATCGATATCGCAAGCTCCCACCGCCTCCATAAAGCATGAGAGGACCCCGCCATCCTCGACCAAGAATTCATCGAGGCCGGGTGGTAATGGGTCAGGATAGGCCACTTCACCCTCCTTCAGACGCACGAGGCATGTACCACAGTTTCCAGAGGTACAATTGACCGGGATGTCTACGCCGGCCTTCTTCGCAACTTCGACAAGGGGTTCGTCAACCTCTGCCTCAGCAACCCCGAGAAGCAGAGCACCTCGGAAGAATCGGACTATCGCCACGACCCTGCGAATCATCGGCTCGTCTTGAATCCATCAGGACGTCAGCCCAGCAAAAAAAATCAATCTTCCAAGCCGAAGACAGGGGGCAGTGGCGCATCAATCATTTGACCAACGAGACCACTGGCCTGTTTGCTTATTGAAGCGCAGTCCAGCCTTCTTCATCCACTTGTTGAACTTCGTTGCACCAGCGCCGGTCGCGAGGATGAAGTCCTCGCGGTGCTCCTGAGCCTGGATGTATCCCTTAGCGGCGAGTGTCTGATCAATCCATTCGTCGATGCTCATCAGGCCGCCAGTCAAATCACTCGCCTCGACCACTGCAGCCATCTCCTCAGCAGATGCGCCGGTCGCTTCAAGATCCTTGATCATCAAATCCTTGATTGTCTCAGCGGATTTCTTCTTCGGAGGACGGAATTTCTTGTCGCGAGGTTTCTTCTTCGGGTCAATTTTGATTTGAGCGCCATTGTTCATGTGCTCATCGACATAAACCGCCATAGGCGAGTGGAACTCCTCCTCGCACTCCCAGCAAACGAATGAGAAATCAGTAGGATCCTCGACGACATTAGATCCGCGTGGGTCCATTTCCTCGCCACACTCTGGGCAGGCGTACAGGCATAGAATCGGTGCTAGCTTACGTCGGAAGTCAACGATGTCTTGTGGTGTACCGACCAGTTCAAGCATTTCGTGGTCGCGCGCCGCTTCAAGACCGCGAGTCTCAAGTTGGTCTCGAAGTTTCGTTCGTTGCTCGCGCTTTGATTCATCATCGAATGAATTTTCCAATTTGACAATGAGTTCGATTGTTTTGCCGAGGCGATTCATTACCAGTTTCTTGGAACGGAACGCCTCGACTTTGGCGATTCGCAGCTCTTCCTTTTTCTCGTTGAGCTCAGAGACGATATCCTTCTGCTCACGCTTGAATCGCTGCTCCTCAATTTTGTCGACTTTCTTCTTCTTATCTTTAGAGAGAACATCGGTGAGGTAACGCTGTTTAGAGGCAGCACGAGGGCCAGTTTTGACCGCTTCAAGAACCGACTTTGCGATCTCCTTCTTGAGGCCGTAATTGTTCCGAAGTTTTTCCTCGTCGAGTTTTTTGAGGTCGCCGACCTTGAGTCCGGAATCAGCAAGAACCTGAGCGGTCGTTTCGTCAATACCCCTACGCAATAGCGCTAGATAAGTGTCCTTCTTGGCCATTGAATCAACTCCCTTTCTCGCAGCGTCCCCACTCGCTGCGCCGTTCCGCCCGAACCTGCAGGGGGCTTTGAAGGCGTGGTTCTCCGGTGCTCCCGATGGCTCTACTCAGCGCTTATCTCGGCAATCAAAACGGCCCAGTCGTTTGAGCTGAGATTTTCGGGTCTGAGGTCGAGGGTTTCGGCTGGCAGTGCGTCGATTGCCACTTGCCAACGAGCGCGATGCCAGCCGGGAATTCTGTTGAGTCGCTTCGGTGGGCGTTTTAGGAGGGTACGGAGTTTACGTCGGCGATTGGCGAAGCATTCAGTGATGACCATGCGGAATAGTCGGCGATCGAATGCTTCGTCAAACTCGCGCTGAGTCGGAGTGAGATTCGTTAGGCGCGAGTGGACCCTTGGTGCGGGACTGAACGAATGAGGAGGTACTCGCTTGTCGAGTTCGACCTCGAAATCTAACCAGAGGGAGTGGCCTAGTGGGCCACGGCTGGCGTGGCCTGCGCTCATCGCCATACGCTCTGCAAACTCTTCTTGGACCAGCAAGGCGATTCCATTGAGATGGTTCTGGGCGTGATGCTTCTGTATTCTATCTAATACTGGACTGGAGATTTGGTATGGCAAATTGGCCACGATGTGGGTCAAATCATCTGGCCAATCGGCTTCCAATGCATCGGTTTCAACAATTTTGAGGCGGCCATCAGCATCTCCGAATACACGCCCTAGGTGGGCGACTGCTTCCGAATCCAACTCGAGGGCCGTGACTTGAGCTCCCGTTTTGAGCAAATCAAGAGTCAAGGAACCGGGGCCGGGGCCTATTTCCAATACATGGCATTCCGGACCAATCGGCACCGTGGTCGAAGCAATTTGAACGGCCCTCGCGATGACCGCTTCGTCGAGCAAGAAATGTTGCCCAAGCGAACGGTCAGGACTAATCCGGTCTCGCAATAAATCGACGAGAAGCCTGACATCCAGGTCATCCATACGCCCACCTCGGTCAGGCGCTGACCCTCACGAGTAAATCGAGAAGGCTGGGGACTTCAGCGGGCTCGGCAAGTTCCCCAACATAACGCTCAGCGAGTAAGTCAACAGCGTCGACCCCGAGTTTCTCGCTGACCTCGGCGAGATCGACCCAGCCATTTTGGCCACGAATTGTGACCCATGATCGTGCTGTTGAACTCCCGACACCAGGTAGAAGTTGGAAGCCGTGGACCTTGAGAGAAATATTTTGGACACGATTAAAAAATCCAAGATGAGGATCTGGATTGAAGAGAATCGATTGTTTCACAGTATCCTGTAGAGATGCGTTTGCATCACCCGAAAGGTCACGGAACCTAAGTTGAGAGAGAGAGCCAATATTACCAGATTCCAGATCGAGATGATCTCCTGCCTCGCAATTGGAATCCGAGTTGAGGCGAGCGCGTACAAGGTGAAGACCCGGTTCAGAAAGAGCGTGAATCTCCCTGCCGATGGGGCGTCTATCGAGAACATCGAGGACTCGGACATGAGTTTCTGACGCCAAGGGCCCATCCTCCGCATCCCCATTTTGACCGTTCGGCTCCATCTTCTTCGCTCCTCGGAGGTCGGTTATCCCTCATCAAGTGATTAGTTTCGAGAAAGTTGTTGAAAATCGACGATTCAAACACAATCTAAGGGATCACTATGAACGCGATTCGCGATTCAGAGTACGTGCTGACGAACCTTAGTGATGATATCTTCAATCTCATCAGTATCCATCGCGATTCTCTTGGAGGCAACGATGACGCGGACGTCTTCCACCTTCATCGGCATGAGTTCTGCGATCTTTGCGCAAACCTCAGGATGCTGGTTAAGCTTCTCGTTCTCAGCCAGTGAACCGAATAGACTTGCAAAGGTTTCAGGGCTGGTCTTGATACCGCCGCGGTTCTCGCTGGCTGCCCACTCAGCGTGGAAAAGAGCAACCTTCTGCTCATAGGAAAGTTCGCCACGGCGCTCGCGAGCATCCAATAGAAGGTCACGAACAGTTGAGAAGTCAACAAATTCTCTATTACTCATCTAAATCACTCCATCGGACGCAAGTGCTCAGGCCGAGCAATCACGGTCTTGGCCATGTTCTTGTCATGCAAAGAGACGACCCATGCGCGGCCCTGCTTGGACTCGATTACGCCTGTAGCGCCTTGGAAGCGGCGGTGTGGCATTCCCTTCTGTTGGGAGCCATTGAGAACGACTGCGACGCTGTCGCCAATCTCGTATTGGTGCATAACGCGAGCGATGTTGATGCGCCCTCGCTGCGCCTTTGAGCGACGCAGAATACTGCGTGTTCCTTGACGAGTTCCGTGACTTCGGCGCATGTAATTCACCCATCGACATTAGGTCGTGCGAGCGGGCCACCTGCCTCACATTCTTAAGGCCATCTGAGCCCTTTGGCTTTCAATCAGCGTGGATATCTTCGACATCGAGCCAAATGACTTCACAAGCCCGCTCGAGAACACTCGTCACAGAAGGCACTGTTCGCCCCTCATCGGAATGAACGAGTTCCTTCACGTAGGTGCCAGCTTCACAGCGGACAGAAAATTGGACTTCGTTGCCCTCAACGAAGATTTTGTCGATCGAGACGACCTTGCGTTTGCGCTTCTTATCGGCTCGGCGATGAGAGACTCGCTTTGGGGTCTGTTGTTCGAGAGTGACTCCAGAAAGGCTCGAAATTGATTCGATTATAGCTGATTCTTCAGGAGGATCCTCGATGCGGAAACGGATCGTGTAGGACTTCTCCGAACGCGTCTCCTTCACCCTGCTGACTTCACTACGGTTCGACCAACGCAGGTCGCAGATTTCGATTTTTTCAGCGGAGTTTGCGTTGACCGCCGCGACGATTTCGTCGAGATCAGTGCGGCGGATACGCGGACGCTTCAATTCGAGGACGAAAGGACGGCCCCTGCCGAGGCAGCGGACGTCGATGTCCTCGCGCCCCATGCCGTGGAAGGATGTGTCATCCGCAGAGAGTGCCAAGCGGAAGGGTTCGCCAATGAGGTCCTGCACCGAATCCGGATATTGCAAGCCAGTTCCCTCGCAGGCCTCGCATCCCTCGGCACGACCACGGCAAGCGCGGCATGGCCAACGAGTTTGAGGAATGCCGCGACCGAGTTTTCGGTAGCGTCCGTAGATGAAAACAGGTCGGATATCGACATCGACACGGAGTGTTAGACAATCGATTAGAATCATCAGATCAGGGCGCTCCTTGACAAACTCGATTCCAGCCATTCGAGAGGTGATGCCGGCTTGGACAGCATCGGAAAAAGAAGCCTTCAGTGGTCGGGACCCGGTGGCGCCGTGACGAGTACGAATACGATCTTCTTCCTGAATCAAATCCTTTGGAACGTGAACACCAATCTGCAGAGAGCCATGGTCGAGTTCACCAGTCTGTTCGGTAATGCGCTCGACGATATTGTCGACATCCTCGAAGAGATTTTCACAAAGCGGACAAAGTTCAGGCACCTCAAAGGATGAGAGTTCTTTGTCGCGAGCTAAGGACTCGGCACGAAGAGAAGCACCTCCATCGGCGCCGGGGGCCTCGGTGCGCCGGCCGCCGACTCTGTGCAAACAGTGATCACAAGTACCGATTCTAATCATGTGAGCGATTCCAAGCGGAGAAGGGCAAGGAGGAGAGTCCCAGTCGACGGTTTGACCATTCGACTCGAAATCGTCACCGTCGAACCATTCCTCCGCCTTGGAATCTTTCTCTTCGACGACGACCAAATCATCCCAAGGATCCTCGGCGGCGGCATATCCAGCGGTTGCGTAGAGTTGCCACTCATCCTCTGCGTCTGGCGCGGTGGCATCAGCCTCTGGTTCGTCTCGGGTCATTCAATCACCCACCGTGGCGAGGGAGGGAATCCCACACTACGATGCCCACGCCACCGAAGGGTTACCTTTGAGCACTTCTATGGCGACTCACCGTCATTATTTGACCAAATTACACGGTGTTAATTGAAGATAGATAGATGAAATCTAATCTAAACAAAGAGATTCAATTGAGCGCGGAACCGGCCTGCTCGGCGACATTCCGAAGAAGGTCAAAAGAATAGATTCCGCTCGAGCACCCAGATGGCCATGAGAAACGCAGACCATAACGGCCGACAAGTTCGGCCTTTGGCTTATCCAAACGCAGCCGCATGACTTCCTCTCTGAATTCTATCAGCCGCTGCTCATTCTCTTGTCTCGGCCTGCACTTCGCACAGGGGCAAGACATCCTTACTTCGACGTAATCAAGTCGGAACGAAGCCCCATCTGCGAACCTTAGAACACAGTCTTCTTTGCCTCGCTCGAGATCGGTAAGTGTCTCTGACTCGCTCATCGCTCTCATGCTGCGGGCTGAGTCTCTGATGCTTCAACCTGCTGCGCGCGGCGCTTGCGGCCGCGCTCCAACGAACCGAGCATTGCTGGAGTCGTGGCCATGCTTGCGAATAGTGACAATCCAATCATCGCCGCGCAGAATAATCCGAAACTCGCAAAGAATCCCATTGGAGACTGCGCGATGATTAGGAATCCAGTTACATCGGAGGCTGCCGAACCGAATAACGCCAGACCGGCAGCTCCGCCGATGGCACGAATACTCGCATCCACACTTGCGCCCTCGGAGCGCTCCTCTCGGTAGCGCTCAACCACATGAATCACGTAATCTATTCCAACACCTAGACTCATCGTAGCAATTGCAACTGTGACCATGTTTAGCCCATAACCAGCGGCCGCAATAATTGCGTACAACCAGATTATCACGATGACGATTGGCACCGTTGTGAACATCGCCGTCGACAGTGAACGAGCACCCCATAAGCCGGCGCCAACAACCAGCCAGATGCCGACCAGTACAGCGAAGTTCACTCCAACCGTAGCATACACATAAGCCGTAATAGCGAGCACGACCGGTGAGGAAATAACCAGATCTTTGACAGAGTAATCATCGAAGCTAGAATTGATTCTGCGGAATCCCCACCATAGCGTAATGAGGCAGAAAAGAATCCCCAAAATTAGCGTCCCTTGCATCTCTTTTTGCATACTTGAAGCGGCGACGTAGCGTGTAACCGGATCACCTGTAGGGATGGCCCAGGTCACTGGATATTCTTCACTCGCTGAGTCAATATTTGCACGCTTTGAGATATCCTGGGCGGCCAAATCTTGGAATGGCTGCATGTCGTTTTTCAACTCAGCCAGAACCAGTTCTGCAACGCTGAACTGCTCAGGGTTTGCGAGACCCCACCTCATCGTCATCCGCTTGTATTCAGGGATTCCTCCGTCTGCACACAGGTGGACAGCCAATGGATCAAGCTCGCATGTCGGAAGGATGTATAGCGCTGGAATCGAGGCTGGGATTTCTGGAATTAATCCCCCAGCCGGGATCCCATGAGTGAAGACGTATCCGAACATGAATCGCAGACAATCTCTGTCGGTTTCGTCAGGCAGGCCGCTGGATTCAGTGTCGCAGTCTAGCGATTGCGAGCCCCAACCGGCCTGAATGAATGGTGTTGAATTGGTTACCATACTGGCTTTTGCAAACCAGATTAATTCGTCGATGCCATGCATCTCAGGGGTTCCTAACGGCGTCGACGTGTATTTTCCTGGATCGTTTTCGCTTGCAATGGCCATATTGTCGCGCGTGGCTTGCATTGCTGCATACACGCGCGGGTCGAGCATGTCTCCTTCGATTACAACCGCTGCAGGTTCACCCTCATCGCTAAATCTGGTATTAACGAGGATGACTCCTTGGGCGAAATCCGATTCCTCATCAAGGAAATCCTCGACCTTGAAATCGCCCTCGAGACTGAGCATCACTGGCACCGCGAGGGCGGTTGTTAGGAATATCAACGCGAGGACCCACGCCGCATTCTTCGATGCGCCTTCGGCAACATTGGTGAGGGTCTCCTCACGAATCATGTGGACCTGCCCCTGAGTTTCCTCAGAAAGACTGCCGCGCTTCTCTAGGAAGAGGTCCCAATCCATCCTGATAATCGGTGCCCAAAGTCCGGTGAGGACGAAAGCAGAGGCTACTCCGAGAGCCGCTTCTACTCCGAATGAGCGTAGGGCGGCGATGTCCGAAGTCAGGTTGGCGGCGAAAGCAGCCATCGTGGTGAATGAAGTCAGCATGATAGCGCGACCGACGCGAGAGAGTGAAGCATGAGCCGCATCGTGAGGTGAGCCGCCATTGCGTCTCTCCTCCTTGTAACGATGTAATGCGTGTAGGCTATCGTCAATGCCGAGTGCCAGCACAAGAATCGGCAGCAGATTGGAGAACTGACTCTTGCTAATTATTTTCCAGCCGATCTGCTCGCCGAGAATTATTCCCCAGCCTATTGAACCCTGCATCCAAAGCAGGCTGAAACCGAGCGTTGCGCCAACTATTGCCACATCCGAAGCTCTCCTCAGACTAAACCACAGAAGCACTAGGATAGCGATGAACATTGCAACCAAGAGAAGGCCAGACTCCTGCAATTCACGGTTCATCTCGACATTGATTCCCTCAGCGATGACCATTGTCACAGTCAACTCATCAGTTGTACGCATGCTCTTTTCCATTGCGATGACTGCCCACTCGGCGCTGCAAGGCTGCTCTCCAGACTCTAGCGCCGCCCTACATTCCTCAGCGGTATTAGTGGGCGGCGTGGTCAGAAGACTCAGTCCATTGTATGTGTAACCGCTCTCCTCAAGGTGAGCGTCCGTCCAAGCATAGGTAAATCCACTCTCTTCCATCGAATCTCGACTCAATTGTAAGAGAATCAGAGTAGTCCCAGCCGACCATCGACCCGGCCCCCAAGTGATGTCCTCGGCGAAGCTTCCATCCTCGAGCATCTTTCCGCCGATAGGGCCGATGATGCTACTATTTTCATCCGGAGTGAAGCCACGATCGGTCGAAAGCCAACGAAGCATCGCGCCGTCAGAATTCATGATCATCCGGTGCGCAGCGAGATCGATGTGATCTTGAGTCAGGTTAGGGTCATCATAAGTCAAACACACCAACTCACCGCAATCATCCCAATTCGTCCGGGCTGGCACATATTGTCCGAAGAGATTGACCGTATCGCGTGTAAGTGTGGATTCACCCGCCATGAAGGCACGGAAGTTGTCTGGCAAAGCGAGGGCTCCCTCGAAGCCATCGCCCGTAAGTTCGGAGATAATCGGTCGCATGAATTCGCCGAGCGGCCCCTCATTCGCACTCGCAGTCTTCAACTCGATTTCACGAAGAACGGTGAGGTTCAGCACCCCACCAAGTGGAAGCCCCTCACCGACGAGCCCCACCGATTCACCAGGATAGGGCACCCGTTCGAGAACCGATGGAATCTGGTCGAAAAGAATCTCGCCATCAGCCCCGATATGCGGTGCTGACGGACCCGCAGCAACAGCACTCGGTTCTCGCACAGTGATCATGATGCCATAGGTTTGTTCGGAGGCAGCGAAGTCTTCGTTGAGCACTTTGAAGGCAGTGAGTTCGGGTGATTCCATGTCATAAGATTCGATGTCAATCGGAGTCAAACTGGCCATCAGTCCAGGGACCATCACGAGGCTCATCACGAGAATAATCGCATGCACCTGAGACCGTCGAGAAAGCAGGGAATCGGCTACTGAAGTGAAGTCCCGAACCTCATGCATATGCGCCCCCTCCGGCGCTTTACTTTTCACACAACCGATGAGTTCAGTGATACTCTGAGACCATCAAAGCCCCGAATCACGCAGTCTATCAAGGGCTTCCTTCTGTTGCTTAGTCACCTTCTCCGGCTCGGCTAAAACGAACTCGATATCCAAAGGCCCGCCGTCGTGTCCGTGGCTTGCTAATCGTCGGCGGTCGCCGATGCGAGTACCTTGTGCGACCTCGATTTGCACGCGTTTGCCGGCGGGTGTACGGATTCGTATTGTGCCTCCCAGCATCAAGGTAGAATATGGTACGGCGACCTCTTGGATGAGACGACCTCCTTCCCAGCGTCGTCCTTCTTCGGCGTCGAGTCGGATTGTGATTAGAAGGTCGCCGGCTTCTCCTTGCGGATGTTCGTGTCCCATCTTTTTGAGGCGCAATTGTTGGCCATGTTGAGCGCCTGCTGGAACGCTGACGGTAATTGTTGAGGAACGTGATTCAACACCCTTGCCCGAACATTGTGGGCAAGTCTTGCGCGAATTGAATGAGGTCCCTTCACAGCGTTTACAGATGCGCAGACGGAGATGGCCAAATTCGATTTTGGTGCCAGACAAGGCTTGTTGGAGGTTGATGTCAATGCCAGCCTCGATATCTGGGCCGCGTTGAGACGGTGGCGCTTGTTGAGGTCGAGGTTGTTGGCGGCTTTGCTGTTGGAATTGAGGTTCGCCGCCACCCTTTCCACCCATGAATTGATTGAGAATGTCTGAGAAGTCGAAGCCGGCACCCTGACCTCTCCCTACGAATGGATTACTGCCTCTTCCATGGCCGCCTGCGCCACCACTGAATCCTGAGAATGGGTTGCCACCGCGGGCGAACATTTCCTCGATACGTCGTTGCTGATCGTATTCCTTACGCGCGGCTGCGGTTCCAATCAGATCGTAGGCCGCTTGGATTGCCTTGAATCGCTCCTCAGCGGCCGCATCGTCCGGGTTACGATCTGGGTGATGCTGTCGGGCGAGCTTACGATAGGATCGCTTGACTTCTGCATCCGTAGCATCCTCGCCGACGCCGAGGACGCGGTAGGGATCCTCTGACATTACTGTGCTTCGTGAGCCGGACCTCCTTGAATCCTCGCGATGACGTGGGACAAAATCCAGCCGTATTGCTCAAGTCAGGGAACCCACACGGCGGGCCATGGGACTAGGTTGGTGCTGCTTCAGAAATTATGCCGGGCACGCGGTTGAGATTGGTGGAGACATATCTGAGGAGTATCCTAGATTCTTCCTCAAACCCGCAAGCGCTCACGTCGAAGCCTCGGAAGACGGAACTAACACAATCGAACTCATGCACGGAGACGAGCACATCGACCATGAGGTAGAGTTGGTCATAAGGTTGGGAAAGGATTTGCTACCCGAAGCAATGTGCGTTGGCTGCGATACCACTAACCGAACACGGCAGCGTTTGGCCAAGGACAAGCGCTGGCCATGGACCGAGGGTAAGGCCTTCCGAGGCAGCGGAGTTCTGGGCACTTGGGTGCCTTACAGTGACGAAGTCATGCGATTAACATTGAGCGTTAATGGCGAGGTACGCCAAGATGCTTCGACATCGCTGATGATTCACTCGGTGGCAGACCTCGTGAAGCATCTAGCAGGATGGTACGACCTCGAGCCGGGCGATCTGATATGGACAGGCACACCGAAAGGAGTCGGTCAGATGAAAACCGATGACCAAATTGAATGCACCCTCGCTCGTGAAGATGGAGAGGTTCTCAGCCGATTCAGCGCAAATTGCGTTGCTTCACTGGATAGGAAACCTTGACTCATACCAGCCTTTGGCTCAACCACGAGGAATCAGGATGGCCGGCGCACAGCAAGCATCTGGCGGTTCTGGCGAGTTCGGCGCTCGACGCATCACCAATGCTTGGCTAATCGATCACGATTGCCAACCAAAACGCGGTGATTTCATCCTCCACGCTGACGGCTCAGTAGACCATAGTAAAGGCGATGAGGATGTCCTAGAAACAATCGATGGAAGCAACCGACTCATCACCCGCTCATTCCAGAATTGGCACACCCACCTAGCGATGATTCTCAATCGAGGCATGGGCGAGGGACTACCACTCATGGAATGGCTCGAAACATCGATCTTCCCTGTCGAAAAGCGGCTGACTCCCGAACTCGTCGAAACCGGCACTAGGGCCGCAGCAGCTGAGATGATCGCAACCGGAACTACATTCGCCTGTGACATGTATTTCCACACCCAAACCATCGG
>JAQXEV010000109.1 GCA_029250665.1 Candidatus Thalassarchaeaceae archaeon | reverse complement strand
CTCGAAGCTCGAGAGAGAACTGCAGCAGCAGTGATGGAAAGGACTGGAGCCACCTTCGTCCATCCATTCGACGACCCGAGGGTCGTCGCAGGACAAGGTACCGCTGCCCTAGAGCTGATCAATGAAGTTGGACCACTCGATGCAATCATCGCACCCATCGGTGGCGGTGGCCTGCTATCTGGAACCTGCGTCACCACTCGCGCCCTACTGCCTGAGGCCCGAATTTTCGGGGCTGAGCCAACTGGAGCGGATGATGCCGCGCGCTCGCTAGCCGCGGGTCATCTCATCCCGCAGACCGGTCCAAACACCATCTGTGACGGTCTGCTAACCTCCCTCTCGGACTTGACATACGGAATTCTGTCCGAGCATCTCGAGGACATCATCACCGTCACCGACGATGAGGTCCTCGCCGCGATGTCACTCATCAGAACCCATCTCGACATCGTAGTTGAACCGTCATCAGCAACGGTTCTCGCCGCCGTGCTGAGTCCTGAATTTAGCGCACTGAGCGGCATCGACAGCCTAGGACTAATCCTTTCAGGAGGAAATGTAGACCCTGAACAATTTCCAAATTGACTGGCTTGATGGCTATCGCAACGACCCAATTAGATTGGAGCACAAGCCGGGATTTGCACCCGGGTTCACGGATCTGCAATCCGTTGCATAGCTACTCTGCCACTCGTGCGACAGACGCCCGACCCCCGACCCCCTCTTGAAGAATCTTCTCAGCGATGATGGGGGCCAACACCTAACCTCCACTTGAGAATGGAAGGAAGAGGGACATTTCCGGTAATATGTTGAAAGAGGAGTTCTCTCTAGGGCGTATTGTGGAAAAAGAGTGGTGGAAAAAGGACGACCCTCAGTGGCATGAGAAAAATAAGGAGGATCCACCATCCGAAGCCGACCTAGCGGAGCAACAACGCATCGTACAGGAGCGTTATCGTGAAGAACACTCATCAAGCAATGCAACAGGCGATGAAAAAGACAATGAAACAAACGACACGTTTCCAAAATCTATTGTTATTGTTGGTGTAGTTGCCGTATTGGTAATAGGCGTCATACTCATCGGTTTTGCGGCTTCATCTGTAGGTGATCTGGGGTCTGATGAAGAATGGATACCTGTGGACTCAAAGATTGATGCAAAATATCCAGGATACAACGAGGTTCGGGTTGAAGATTGCTACACTGACGATTGGGGTGATGAATACTGCGAATATTGGTACGAATTGGAGTGCTGGGTGGATTTGGACGTATCCTACATAGTGGAAAATACCACTTATAATGCTCAGTTCGACCAATATCATATCAGAAACTACGAAGACTACGATGGAGCCGAGGAGGATTGCTTAGAATATGGCCAGAATGGAACTATGATGGAGGGCACCAACTTTGAGATTTTTTACAACTCCAACGACCCAAGCGATGCACGTCTTGAACCTCCCCTGAGTGCTGCTGCGATGTTGTTGATAGGTTGTGGGTTTGGGGCTCTTTTTGGAATTCTAGGTTTTGTCGGCTTCCTTCGTGGAGATTGGGGAACAAGTGCTTCTAGAAGGGGAAGTACAGGAATTACCTTCAACATAGGAGGTCGTGGTTCTTTCATAGGAAGAGGAAGAAGACATCGGAAGATAAGTCGTAGGTCACGAAGAGGTTCTAGAGGTAAGTCTGGTGGCGGCAGATCTGGCGGCGGTCGTTGATTTCTCAGCCCTGAAATAACCGCATTTCAAATCAGGTGAGCCTTTCGTGTGCTCATGATGGAGCGCTTACAAGTTCAGTCTCGCTCCCCATTTGAGATTCATCAGATACTGACCTGTTTGGAAAAAACACCTCTAACTACAATTGAGGCTGAACTATTCCTTCCGGAAGGCGATGGGCCGTTTGGATGTGTAATTGCCCATCATGGAAGCAAAGGTTGGGCAACTCATCATCAAGACCACATCGATGGTTGGATTAATGCTGGGCTGGCGGTTTGTAAGGTAAATTCATTCGCCGCAAGGGGGATTGATTCAACGGTTGACGACCAACTTTCGGTAACTCATGCAATGATGCTTGTTGATGCTTTTAGCACACGTTCTGTCTTGGCTCAAGACCCTAGGATCGACAAGATTGGGATTGCAGGCTGGAGCCTTGGTGGAACTGTTGCTCTGTACTCGGCATGGTCTCCTATTATCGATATTCTAGGGTCTGCATTCGATGCTCATTTGCCATTCTATCCCGCAGCTCATATTCGACCAGATATCCAAAATTGGTCGGACTCACCAATTTTGATCCTTCATGGAGATGCTGACAATTGGACTCCTGTGCATCTGGTTGAAGAACTACTTCCTCAACTTCCAAATGCTACGTTACATGCATATCCAGATGCACACCATTCTTTCGACAGTGAGAAAGAACTGACGCTTCTTCCAAAGGCGGTTCGATTAAGGAAGCGAACTGCTAGAATAGACAAGAATGGAAACATGTCTGGAGAATTATTACTTGGTATTCGATTACCTCTGAACGAGCGCTGGCAGCGTAGATGGATTATCCGACTCTTGCGGAACAGAGGGGCTCATGTGGAAGGCAACCCCTCTGCTCGTGCTGATTCTCTAGATAGGGCTAGAGATTTCTTCATAGAGCAACTTTCCTAGGATAATTGGACGGCAAATTAACTGGCGTAAATTTGCATATCTTGAAGACCGGCCTGCACTCAGTCGATGCATGCCTAAGGTCTCGTCTCGCTACGATGGGCTGGGTGTGGGCTTCGCGCCTTACCTGCAACCCCCTGGTCCTGAGGTCGTCCGCTGGACTGTGGGTGAGCCGGGATTTGAGACGCCGCGCGAGGTAATTGATGCGGCGATTTCCGGGCTTGAGGCTGGTAATACGAAGTACTCGCGCGGGGCGGGTGCGATGGACTTGTGTCAAGCCGTAGCCGACTACATGGCGCGACACCTCGATGTCGTGGTTAGTGCCGAGGATGTGGTAATCACGCCGGGCGCTAAGCAAGCTGTGCTCTACTCATTCATGATCACTACAATGCCCGGCGACGAGGCCATCCTTCTGGCCCCATCATGGGCCAGTTATGAGCCGATGCTCGAATTTATTGGAGCGGTTCCTGTCCACGTACCGGTCAAGAGAGAGGATTTTCACCCAGACCTCGACGCCATTCGAGCAGCGATTACTGACAAGACGCGGATGATTTTGCTAAACTCACCATGCAACCCGACGGGCGCTGTCTTTACTCCGGCTGAAATTCAAGCGATTGTCGACATCGCAGTCGAACATGACCTATGGATTGTCTCTGACGAAATCTATGCCCGCCTCAATTGGACCGATTATCCCCACGTCTCGCCAGCAGCAGTACCCGGTGGAGCTGAGCGAACGCTCGTGGTCAATGGATGGTCGAAATCATGGGCGATGACTGGTATGCGCATCGGCTTCCTCACCGGCCCATCCAAT
>JAQXEV010000030.1 GCA_029250665.1 Candidatus Thalassarchaeaceae archaeon | reverse complement strand
GTGGCGAGGTCGCGTCGCCGGTACCGATCACTTTGGAATCACCCTAATGATGGGAATATCAGCGGTCGCTGGCGGTTACATTCTAACAGAGAATATTCTTGATCTGCGAGAGCTAATCGCAGTGACTGGTATGGTTCAAATCACTCTCTGTATACTCTGGATTGCTCTCGTCTCGGGACCTGAGAAGCAAATGCTGCAGGCTTAACCAAGAATTTCAGGAAGGAACTTCAGAACCGCTAGAGGTAACACAGCGAACATCACGTTGCGGAACATCGCATCGCGCGTTTTCCGCATATGGCCATCCAATACTGCCTGCATTCGACTCTCGATTGCATCTGCAATCCCGACAGCCGGCATCTTAGCAACGCCGAGTCCAGCATCAATCGCATCGGCACCGCGGTCAAGCAAACCGAAGACCAATCGTAAAACCAGATTCGGTTCATTGACCTCAGTCATCTCACCATCCACTTCGTGAGCGACATCGATTACCCGATTCCACGGACGAGGGATCCGCATATCCTCGAAACCTCGAAGGAATTCGCGCCCACGTAAAGCGCGCTCAATCCCGCGCTTCAAACGCTCCAAATTCAACCTAGAAAGTCGCTTCAAACTGCGCCGAGTTCGCATCACTCGCGAGAAATCCCACAAGGTCCAAACAACAATCGAAAGAATCAGTAATTTTGCCCCAAAATCGGGAACATCATCCCACGACTGCCAGCCGATTTCTCCGATTCCAACACGGGTGATTCCCGCGGCGATACTCGGCAGTAAAAAGGCCATCACTTCCTGCCGTAGTAGTCCCCCAAAACCTTCGATTGGAAGCCGCCCCACGTTCTCGCGAAACCAATTCAGATGAAGCCTCCGCTCACCCGGTGGGGCATAGATTTCTATGAGGTCCAGCAGAGGGCGACGAAGTAACCAGATTCGAAGCACTAGAGGTATGGCCAGAGCGATGATGTAGGCTTCCCATGGCGAACTTGGGGGCCATGAAGGCATCGCGTAGGCCTCAACCATACTCTACCCTCGAGGCATCGGCCCCCATCAACTTCACTCCGCCGAATGCGGCTACCTGACAGTGGTTGTGAGAGCCGACCTCGCCATCAGAATGACTAGGATTGTCGAGACGATTAGAGTTGCAGCAAGCACGGTCGAGGTTCGAAGCATCATCAAGCAGAAGCCTGTAATTCCACAAGCATAACTCACCAATTCACAGCGAGAGGCGAGCATCAGAATTGAAGCTGGGACTAGCACCGGATTGGAATATTCTCGAATCATCCGACTCAGAAGGATGTACAATCCTTGGAAAGGAATGGCGATGGAGAATAGCGCCAGTGCCAGAAGAAGCATGTTTTCTGGGTTGTCATCCAAATGGAGTTCGCTTCCCTTCCAAAAGAGATTACTCAACCCTACACTGAGCAGACCTGTGTGGATGAGAGCAGAGGTAGTGGAGACTGCCGAGGATTCCACCGTGTCCGGGACCATCGTCGGCATCCGATTCGTGTTGCTCTTGAGAATTGCGCTGCGGCTGGTGGCCTCAAGCAGCGTTCCGAGGTATGCGCTTACCCACCCAGCGCTTCCATATCGGTGGTATCAGGCAGGGCCACCAACATGCGTAGTAACCGGCAGGAAGCTCTGGGGCACCCGGGTGGGGGCGTAGCTGCCAGAAAGCTACGCTGGCGCGCATGTGGTGATCTGAGTGACGGGTCAGTTCGATTAGTGACCATCGTGACCAGCGAGCCTCCGTGTTCCATGACTGCATCTCAGTCTGACGCTCATCCTCTCCCCTCCTGAGACCCCAGTGACGAATGTAATTCACATACTCGAGAGTGAGTATTGCGATGGTTGACAGAATTAGCCAACCTACCGCCATAATTTGGCCTTGAGGCAGCATGAGAATAACTCCGAATGCGGCAATCTGTAAGATAAGTCCCCTGTATGAAGGGTTACTCAATCCAGTTCGCCCCTTGCCGTTGTGAACCCTAACTGAAGATAGGTACTGGCCTGGAATGGTCCTGAGCCAGAACGACCACAGTCCCTCTTCCTCGTGAGCGCTTGCTGGGTCGCGATCCGTAGCGACCCATTTGTGGTGATTGTGATTATGCTCGGTGGTGAAGTGAGTGTAGTGGATGCTGAACAGCAGAAGTCTTGCTAGTCGCCAGCCCGGACTCTTTGGCTTCTTATGCCCGAGCTCATGTGCAGTGACTATTGCAGAAGTTGCTGCAGACAATCCAGTTGACAGGGCAGCAGCAACTAACCAGAGTGAAATCGATTCTTCTAGGTAGGCGAACCTGAAGAAAGAGGCTAGTACCACAAAGTGGACGATGCCGTGTACCCAGAGAAGAGTCTCGAAGGGGAGACCAGACTCCCTTGGTGGACGGGCCTGCTTCGACTCACCCATGACGATGTCTAGGATTGGTCCAATACCCCAAACAAACACCACTCCCATCGCCGTGTACGCTCCGCCAAGCAGATTTCCTGTGATGACAATCATCGGATTCACAAGTCCAAGAAGGTGGACGGGCCAAGGTTCCGGGGAGAGTTCCGACTCATTCATACAAATGTGCGTGTTTGGCTCTTGTCTTAGCGATTTTCGGTGAGACTACCATTTGGCAGTAGGGATTTTGAGGATTGTTCGCGAAGTAGTTGTGGTGGTAATCCTCAGCCTCGAAAAATCTGCTCAAAGGACTCACTTCAGTGACGATGTCATCGACAAAATTCTGCTGCAAATACCCGATCACCTGCTCAATGTCTTGTTTCTGCTCCGGACTCGCATAGAATACACAACTGCGGTAATGCGGCCCTATGTCGTTGCCTTGTCGGTTCAATTGGGTTGGGTCGTGAACGGTGAAGAATACCTCAAGGAGGATGCGGCGTGGGATGACCTCGGGGTCGAATGTTACCTTGACAACCTCAGCATGGCCTGTGCGCTTTCCACAAACTTGCTCGTAAGTTGGGTTTTCCACATGACCACCGGAAAATCCTGGAATTACTTCGCTAACACCTCGAAGTCCAAGCATGGCGCCTTCAACACACCAAAAGCAACCACCTCCGAGGACAATCTGCTCAACCATGACGAGGGGGAATGGACTCGCGGTTTTCAGGACTCTGTTGATTCAAGGTAAAATTCCGAGAGAATCCAATCCGATTAGAAGCATGAATAGTATCATGACTAATTCGATGGTGGCCCATATTCCAAATCGAATCTTTTCTGCCAGGGTAATTCTTCCCCACCACGGCCAAAATTCACCTTTTGGAGGCATCGAGAATAAACGCGCCCAAGTTGACTTCATACACGCTGCTTATCATTCGTTATCAAATAAGTTATCCCCATCATCAAGAATTAATCTTCCCTAGGTTAAGATAATCTGCAATCGTGAGAGCCGAACGACCATGCGCACCAAGGCAGGCTTGCTCGTTCTGCTAATGATTGGCGCGTCACTCTCCGGCTGCATATTCGGCAGTGAGCCAGTCCCTGAACCCGAACCGGAGCCTGAAGGTGAGGTAAGATTCTGGGTCACTGGCCCTGATGGTCAGAATATCGACCTCCCCCCATTACCGCTGAATTTCACTTTCTCAAACGTAGGTGAGCAGGGCGCCGAACCAAGTATCGGCATAACCTCGAGCGGCTGCATTTTCTTCATCGCCTTCGAGAAAGTCATGCGTTCTTGCGATCATGGCGGCTCGTGGGAAATCGTCGACGACATAATGTCGCACCCTTCAACATCCGACCCATACGGTTGGGTCGACCCAGTAACTGACCGCGTATTCAACGTCCAGATGGTTGGGCTGCTGACAACTTGGATAGCATGGTCGGATGACGACGGAGAGTCTTGGATAGGTAATCCGCACGACTCAGGGCCAGTCCCGCTAAACGACCACATCAA
>JAQXEV010000077.1 GCA_029250665.1 Candidatus Thalassarchaeaceae archaeon | reverse complement strand
GCTGAGTCGGCTGTTCTTCCAGCCGAAGTCGACCTCAAGACGAAGCTGACCAACACCATCGGTCTCAACATCCCAATCATGTCTGCGGCGATGGACACGGTGACAGAATCTCGCATGGCCATCGCTATCGCTCAAGCCGGCGGAATCGGAGTAATTCACAGAAACATGAGCATTGAGGCTCAAGCGGCCAAGGTCAACACAGTCAAGCGATTTGAGTCAGGCTTGGTCCTCGACCCAATCATGGTCACACCTGAAACCACAATCGGTGAGCTACGAGCGCTAAAGGATAGGCACGGCTTCTCCGGACTACCGGTAGTCGATCAAGAAGACAAACTCGTCGGCATCATCACCAATCGCGACATCCGCTTCGTAGCCGACGATAGCATCCTCGTCTCGGAAATGATGACCACCGACCTCGTAACGGTCCCCGAACACGTCGACCCGGAAGTCGCAAAGAAACTCCTACACCAACACCGCATCGAGAAACTCCTCGTTGTCGACAACGACGGAAAGTGCACAGGCATGATGACTGTGCGAGACATCCAGCGTAGCCGCGACAACCCGAATTCCTGCAAGGACGAGCACGGTCGCTTACGCGTAGCAGCAGCGACCGGAACCGGAGAGAGGGGCATCGAGCGAGCGATGGCACTCTTCGAAGCCGGCGCCGATGTTGTAGTAGTCGATACAGCCCACGGTCACTCCCATGGGGTCCTCCACACCGTCGCCCAGATCCGCGAACTGGCAGGCCCAGACGCACAGATTATCGCCGGGAACATAGCAACTGGAGCAGCCGCAGAAGCACTCATCTCAGCGGGTGCGAACGCCATCAAGGTCGGCATCGGACCCGGATCAATCTGCACAACCCGCATCGTCTCAGGAGTCGGTGTCCCACAACTCACAGCCGTACAATCAGCCGTAGCCGTCTGCAAGAAAGCTAGCATCCCAGTAATCGCAGATGGCGGCATCAAGTTTAGCGGCGATATCGCCAAGGCAATCGCCGCCGGTGCAGACTGCGTAATGGTTGGAAGCGTCCTCGCCGGAACAGACGAAGCGCCCGGAGAAACCATTCTCTACCAAGGGCGCTCATACAAGGTGTACCGTGGCATGGGAAGCGTAGGAGCCATGAGCAAGGGAGCACATGACAGGTATTTCCAATCCGAGCAGGGAGACACACGCAAGTATGTCCCAGAAGGCATCGAAGGGCGAGTCCCCGCACGAGGTCCAGTCGAACACGTCTTGCACCAACTCGTCGGCGGCCTCCGATCGTCGATGGGCTACACCGGAAACGGCGACATCGCAGCTATGCGCGAGAATTGCCAATTCGTCAGAATCACTAACGCGGGTCTCTCCGAATCTCACGTTCACGATGTTGAGATAACCCGTGAAGCGCCGAACTATCGCAGATGAAATTCTCGATTTCAAGCAACTTCAATTGTATAATCAAGAATTATTAGTTCGACCAAATACTCGACCTCTTCACCATCATCTGTGTGTGAGCAACCAACTCCTCCACCGGTGTCAACTACTACGGTAAGATCTAGAGAGTAAGCGCCCAAACCAGCATCTCCTACGTCTAGTCCATTGTTGATATCTGATTTCGATACACCGCTAACATTGCCAGTCATCGATGCGTTATACCACTCAACTACCACTAGATGTGAAGAAGGCCCTGAACCTGAGTTCTGACCGCTTGCTGAAGTGTTGTGGTCGTTGTGGACCATTGTTCCTGTTATGGTGTCTGGATCGGGATTGGAAGCACCAGGTAAGTTACACCCAAGACCAGCACTGGTTTCGTCTTCTGAATAGGTCAGAGTAACTCTGACCCCGACGATATTGAGATCATCAGCATCGCCTACAGAATCAGTGTGCATATCGATGGTCAAGTTCTCTCCATCATTCACATACTCGATACCATCTGCCAATTGCTCGCTTGAAAAACTCGCCTCAACAAGCCAATCACCCGGTGGGCCTCCGCCCGATTCCATTGAATCCGGTCCAGCGAAGGCATAGGTTGCCTCTACTACAGTAACTGGTGCTAGAATTACCAGTGCGCCAACCGCTAGTGTTCGAGTGTCGGGTAATTCGTAACGTCCTAGCGGAGAGACATCCGAATTGCGTAATTGATGCATTACGAAGTGGGTAATGAAAGCCGCCCCCATTCCTGGAATTGATTCGAAGACGTCATCGTTCAATCCTAACAGTCTCCAAGCGATTACGCCTGTCAAAGCAGCTACCATCATCGCCATCGTGTGGGTTGTATCAGGCTCATATCCAGCCCAACGGATAATCAAAATCGGCACGAAAATCGAACCTAGACCATAGACAGCAAGTACTACCAGAGTGAAGACTGAGTCTCCTCCTGGCACATACAAACCGAAAATCGAAATTGCTGTTGCAAAAGCAGCCACGACCAATGTGACAATCTTGGTTTTCTTGTGATCTTGGCTGATTTCAGGCATGATGTCATCAGTAAATGCTGCGGTACAAGCGAGCACTTGACTGTCGGCTGTCGACATAGTCGCAGCAAATATGGATGCTAGAATTAAGCCGACCCAGAACGGTCCGAGAGTTTCCATCGCTAACATCGGCAATCCAAGTTCTGGATCGAACTCGGTCCCAGTGAAAACCACCCGACTCGCCAGACCGATTATCACCATGATCACGAGGAATGGAGTTTGCCAAGCGAAGAACCACAACATCGCTGTCTTGCGATCTTCGTCTGTCCCGAGAGTCATCACTCGAGTCACAACCTGAGGCTGTCCAGCCACGCTCAGACCACCCAAGAAAAATGCGAACACCCACATCGAAACACCCAACCCGAGATCCGCTGGAACTATACTCGTGAGATTCGCGTCCTGAGCAGCCAAACCATCGTGCAATCCGCCGAATCCGCCGACCTCTTGCATCGCTACCCAGCATAGTAAGCTCGAGCCGACAATCATCACACTCGATTGGGCGGCGTCGGTCCAAATCGAAGCGCGTATTCCGCCCGCATAACAGTAAGCAACAACTAGAACGAATCCAATGAGAATGCCAACGACCTCAGACCAGCCCAACATAACGTATAGCGCCTTACCACCACTGGTGAGTTGAGCCGCTGCATAGACTGAGAGCAATAGAATAGAAAGCATCGCGGCGAGTTTTGCCTCGGGAGAACCTGTAACATCAGAAACGAGAGAAGATAGTGAACGTATACCACGTTCATTTGCAGATTGCTGAATAAACTTGTACAACCAAACCCAGGCTACTATTTGCCCTATCATTGAGCCGACTCCTATCCACATTATGGAATAGCCCATGGTGAAAGTAAATCCGATGAAACCGATGAACATGTAGCCACTATTCCAGGTGCTAACCGCAGATAATGCAGCCAATGCTGGATGCATTCCACGACCCGCCACGAGGTAGTCATCTGTTGTGTCCTCCTTGACCCACATACTTGCCAGACCGATGCCTGCAAAGGCAGTCATGAATAGCAGGAATGAGCCGATGAGGATGAGGTCCATCGGCTCACTGCGTGAGCCGGAGCGATATCAACGATGGGGAGAAGCCCCATCTCTTGAGCAGAATTATGCTTGCACCATAGGTCTACTAGAACCACAATCAGGACATTGCTGTTCTTCGTTTTCTCCATAATTGTGCTTGCAGGCAGGACAGGCTGGTGATAGAACAAATTGTTGAGTTTTTGAAATCTCAACCTTCTCATCATCTACCCTTTCTAGATGCATCAAATCCCTCTCGATATCTTGCATCTCGAATCGACCTGGGCCTCCAACCTTGAGTAAGACATCAGGAGGTAGGGTGACAGTTCCTGAATCGTCGATGATTAACTCCCTTGAACCGGATAAATCCCCGATATCGACATCTGTACCATGTTGAGCAATGAAGCGACCTTCTCGTAACTCTAGAGAACGCTCACAGAACGAAGCGACTTCCCTGTTGTGAGTCACTAATAGGAAAGCGACGTCTTCCTCTTTGTGCAGTTTCTTGAACAAATCAAGAACCTCACGACTAGTTATTGGATCAAGAGCTCCCGTTGGTTCGTCGGCGAGAATAAGCTTTGGATTAGTAATCAAAGCACGGGCTATTGCAACCCTCTGTTGCTCTCCTCCGGAGAGCTCTTCTGGCATTCCACGGGACCTTTCGCCCATTCCGAGGCGATCCAGGAGTGCCTGTGCCTTGGACCTTGCAACGCCTGGTAATACACCCTGGTGACGAAGAGGCTGAGCGACGTTATCCAAGGCGTTCATATGAGGAAGGAGGTTTGAGTCTTGGAAGATGAAGGAGATTGTTTCCTGACGAAGTTTGACTAGTTCATTTCCTGTAATTCTAGTCATTCTTCTTCCTGCCAGTTCAACTCCTCCAGCAGATGGCTTCATCAAGCCACCGAGACACTTCAGAAGAGTCGATTTCCCCGATCCAGAGGGGCCTATCACGGCAACTGCCTCACCCTCGTAAACAGTGACATGCAGACCTCTAAGTGCGACTACGTTACCGTCTTCGGCGTTTGAGTCATAGACGTGATAGAGTCCGTCTGATTTCAAAATCTCAGCTCTTCCTTCCATCTTCACTCCCCCTTGAGAACCACTGCCAAGTCTGCTTGCAGAGCCCTGCGTGTAGTGTAAATCAACGCCATTAGAACTGCGAAGAGAACTGATGCATTGACTAGCGCTAGGTCAAACCACGGCCAGACTAGGTCCCTATCAATCGGCGCGCTCTGACCTAAGAATATCTGGAATATGTATCCGAAGACTCCAAAGAAGCCGTTGAATGACTCTGCGATGGCGAGTCCAAGGATTACTCCGAGAGCCATACTGACTGTTAGAATCGAGAGAATCTCGAAAAGAACCAGGCGCATTACTTGATTTGGGCTGGCTCCAATAGCCTGTAGAATAGCCAGCTCTCGCTTCCTCTGAGTCAGAACAAGAGAGAGGAATACGAATGCAGAAGCGACCGAGGCCAGCGAGGCTACGATGAACTGCAGACTTAGAAGACCTGGCGTACCGAAGATCAATCCACCATTGCGCTCGTTTTCGCGGTGGGCAGACGACCAATCTTGGGCCGCGCTGACTCCTTGACCATTCACAATCTCGGCATTGACTGCTCTCAGGGCGTCAGCACAGTCCTCGTCTGTCTGGTCGCACAATTCGAAGAACCAGCGTGTCGATGAATAGGCATCTGCCTTGTCGTCGCCTACTAGCTGCCGGTAGGTGGATTCACCGATTACTATCGCCTGCTCAGCCTCTGAGGCTGATAGACCGGGGACCCATTGGTGACGTCCCTGATAGTGAACTGTTGACTCGGTAACTGTTGTCGTGATAACTAATTCGAAGTCCGGGCCTAATTCAAAGTTGTACTCGGTGTACTCAATTGGCTCTAAACTGCCTAATTCGAGATTCTTGAACACATCTACGGCCGCGGAACCGGCGGTGAATGAGCCGCTGGACCACTGTGACACTACCGCGTCTATATCACTTCCAGGAATTGTCTGAGTATCCCAGATTAGCGTATTCTCGTGGCCGTCGAAGAGAACCCATGTCCTCACCAGAGAATTCTGGTCCTTTGGATTAGTGAATATGTCAGCAACCGAGGTCATCGAAGCGATATCCGTGATATCACCGTCCCCAACTCTCTGAATGGCTAGTAACACCTCTTCTCTAGCCTGCTGCTCGGTAACTGATGAGTCGAACTGCACCTGTAAGTCAGCACCCGTCTGAGCTGATGTAGTGCGCTCGTCAACGATTGTGCCTGTGTATCCCTGTACTGCTGCGAGAGTCACTATTGACAGTGTGAGCAGCATAATCACCGCTAAGCGATTGACAGATTCTGAAGAGCCAGAACCTTTCAGGCCTCTTCTGATATCAGAAACCGCGGGTGACCAAGATAGCAATGAGGTGAGTATTCGTGGTCCTGCAGCTCCGATCCTACCTAGGACTAGAGCGCCTCCAATCCATAGGAAGAATGGACCGAAAAGGAACAACAGTGCTTC
>JAQXEV010000059.1 GCA_029250665.1 Candidatus Thalassarchaeaceae archaeon | reverse complement strand
GATTTTGAAGTAGCAACTCGCGGACAGCGACTTACTCGGAGAGTTGTCGATTTCCTCGTAAGTTATGGTTGGTCTCTGCCTATTCTCGTCATAACGGCTTGGGGTTCTTACTTCAATCCAACACCATTCATTATACTGGGTCTCGGTCTCATCATTTTCAATCTCTGGTTCATGCCCGCCTATGCAGGAGGTCGTTCAGTTGGAAATTGGATTAGCCGTACACGCTATGTCAATACTCGTGGGGAACCTCCAATTTGGGTTTACTTTTCATTGAAGGGTATGACTACACTGTTCATTCTCATTGGCGTTTGGGCAGTTTCAGTTGTGATGAGTAACAAGGGCTTTGGTGATACCACTCTAAGCCAGATTTTCAGCGCGATTGGAATTCTTATGCTTATTCCACCACTTCTTGACTACATCATGTACAAGCTTCGGGGAGACCTTGGACTCTGGGATACCGCATTTGGTGGTGTTTGGCTCGTCCGTACCACCAAGTCAACAGAAGCGAAGGGCTGGCTAAAGCGCCTCGAATCGATTAGTGACTTCACTGAGTCTAAGGGATGGCTCTCTGATGAAGAAAAGTCATCCTAGTTTGACGATTGTTGACGCCGATAATGTCTAATTCTCTCACCGCAATCGTACGTGCCGTGGTGAACCGAGTTCACTTGAATGGATCACTCACTCAGATTCATCGCCATTCGCGTTGCGCATCATAGCGAGCTCCCTGAGGTTCTCGTGTGCAACGCCCCCCTCGATGGCTTCGAGGTCTTCTTCGTCGACGATTTCGACACCTAGAAGTGTCTCAATGACGTCTTCCATTGTTACCAAGCCAACGGTTCCTCCGAATTCATCACGTACGACCATCAATTGCACCTTATTCTCTAACAAAATGTCGAGTGCCTTGTCAACAGAGTCATCGTAACGACAAGCCACGATTTTCCTGGCCAAGTCAATCATCTTCCACTCGAATTCATCGGCGGCGGCCCGACGAAGAATCTCACTGCGTAGAACAAGCCCACGGATATTGTCGATTTCTCCTTCGTATACAGGCATACGTCCGTAAACCATGATTGGAATTCGTGCCATGACCTGATTTACAGTTTCATTGACCTCAACACAATCCATCACTACTCGAGGAGTCATGATGGATTGAACTTCGATATCACGCAACTTCAGAAGATTCTGAATGACAGTTTCTTCGTCTTCTTCGATGATATCTGATTCCTCAGCGATATCTGCTAGAACTGAAAGTTCATCGCGAGTAACAGTCTCAGTCTCTACCGCTGGCAGCATCTTTCGTATCAATTCAACAGGGCGGACAATAATCCACGATAATACAATCAATGCTCGTAGCATCTGACCAGAACTTACAGTCAATTTTCTCCAATACAGAGTCCCAAGGGTTTTGGGCAAAATCTCGGAAAGTAATAGTATTCCAACAGTCAAAATTGCAGATGCAATTGCAACACCATATTCCCCTGGATTTAGGTGCTCAACTTGAGTTCCAACTCCCAAGGCACCTACTGTGTGTGCGATTGTATTCAAAGTAAGAATTGCAGTGAGGGGACGTTCAGGATCATCCTTGTAACCAATCCAAAGCTCACTGGACTTCGGGTGTGTCTCAGCCATGCTAATTACATACCCGCGAGTTGTTGAGAGTAAGACCGCCTCAAGGATGCTACAGAGGAAAGACACGCCAAGTGCCAATGCTGCATAAGCGGCGATTAATGTCCAAGGGGTCAAAGTGAATTCACCTCTAGATTCTGAATAGAATCTGGATTGTTTGAGGGGGTGTAGTGCGTCACAGCAATACGTGCTCCGGAGTCATTGCGAGCGACGCAGACATAAATATGTGGTTGTTGGACAGATTCGCAACCAAGAGTGGGTTTGGAGGCCATTAAGTGGAATACACGACGATATTCATGGCTTGGCCTTACGCCAATGGACCTCTACACCTTGGTCATGTTGCAGGAAATAGTTTACCCGCAGATATTCAATACAAATACGAACGAGCTCGAGGTCGTCGAGTACTGATGTGCAGTGGCTCTGATGAGCATGGCACTCCGATTACTGTTAGCGCAGAAGAACAAGGAGTGCCCCCTCAAGTCATTGTCGATGAATTTCATGAGATTAATTCTCGCGCGCTAGCTGGACTTGGCTGTTCTTGGAATAATCACGTAGATTCACGCGGGGTTGAATTCGGTGGCGCTTTGTACAATCGAACCACAGATCCGCGCCACAAAGAGTTAGTTCAAGACATATTCATTCAATTGAATGATTCAGGATTACTGCAAAAGAAAACCATGCAGCAATATTGTGAGGTGAAGTCTGGAGGAGAGGTGAGATTTCTTCCGGATAGGTACGTAGTTGGCGAATGCCCACAATGTGGCGAGGACGGTGCTCGTGGTGACCAGTGTGATGACTGTGGGGCGACATATGAGGCCAGTGAACTGAACAATCCACGCTCTAAATCAAATCCTGATGCTGCGATTGAAGTTCGAGATACAGTGCACTTGTTTTATCGGTTGGATATATTTCAACAGGACTTAGAAGAGCATGCTCAGATTCGTCAACGAGTTTGGAAACCAAATGTCAAGGCAATGACTCAAAATTGGCTGAAAATGGGTTTACGTCCAAGAGCAGTAACTCGTGATATGCAATGGGGGATTGAGATTCCACTTGATGACCCAGAGTGGGATAGCAAGCGAGTATATGTTTGGTTCGAGGCAGTACAAGGATACTACACATGCGCGAGAATCTGGGCAGAGCGATTTGCCGGTGAGCATATTGACGGTGATGATGCATGGGAGAATTGGTGGGTCGAAAAGGAGGGCCAGAGTCTCAAACATCTGTATTTCATGGGTAAAGATAACATCCCATTCCACACTATAATTTGGCCCGCGATTTTGATGGGTCTAAACAAAGGTCGAGACGATTCAAAGCAACTTCATCTTGAAGACAATGTTCCAGCAAATGAATATTTGATGCTGCAGGGTGGGCAATTTAGTAAATCTAGAAAACACGGGGTATGGCTTCCCTCTTTCCTAGAAAGATATGATCCAGATTCTTTACGATACCATCTGACAATCAATATGCCTGAGGGTCACGACACAGATTTCCGTTGGGAAGATTATGTCGAACGAGTGAATAACGAATTGATTGGAAATTATGGTAATTTTGTCCATCGCGTCATGACTCTCACTCATCGTTTAGTAAACGATGGAGAAAATCCTCTGAGTCAATTCGCTAACTCAGGAAACCATACTGAATTCAACGCGAAGATCGATGAATGTATCCGTGAAGCAATTTCGTCAATGGAGAGGCAGCGCTTCAAGGAAGCCTTGCGTCATGTGATGAACATATCACAAGCCGGAAACGGATACTTGCAAAATGCTGCGCCTTGGAAATATCTCAGCAGTGATGATTCATTGGAGCGGACGGAGTCACTGAGTGCTCTTGCTGCATGTTGGAGGGCTTGCCGCGCTCTTGCAGTCTTAACAGCGCCATTCCTACCTTTCCAGGCTGAGCGTTTGTGGGTGCAACTTGGTGAAGAGGGCAAGGCAGGTGACCAACTTTGGGATACTGCGCACGATCTTGCATCTGAACTGAGATGGAACGACGAGAAACCCACCCCACTCTTCCAGCGACTCGACCTAGATGAAATCCTCAAGAACGAGGAAAGTGTCGCCGAACCACAACAAGAGGAAGTGAATTACATCGAGTTTGAAGATTTCTTGAAAGTTGAAATGAAGACTGGCCGCATCCTTTCTGTTGAGGATCACCCGAATGCTGACAAACTCTACGTTGTAACAATAGAGGACTCCCCCGGTTCTACTCGAACCGTTTGTGCTGGATTAAAGTTGCACTATACACCTGAAGATTTGGTTGGTAAAAACGTAGTTTTCGTTGCTAATCTGAAACCTCGTAAATTACGTGGAATCATGTCTGAAGGTATGATGCTTGCAGCAGAAGACGAATCAGGAAAAGTCACTCTTCTAACCACTGATTCTTCCATTGATGCTGGGTCTGAAGTCCGTTGAACCTACTCAGAATCTGGTTTATCGAAGAATTCCCACTGCAACTCAGCTAGTTGATCATTAGTTGTTGCATTCGAATATGCTTCCAAGGGTTGTTCATTCAATTGGAAAAATTGGTCTGAGTAATTGAATGGCTGCATTATTCGGTGCGCTTGTTCCCAACGCCCTAGAAGTACCAAACTTACTGCAAATGCTTCGGCATTTGAGAGGCGCCCTGGTTTCCCCCAAGATACGGGGTTGGCAGCTAATACAACTGGTAATGTCCGACCATTGAGGCGTGTTCGTTTGTTGAGATATTCGATTGATTCATCAATTTGTTTCCATGAGCAATCTAATCCTACTAATGCCCCTCCTCGTTCGATATCTGAGCGGTCATCGGGTCCGAGTAAGAGACCAGCAAGAGGGTCGAGGAGTATGCCCCGTTTTGGTGAACGACGGATATCTGTGTGTATCCGACAATGCCCAAAACGTTGCATTCGGCGAGATGTGCATTTTTTGGGATCGTCTTGGTCAAGATGGATTACGTGTAAAGGCACATCATCCAATTCATTCCCTCCGAGAAAGGAGGTCATCGTATACGTCACCAATAGTCATCCCTCTAGATCCGGATGAACTAACCGATCGAGTATTCGTTGGCTCAACTTCGACGAAGAGATCGATACCTAATACCTTCTCAATTTTCTTAATCAGCGCATCCGTAGGACGGTTTCCGTTTTCGGTTCTCTGAACGATATTCAACCGCTCGTTCATTCTCCTAGCGAATTCTCTTTGATCCCAACTCTTTTCCTTACGAGCTTCACGAATTCTTTGGTGAAAATCTGGGGCGAGTTCTTTCTCACCTTTGGCCATGATATCGTTTTGCTTGTTTCGCCGAGGACGAGGTTGAGATGCTTGTTGAGAAGGTGGAGGGCGGGTTGCGGGTAATTCGAGACCTAAACGTTCGATACAGCGGGAACAGGCCTCTACAACTGCACCTGAAGCACGTGTCTTATGGACTCCAACGCGGTCTGAACCACACAATTCACAGATTCCCACAAAACGTCCGGGACAGTCCTACGACATCATATCTTCGTGGCAGAAGTGTGAAAGCAAGTGAGGCTATACGTCGAATGATGAGCAGTTCAAGTGGGGCATCAGACCGTGGTTCTCCTGAAGATGAATTTAGAACCGAAAATTCTTCTCTGAAAGAATTACTTACAAAATTTGAAGAATTATCTACTACCTCTCAACAATTGTTAACGGAGAAATTATTCCTCGAAAATGAATGTAATCAACTCAAGAAGCGAGTAAATAGACTCGATGATGAAATCCGGGCACTGAAAGAACCTCCTTTCATCATCGGACATATCCAAGATATGATTGGTGAAGAAGCGGTTGTACGTAGTTCAAATGGTACAATCTTCCAAGTTTCAGTAAATCAACGCCTTGATGCTTCAACTCTAAAACCTGGAGCGCGGGTAACATTGAATCAGGATACTTTAGCAATAATCGATGTTCTTAGTGAGGGGTGGGATCCTCTTGTATCTTCAACAGAAAATATTGACAAACCAACGACGACTTTTGACGAAATTGGTGGTATGGAGGAACAAGTGAAGTCACTACGCCAAGCAATCGAACTTCCTTTGCAAAAACCTGAGGCGTTTACATCGATGGGTTTGGTGCCACCCAAAGGCGTACTACTAACGGGGCCCCCTGGCACTGGGAAGACAATGTTGGCTAGGGCTGTGGCGAATTCGACTGAGGCTACATTCCTCGGGCTCGTTGGTTCCGAATTGGCACAGAAATACATTGGAGAAGGTGGCCGAATGGTTAGAGAATTATTTGATTTGGCTCGTGAAAAATCTCCTTCGATAATTTTCATTGATGAAATTGATGCTATCGGTTCTAAGCGATTGGATTCTTCAACTTCAGGCGATAGGGAGGTTCAGCGTACATTAATGCAATTACTCGCTGAAATGGATGGTTTTGATTCGAATGATCAGGTGAAATTGATTGCGGCCACAAACCGTCCAGAACTATTGGATAAGGCACTATTGAGACCAGGGAGGTTTGACCGAATCATAGAGGTGGGACTACCTGACCAAGAAGGGAGGCAATCAATCCTTGAAATTATGACACGGTCAACACCACTTGACGCAGATGTTAATCTGAAAGTATTGTCACGTCAAACCGAAGGATTCAGTGGTGCTGAGCTAAAATCTATGGTTATGGAAGCAGGTATGATCACAATAGAAGAAGATCGAACCTCATTGAGTAAACATGACTTGAATACAGCTCATGAAATCATTGAGAAGAATCGTAAAGACCCGATACGTAGCAATCACGAAGGTCTGTATGGTTGATGGTAACGCTCATCAGCATTTGACCGGTCCAAAATACGATGTCTGCACGTTGGATTGAGTGCGTACCCAACATCAGTGAAGGTGTCGACCAAGATATCATCGATTCAGTGGTAGCCGCCGCCGCCTCGATTGAGGGTGTTGCAGTGTTAGGTTGTGAACCGGATCCGGATTACAATCGCACAGTAATCACGCTAGCCGGAGAATGGGAACCGACGGCCAATGCTGCACTTGCTCTAATCCGAGCAGCAGCGAATCTAATCGACATGCGCCAACATTCGGGAAATCATCCGCGTATGGGTGCAGTGGATGTTTGTCCATTCGTCCCAATCAGTCCAGATACACAAGAGGATTGTCTTCTTGCTGCAAATTTCGTATTGAACCAATTGAACGGCGAGGTTCCAGTATTTTTCTACGGGGATGCCGCCACCAGTGAAAATAGGAGTTCATTAGCTAAACTCAGACGTGGTCAATATGAAGGACTGGAAGCAAGATTCACTGGTGGAAATTGGGATGATGAAACTACTCGAATGCCTGATTCTTGGTCAGGGAATTGGGGGGGAGCCGAAGAGAGATTCGGAGCGGTGGCAGTCGGTGTCAGACCGGTTTTAGTGGCATACAATGTCAATGTTGACGAACCAAATCCTATTGCCTCCAAAGCTGCAGGATCCTTGGTTCGAACAAGTGGTAGACTAATCAAAAGTGCAACCGGAGAGAAAGTTCGTGCACGAGGTATGTTAGACGCAGTACAGGGCATGGGTGTGCCATTACCGAGTCACAGTATTTGCCAAGTTTCGATGAATTTACAGAATCATACAATCACTCCTATGCACGTAGCCTTTGAATGCGTCAAATCGATCTGTGCAGACCATGGTGTGGAACTATGCGGTAGTGAATTAGTAGGCCTAGTGCCCCTTCAAGCAATGTTAGATTCAGGATATTGGTACTCAGGTGAATCTAAGGCCGAGGACCAAGTTCTTGTGCAAGCAGCAATCGAGGGTTTAGGTTTGGATTACCTAGCTGAATTTGAACCCGAAACTCGTATCATTGAATGGGCTATTGCTAATCAATTAGGTGATTGAATGAATGATGGATACAATTCAGTACTTGCCTCAATAGAGTCCTCATCCCCCACACCAGGTGGAGGAGCTGTTTCGGCGCTGGCCTTGGGTCATGGCATAGCACTAGCACGAATGGTTGCCGCATTGACTGTGGGTAAAGATAAGTGGGCTTCTGGCCATGCTTCAGCAGAATTATTCCTTACAGAATCACAGACATGGACAGCTGATGCATTAGATATGGCCGAAGCTGATTGTAACGCATTCGATTCAGTGATGGCTGCTTATCGGCTACCTAAAGAAGATGATATCGAAATTGAAGCCCGAAAAGATGCGATTCGTTCAGCTAATTATGAGGCGGCAAAGTCTCCTCTAAATATCGCTAAATTTTGCTTAAAAGTAATGGAATCATTACCTCCATTAGCCTCTGATGGTAATGCAAATGCAATCACAGATGCTGGTTCAGCAGCATATCTGGTTCTAGCGGCGACCAATGCTGCTGCTCTCAATGTCAGAATAAATCTAGGATCGTTGGGGGACGCCGCGAGCGCTTTCGAATCTGAGATAAATCAGATTCTAGAAAGTGTAACTAATTCCCATGCAGAAATCATCAAGATTGTAGAAAATAGAATGTGAATATAGGGTGATTAGATGGATTCTAGGAACTTCCAATCATTAGTCCAACAAGGTATTCCTTTGCAATTTCCATCGATGCCTTCGTTTGATTCTTCAATTGATAGAGCGCCAGTTAGGCCTGATGTACTCAGTGATCAAGAAAGACTTCTAGCGGTGGAGAATGCTTTGCGATATTTTCCCTCTAAATGGCACTCTAAACTCGCTACTGAATTTATGGATGAATTAATCCTTGAAGGCCATATCACGATGCATCGTTTCCGCCCAATTTACGATATGTTCGCTAGACATATCGATGATTATCCCGGGAATTGTGAATCAGCACGAGGAATTATGTTGATGATTCAGAATAACCTCGACCCAGTAGTTGCTCAATATCCGTATGATCTAATCACTTACGGTGGCACGGGTGCAGTGTTTCAGAATTGGGCGCAATATCTCCTAACCATGCAATACTTATCCAGAATGAATACAAATCAAACATTAGCAATGTATTCAGGACACCCATTAGGGCTATTTCCATCAAATGAAAATGCTCCTCGAGTCATCATTACAAATGGTATGGTGATACCCAATTATTCTACCCCAATGCATTACGAGAGATTCAATGCGCTAGGTGTATCGCAATACGGCCAAATGACGGCTGGTTCCTACATGTACATCGGGCCTCAAGGTATAGTCCACGGGACTACTATCACTATCCTAAACGCCGCGAGGAAATACCTCGGACATACTGGCTCTGACGGTTTAGCAGGTATTCTATTCGTAACATCAGGACTTGGTGGTATGTCAGGCGCACAAGCGAAAGCTGCTGTGATTTCAGGTGCAGTCTGCTTAATTGCTGAGACAAACAGTCATGCTGCGAAGAAAAGGCATGAACAGGGATGGCTTTCTGAGTTGCATTCTGATATCGATATCGTACTGGAAAGGGCTCGGCAAGCCATGTCTGATGGGGAAGCGGTTTCTATAGGCTACATTGGAAATATCGTGGATTTGTTGAACGCACTGGACGAAGTAGGATTAATTCCGCATTTGGGTAGTGACCAAACCAGCTTGCACAATCCTTGGCTTGGTGGTTACATTCCTACTGGATATTCCCATGGGCAAGCTCTAGAATTGCTGAAATCCGATCCATCGTTGTTCATGAAGGAGGTTCAGAGAACATTACGGGAGCACGCTGATATTGTAAATCGATTGAGTGCGAAGGGTATGAATTTCTGGGATTATGGAAATGCATTCTTACTAGAATCTAGTCGGGCCGGTGCTGATGTTTTGGACGAAGAAAAACCATCAGGATTCAGATATCCCTCATATGTTGAAGACATCATGGGGCCGATATGTTTCGATTATGGATTTGGCCCCTTCCGATGGGTTTGCACGTCTGGTTTATCAGAGGATTTAGCGATTAGTGATGCTATCGCAAAGAGGATTCTCGAGGAACAGTCAGAATCGGCTACGGATGATGTAAAACAACAGATCCTAGATAATATTAGATGGATTGACCAGGCAAATGAACACGCCCTTGTTGTTGGTAGTAAAGCTAGGATTCTCTATGCTGATGAAATTGGTCGACGGAAAATCGCTCAATGCTTTAACGAAGCAATCGCTGATGGCAGAATCACTGCAGCAATCGTATTGGGCAGAGATCACCACGATGTATCTGGCACAGATAGTCCATATCGGGAAACAGCAAATATCCGTGATGGGTCGATGTTCACTGCCGATATGGCGGTTCAGAATTTTGTCGGAGATTCATTTCGAGGCGCAACTTGGGTAAGCTTGCACAATGGTGGCGGCGTTGGTTGGGGAGAAGTCATCAACGGAGGGTTTGGTATGTTGATTGACGGTTCAGAAAAGAGTTCAGAGAACATTGATTCAATGATCTCATGGGATGTGAATAATGGCATAGCTAGGCGCGCATGGGCACGAAATCATGGCGCTATTGACTCAATTCAACGTGCTATGAATGCAGACAATAATCTCGATGTCACTGTCCCAAATCTTGTCGACTCGGACATCCTCAATGATCTCCTCTAACGACCTACCCCTTGAATAGCAACAGATACAGGACGTGATTAGATGGCTGCTTCCCAGGTGTTGATTGATGGTCGCACATTATCCATCGAATCGTTGATGCTGATCCGAGATGGATTGGCTACCACCTCCCTCTCGAATGAGGCAATATCGAGAATGCAAACATCTCGTAAGGCGGTAGAAGATATTCTTGCTTCGGACAAAATTGTCTATGGTATCAACACCGGTTTTGGAGCAATGTCAAGTGTACAAATCGACTCTGCAGATGTTGCGAAATTACAGTTGAATCTTATTCGCAGTCATGCTTGTGGTGTTGGTGAATTGATGTCGCCGGAACATGTTCTCATGATGATGGTAATTCGTGCTAATTCTCTTGCGGTTGGAAATTCTGGCATCAGAGTAGAAGTTGTCCAAACTATGCTTGAATTAGTCAATGCTCGTATATGTCCAACCGTGCCTAGAATCGGCTCACTTGGAGCTTCAGGTGACCTTGCTCCGCTTTCACATCTAGCTATGGGTCTTGTAGGTGAGAATGATTTCTTGATTGAAGACGAAGATGGTTGGACATTAATTGAAGCTTCAGATGCTTTCGACAGGATACAGAGTAATCCTGTTTCCTTACAGGCAAAAGAAGGTCTTTCTCTGATTAACGGGACCAGTCAGATGTGTACATTTCTCTCTGAAGCTGTTTCAACACTTGAGACACTGGTTTTTACGGCTGACTGTGCAACTGCTTGTTCCGTCGAGGCGATTAAAGGATCTCATAAGGCATTTGACTCAAGAATCCACGCAGTACGACCACACAAGGGCCAGTCAATCAGTGCTGCAAGGATTTCCGCATTACTCGCTGACTCGGATATCAATCGTTCACATGCTGACTGTGATCGTGTTCAGGATGCCTATTCTCTCCGATGTGCTGCTCAAGTCCACGGCCCCGTAATAGATGCTCTACAAAGAGCACGAGAAACACTCCAAATTGAATTGAATTCTGCTACAGACAATCCTTTGGTCTTCACTGCAGAAGACGGTTCATCCGAAGTTATCAGTGGCGGTAATTTTCACGGAGAAAATCTTGCAATAATCGCAGATAACCTCGCCGTTTGTGCCCATGAATTGGGATCAATCTCTGAACGCCGAACAAATCTTCTGATGAACCCCCAATGGAGTGGCCAGAAGGCCTTCCTTGCCGTGGAAGAGGGCCTTGAGAGCGGTCTGATGATTGTTCAGTATGTCTCGGCTGCTTGTGTAGCTGAATTGCACCATTTGGCTAATCCTGCCTCCACGACAAATATTTCAGTCAGTATGGAGAAAGAAGATCATGTCTCTATGGGAGCTACCGCATGTCATCGGCTACTGACTTGCTGTGAGATGCTATCTCGAGTTCTCGCCAATGAGTTGATTGCGGCTATTGGTTGCTTGCGAAATATTTCAGAGACTCCCGGCGCAGGAGTTAGTTCCGTGTTTTCAACTATAAATGGAATGATTCCTGCACTAGATCGTGATAAATCACTATCTGAAGTATCAGATGGCCTCGCATTGGAATTACGATTTGGTTTGCTCCACGATCTATGAGGGGATTTAATGCAGGAGAGATTGCATCTCCAGAACCATCCTGGAATCAACCCTCAACCATTCAGCAGCAAAGTTCTATCCATAATTGAAGATTCTATCATTCTCGAGCAAAGTTACTGTTATCCAAAAGGAGGAGGGCAACCTGGTGATACAGGGACGTTGTCAGGTCAGGGAATATCAGAAAGATTCACCGAAGTTCACGCCCGGGAGTTAATTCATCATCCAGTTAATGATGTATCAACGTTCAAAATAGGGCAAGTTCTAGACTGTACAATTGATGTTCCCAGGCGGAACTCACTGGCTATTACCCACACAGCCCAACATATTGTCTCCGCTATGGCTGACGAATTATGGGATGCAACAACCGTAGGTAACCAATTAGGTACGGAGGAGTCGAGAATCGATTTGCTTTTTGATGATAAAACAAAATTCTCACAACAAGTTATCCAAGATAAAGTGAATGAAATCATAGGTTCGAACAGAAGTGTAACTGTTGCCAATTGGACAGCTGATGAGATTCTCACAGATGACCGCGTCAGAAACAGATCATTCGTTTCACGTATTCTTGAACGACTACCCTCACATGTAGAGCATATGCGGGTTGTCAATATCGAGGGAATTGATATCTGCCCATGTGCTGGATCTCATGTCGACAACGTTTCACAATTAACTCAAATTGAGATTACACGAATCAAACAGAAGGGCGCCGGGAAGATCCGGCTATACTACACTATGTAAAACTGTAAATGTAGGCATGTTTATTCTGGTGGGCTCGGCAGGAATTGAACCTGCGATCTTCGCCATGTCAAGGCGACGTCATAACCCCTAGACCACGAGCCCAGAACAAGCCGCCCACCGACACCACCCAAATGAATGATTCTCTCTACTCAGTACGGGTCATCCGACGATCTTCGAGATTCTTCCTTCACAACCTGGCTTACTGCATACTCCAGATACTCTATTCCTACCGTTCGCCATAGTCAAACGAACTGGTTCAGCTATCACAACCGACTCCTTACACCGCATGCAGAACCCAGTCTCAGCGTCCGCCATACACCCCACACATCATTCCTGACTTTCAATCCGTTCAATATAGGTGCGAAGGGAGATTTTTGGCATTATTGCCAAAAACGAGGTACTGCGAGCCTGAACTAGCCAAATCCTAAGATTTGATTTCCGATAACTGTGGTTATCGGCAATCCAGCAATCGGTATTTGGCGAGGGAGATTGCGAAAAGTGGAGGAAGTGGATAAAATTGTCAACCGATTATGTGAAAAGGCATATTTATAATTTCAAAACATAATATCTTGATTTGCATTACTGAATAACGGTTTATGATTTTACAATTATACCATTGGCTATGGTGCTGGCCACTGGATTGTCTCCGGGCATCTGACACCAGCCGTCGACATATTCCGAATCAAGAATCAAAATATCTGCACGACCTCCTATTCGAATCGAGCCCAAGGTCCCATCGTGTTCTGAAGCAGAAAGGGTCGTCGCAGGATTACGTGTCACGGCTGCAAGCGCTTCGATGGGCGATAGGCCGAGTCGATGAGTTGCAAGACTACCAAGGAATGGGATAGAGAGACTTCGACAATTCGGATTAAAATCAGTAGCAAGGGAAAACATCCATTCATTATTCAAACACTGCTTCACTGGTGACTCCAGTTCTTTTCCGAGGACATATGGAGTCCCAGGCAAAAATGTCTGCATCGTTCCGGCCTCATTGGCAGCAGCCCGTGCATTGTCAGAAGAATACCCTACATGATCACCACTAACAGTGCCCAATTCCGCTGCTAATGCCAAACCCCCTCCATCAACGAACTCGTCAACATGTAATCGCGAAGGGAGCCCAGCATTAGCGGCCGCGGTAACCACATCTTCGGTTTGATCAAGATTATACCAACCTGGTTCACAAAACACATCTGCCCAACGTGCTATACCCTGCTCAACGACTTCTGGTAATTGCTCATTGATCAATTCCTCGACATAATCAGCGGTATCTACGCCCTTGGGGAAATCGTGAGCACCTAACCACGTAGGATGAATGTCGAGTAGTGATTCGTCTGAAAGGTGACCAATGGCCTTGAGTAATCGTAATTCGGAATCCAGCGAGAGGCCATAGCCACTCTTGCATTCCATAGTAGTAGTTCCAAATGTGGCAGCACGTGCAATTCTTTTCCGACCAAGCTCCAATAGTCGATTCAGATCTGCTTTTCTTGTAGCATCAACCGTCTTCATGATGCCACCCCCTTGGTTTGCGATATCGGTGTAGGAAAGCCCAGATTGCCGCAATGCCATCTCGTTCGCCCGATCTCCATCCCATAGCAAATGAGTGTGCGAGTCGACAAAACCTGGAATTATTGCACGCGAAGCACAATCGACTACTTGGAGAGAACCATTGATATCTACAGAACCGAATTCATCCTCAAGTGATTTCGAGTCATCAATTCTAGTAATAATTCCGGACTCAGAAAGAAGGCCTAATCCTGCCTCGGCCACCAAGGATTCACGATCACCCATATCAGCACCGACAAGCGGTTTGTTGCAATCACCAGCAGCCATCATAGCGACGGGGCCAGCATTCAACAGCAATAGGCGCATGAATGACCATCGTCGGTTCCCTTGATATGTAGTCTGCCGTCCATTCAACCCGTGACTGGCGTCATCATCGGTGTAGAGAGTACGGCACACACTCTATCTTTCGGCCTTGTCAGTAGCTCGGGAGAGCCCGGATCATCCTATTCCGCCCTCTTCCGCCCAATAGAAGGTGGTATCCATCCTCGAGAGGCTGCAGATCATCACTCAACAGCGGCCCCAATACTCGTCAAACAGCTAATGGAATCAGAAGGCCTGAACCCAACAGATATCGGCGGTATAGCCTTCAGCCAAGGCCCAGGATTAGGCCCCTGCCTTAGAATAGGGGCAACAGTGGCAAGGGCTTTGTCACAATTATGGAATGTCCCATTAATTGGAGTGAACCATTGTGTCGCCCACATCGAAATTGGACGGAACCAAACAGGATGTTATGACCCAGTTCTCCTTTACGTAAGTGGAGGCAATACACAAGTCATAGCTAGAGCAGGGGACCGATACCAAGTCCTAGGGGAAACTCTTGACATAGGAATCGGTAACATGCTAGATAAATTCGCACGAAATCAAGGTATTCCCTTCCCTGGTGGTCCAAAAATCGAAATTCTTGCTTCGGAATGGCACTCAGACAATCCCAATGCAGATGTCGACGACATACCACTACCATACAGTGTTCAGGGCATGGATTTGAATTTCTCAGGCATCCTAAATGCAGCCCAGCAACGCATTAACGAAGGACATGAATTAGGAGCAGTCTGTTGGTCACTGCAAGAACACTCCTTCGCAGCATGCGTAGAAGTAGCCGAACGGGCTCTCGCACACACGGGCAAAAACGAACTCTTACTGGGTGGAGGAGTGGCCTGTAACGAAAGGTTACGGGAAATGACCAAACTCATGTGCAATCAGAGAGGAAGCATTGGAACTTGGCCTGAGAAGAGATTCTGTGTAGATAATGGTACGATGATAGCAGAACTCGGGAGACGAATGCTGGACACAAGCGCAGCAACTCCATTCACTGCGAGCGAAGTCAATCCATCACTCAGAACTGACCACACAATCGTCACTTGGGATTAACACCTGACTGCGAAGCCTTATCTAAGCGGTGTCCGGCGAACGGACAGGAGTAGATTCACCAGTGCAGAGACGTAGGAAGCCGAAGAGCGAACCGAAGAACATCTTCAATAAAGGCTCAGGCGGCAGATCCTCGAAACCCTCTCCAAGTCCTCGACGCCAAGAGTCCAGGAAAACATCTGCTCCAACTAGAACTCCAACACCGCCACCTAAACCAGCACCCTTACCACCCAAACCAACTACTGTTTCCGCTCCTGCTCCCGTTCCAGTGGTGACACCTCCAAATGTTGTTGAAGCCCCCGTAGTCGAAGAAACTGAAGAAGTCGAGAAGGAAGAAATTCTCGAAGAGCAACTTCTCGGCACACCTAAACGACGTAGTCGTGGACTACAACCAGTACAAGAAAGCGATTCGGAATCTACTGTCGAACAATCGAGTCGAACTAGTTCGAAAGCGATGGAAATCATCGAAGCTTCGAAGGCTAGAGCAACCGCAAGCATCGCAGATAATAAGAAATTGAAGGCGGCGATTCCTGTTAAGGCTCCTCCGCCAAAAAACCGTCCTCGACGTAGGCCGAAACCGAGTTTTCAACCAGCCGCTAGAGAAAGGAGGATGGATAGGTCTCGGCACATGGAATACAAGTACGAAGTCAGGGGGCTTTTGGAAGAGATTAATGTCGCTGAGGAGCATCGTTCTTCCCTTCTGGGTACAATTTGGGCGAAAGGAGAGCGTCAGACTTCAGCTGATGCCCGGCAATATATTCATGAAAAGGAAGCAGAGGGAATAATCGATTCAAATCAAGCGGAAAGATTGTTGTCCGTAGTAGACAATTACACCATTCGACGTTGATTTGTAACAACTCGAGCACAGAGTTCATCCCTCGCCTTCATCTCAGAGGCTCGATGGCCGAGGACTCGGATTCTCACCTTCATACGAATAGAGCATCTCATCCAGACTCTGATTCACTGTCATCTACGGCTCATCCAACTACTGGTCACCCTCCGGCGGGGCAGGCACCATACACACGCGGAATACACAACGACATGTACCGCAGCAGGTTGTGGACGATGAGACAATATGCTGGATTTTCAGATGCCGGTTCTACAAATGCAAGGTTTCGAGATCTTCTTGAAAATGGACAGTCAGGACTCTCTGTAGCTTTCGACCTCCCCACGCAATTAGGATTGGACTCTGATCATTTGTCGGCAGAAGGAGAAGTCGGAAAAGTAGGAGTTCCCATCGATAGTATCCACGATATGCGAACTCTCTTCGATGGAATCGATTTGGGTAGCGTATCAACATCGATGACAATCAACGCCCCAGCAACATCTCTGTATGCCTTGTATGTAGCATATGCAGAGGAATGTGGAGTCGATAGACGTGCTCTTAGAGGTACAGTGCAAAACGATATTCTGAAGGAATACATAGCACGCGGATTGTATGTTTTCCCCCCTGAACCCTCGATGAGACTGACTACGGATTTAATGAGTTGGAGTAAGGATAACACTCCTAATTGGAATACAATTTCAATCAGTGGTTATCACATGAGAGAGGCTGGCTGCACCGCGGCTCAGGAACTCGCTTTCACCCTATCAAATGGCCTTCAGTACACAGATTCTGCTATTGCAGCGGGACTAGATATAGATGATTTTGCACCTCGAATGTCTTTCTTTTTCGGTTGTCATAATGACTTCTTCGAAGAGGTAGCAAAATTCCGAGCCGCTCGTGCACTCTGGCATGACTTAGTCACTGAGAAGTATAATCCGTCCAATCCGAAATCTACCAAACTGAGATTTCACACTCAGACGGCGGGTGTTACTCTAACAGCACAACAGCCGTTGAATAATGCAGTTAGGGTTGCTTATCAAGCGATGGCTGCCGTCTTGGGCGGAACACAGAGCCTACACACAAATTCCTTTGATGAGGCGATTGGATTACCTACAGAAGAATCTGCCAGATTGGCTCTGAGAACACAACAAATTCTTGCTCATGAAACTAGAGTTACTGAATCTGTTGACCCACTTGCGGGATCGTATCTCGTAGAGGAATTGACCCAGCGACTCTATGACGAAGCACGGGAATTAATCGCGTTGATTGATGAGCGTGGCGGAGCATTACAATGCGTAATATCAGGCTTCCAACAGCGTGAGATTCACGATAGTGCATGGAATCAATTGAACTCCGTGGAATCCGGTAAAACTGAAGTTGTTGGCGTAAATCTTCACCTGTCCGCGAAGAGCGAGAGATCAACCGCCCAAGAACTCGATATGGGATTAGCCCAAGAACAAATTCAGAGATTATCTACGATGAAAGGACAACGTGATAATGAAACTGTAGAACGGAAATTGACGAATATCCGTGAAGCAGCTAATTCTGGTCAAAATTTACTAGATCCGATGATTGACGCATACCTCAACGAAGCAACGTTAGGTGAGGTCAATTCTGTCCTTCGGGATGTGTTTGGCACGTGGATTTCTCCGAGTGGTGTTTGAAATGAGCGCGAGAGTAGACCATATCGGCATCGCAACAAAGAACTTGGAAACATACACTCCATTCTGGACTACGGTAGGGTTCACTCAAGATGAGGACGAGGTCAATGAGGAACAAGGTGTGAACATCCGCTTCTTTTCATCTCCTAATGATTCATCTTTGCCCAGGATTGAGTTGCTTGAACCACTTGGGGCAAATTCGCCGATAGGGCGTTTCCTTGAAAGGAGGGGTGAAGGAATTCAACAATTAGCTGTCGAAGTCGATGATATCGATTCAATGATATCGCAGCTCAAAAAGATGGGGTGTAGAATGATCAATGAAGAGGCTGTGAGTGGGGCTTCAGGGAGTAGAATTGCATTCGTTCATCCTTCTTCGACAGGCGGGGTACTAGTCGAACTTGTGCAACATTAGAATTGACACGAAACAACGGTCAAAAGGCGCACACAGGAGGCGCCTGTGTGCTTAGCGAAATCGGTAGTAGATTGGATGGGGGCGAACTCAGTGGTGAAGAGGCGAAAGAAGCCTCAGAAGAAATGTCGCTTTCTCTCGCTTCACTTCGTTCTGCTGGTGAAATTAGCAATGATGCATACCTTGAAGCGGGCGTCATCCAAGGGGGTATTTCCGTTCTCTCAAACATGATTGAACAAGGGTGTAGTAAAGAAGAATTATTGTCTCATATGAACCAACTACGCCAGCGCGCAGATAGAATCTCTCTTGCACATCCTGAACTAGCAGAATATTTCGCATAGTATTACTATAGTATTACTCAGCGAATACATTAAAATGCAATTCGATGGACGGCACGCCATGCCCAAAGTCAGTTTAGACGTCCCACAGGAATTGCTGGATGACCTGAAACTCCATGTTGGAGACAGTGGTAAATTCGTAAGTGTTGCCGATGCAATACGCACAGCTTGCCGGAAAATGCTCGATCAACTCGATGCCATTGACACCCGACATGGCCGGATTGGAGATGATTGAATGGCCTCGCGTGAAGAAGCTGAAAATGCCATCAAAACACTGCTTAGTTACATCGACGATGATGTGACAAGAGAAGGTCTACTCGATACACCTTCTCGAGTAATCAACTCATGGGATGAAATATTCTCTGGATACAACCAGATTCCAGCTGAAGTTCTAGATTCGACCTTCAATGGTGAAGGATACAATGGAATTGTGTTATTGCGGAATATCGAATTCCACAGCACTTGTGAACATCACCTTCAGCCGTTTACTGGTAGTGCCCATGTTGCCTATATCCCAACAGATCGAATTGTTGGCATTAGTAAACTTGCAAGAATTGTCGAATTGCATGCACGTAGATTGCAAAATCAAGAACGAATCACCAAGGATGTTGCTGATGATTTGGAAACTCATTTGTCCCCACTTGGTTGTGCCGTCATCATCGAAGCATCTCATGGTTGCATGCAATGCCGTGGTGTCAAGAAACAAAATGCCATTATGACAACTTCCGCCATGCGCGGTGTATTCTTTGATAAGGCAGAAGCACGTTCAGAATTGATGCAATTAATTAGAGATTGAGTTGAGTGTATGTCGCAAATATACCCCATTGTTGAGATTTTCCACTCGGTACAGGGTGAAGGGTTTCATGCAGGAATTCCACATGTTTTCGTACGGTTTGGAAACTGTAACCTGCGGTGTGAGTGGTGCGATACCGATTTTCTCACCTACGATGAGCGAACCTTAGAGTCGGTTGTCGAAGAGGTGTTGTCATACGATTGCGACAGAGTAATTTTCACTGGTGGTGAACCCGCTATGCAGGATTTAGCCACCATCGGTTCAGCTCTCAAAGAACATGGAATCGATCTGTCAATAGAGACAAATGGAACCATTCCTGTGGACCCCGTCATCGATTGGATCTGTGTTTCACCAAAGGATCAATTATATCCGAATACAAAAATCAAGCAACGTTCTGGTGATGAACTGAAAGTAGTCTATTGTGGCCAGGGACTTGATTTGTATGACGAATTGAAACAGGGTTTCAAACACCATTTCATCCAACCATGCTACATCGAATCAGATACTATAGAAGAGAATGGAAAGTCATTCCAACTGGTTGAAAAATTGGTCAGAGAAAGCCCCGGATGGCGCCTCAGTCTTCAAACTCACAAATGGATGGGGGTCGATTGATGCGAGCTGTCATGGCCCTCTCTGGTGGTATGGACTCCACTGGCCTATTGCTGAAATTACTCGCAGACGGTTACAAAGTCAGTTGCATTTCATATGATTATGGCCAGAAGCACAAAATCGAGTTAGAACGAGCTGAAGCAAACATCGCCTATTTGGCAAAGAATGGATATGAGGTAGAACATAACCTAGCTGACTTGTCTAGTGTTATGTCCATGTTCCATTCCGCCTTGACGAGTGAAGATTTTGATATCCCAGTGGGTCATTATGAAGAAGCACAGATGAAGGATACAGTAGTTCCAAATCGTAATGCAATTTTCGCTTCGATTCTCTACGGATATGCCCTTAGTGTTGCTATTCGTGAAGATTCAAATGTTGTTATTGCTCTTGGTGTGCATTCGGGCGATCATGCTATTTATCCAGATTGTAGGCCAGAATTTTATTCAGCGCTTGGTGACGCATTTGCGATTGGAAACTGGGATAATGAAAGAGTTTCATTCTCCCTCCCTTACATCAATGGCGATAAAGAAGTGATTCTCAGAGAAGCCCTAGTCGCATGTGGAACTCTAGGTCTAGACTTTGATACGGTCTTCGCCAACACAAATACGAGTTACAATCCTGATGAAAAGGGACGTAGTAGTGGCACCAGTGGGGCCGATGTTGAACGGATACTAGCATTCCATGCTATCGGCCGTGCTGACCCTGTGGAGTATATTGCACCGTGGGGTACGGTTTTGGCTGGTGCATTGAAGGCTCAATTGAGATTTCAAGTGATGAAAGAAAATGCAACTGAACGTCCATTTACCGGCGAATTTGACAAGCATTTTCAGGATGGAAAATACAACTGTGCTGATTGTGGTCGAACTTTATTCGACTCGACTAGTAAATTTGACTCAGGGTGTGGATGGCCGTCTTTCTCTGCTGAATCCAACGATTCAAAAATTCAACAAGTTGAGGATCGGAGTCACGGTATGAGGCGAATTGAAGTTCGGTGTTCTGAATGCGATTCGCACCTAGGGCACCTCTTCCATGAAGCATCTGGCCCTAGGTATTGCATCAATTCAATTTGTCTTGAGTTTGAGGAGGGGAATGAATGAGTACCAAAATACGCCGATGGGTTGAGACTGATACCGGACATCGAGTTCCTAATCATAAGAGCAAATGTCGCCATATGCATGGTCATCGATATCGATGGGAAGCAGAGATAGAAGGCGATATCGTTGCAGAAAAAGGTGTCTCAGAAGAAGGTATGCTAATCGATTTTAGTGATGTATCGAAAATTTTATCTGAGCACATTCATGATATTGTTGACCACTCATTTGTTGTATATTCAGGAGATGAAGATGCTCTGAAAGCCCTAGCACAAATGGGAGACTCGCATCGAACAGTCATTGTCGACTTCATTCCAACTGCTGAGAACCTTGCGAAATGGGCGTTCGAACAAGTCGCTCCACACATCAATACATCTTACTCCAATCAGCTCAGACTTGTTGCAATGCACGTTCGTGAGACACCTAAGAGTTGGGCGAGTTGGACTCCCGAAGATTATTCTTCTTCGAACGCTTGAGTCGCCTTATTGATGACGCCTAAGATTCGAGAAATTTCATCATCCTTCGGCATACCACGAAGTATTACTCTCGTGAGAGTTTCTTCGATTCCATTTCTCTTATTCTCCGGCACTGGGACCGCCTGAGCTAGCCGCCTTACATCGTCTCGGAACTGGCGCCGTAGTTCTGGAGATAGAATTCTCACCGTTTCAACCGAACTCAACTTTTCCAATTCACCCCGAGAAACATTAGAAATTTCATTTACGAACCATGAGCTACACACAAGGGTCACCGCATGACTGAGATTCAGAATTGGATATCCTTCCCACGTAGGCACTGTACAAAGGAAGTCACACAAGTGGAGATCTTCGGTCGAGAGACCTTTGCCCTCGGTGCCGAATACGAGAGCAATAAGGCCGGATGTATCATCAAGACGATTAGGTAATTCATCCGGGAGAAGGAAGTGACGAAATGCAATCTTGTCACCATGTTCGCGTTTCCCAGATGTACCAATAACTAAGGAACAGTCTTCCACTGCTTCCTCCAAAGAAGCGGATTGACGAGCAGATTCAAGAATATTCTGAGCGTTCTTAGCGCGATTCCTAGTTTCTTCCGACCAATCACCCTCTCTACCAACTACCCTCAAGTCGGTGAAGCCAAAATTCAGCATTGAGCGAGCAACAGCACCAATATTGCCATCAATCGCTGGTTCAACCAAAACGATACAGACCCGATCTGAATACGAGGGATACAAGATATTGGCTCGCTCACCCATTGATATCACTCCATGCGAGAGTGGGTTTACTGATTAGCCCAGCGGGCGAGTAAATGTTCAATCAGTGCGACGTTGGATGTAACGAGTGATGTAGCCCGCAATCCAATTGCGCATCCTCTTGTTATCAACGTCAGTGAATTCACTTACCAAGTCCTTGTTCGTATCGAAGTTATCTGTGAACTTGTCAGGATAAATCTCCAAAAGACGCTTTGCACGTGTCTTGATGAAAGAAGGTCGGATATTGCCCATTTTCAGTCCTCCGCGAGTTTAACTTCGAGGGGGAATCCCTCATCTCTAGTGCAGACTACTCTGATCTTGCGAGGAGGCTTCTGCATACCACGAGCCCAAATGGCCTCGTTGACTTCGGAATCGATGTACATCTCTTCTCCATCTTGGAGCTTCATGTGCTTGGCGACATGCTTTCTGACCTCTGCCATCGCTCTGTTAGCCCTCTTGGTGCGAGGGACTCTCCATGCGGCCCTGAGCGGGATTACCATTTCCTTGACCTCAACCATCTCAATCACCTCTGCAGCTTGGAGCGCCTCCAGTGGTGGCGCTTAGGATGAGATACTGTGTTACGAGCTGTACGGAGCATAACCCAGACAGGAACCCTGCGGTTCTGTTTAGTGACCTTGAGGAGGCGCTGCTTCTTGGCGAATGGTTTGTGTCGTGCCATTCAATCACCTCAATATCGGGTTAGTCCCGGGTACTTCTCCTCGGCTTGGGGACGAACAGCATGAGCTGATTCGTCCAACAATGCCTGGCCGCTGGGTGTTACTACCTTGCCTAAGGTGACCGTTCCTGCGGTGTTGTGAGTATCTATGATTAGTTTGGCAGCAGCGAGTTGCTGGAGAATAGTTCGTGCAACCTTTCTCGAGCCGGCAACTGCCCGGTTCGGTTTGACTCCACGGTCCTTAGGACCGCCGAAGAGTTGCGCTATGTGATTTGCACCAATCGGGCCTTTCAAGGCAACCTTTCGAAGTACGGCGGCGGAGCGGATATACCACCAATCAGACTGTGTTGGAGGGCGCTCACGGTGTGTACCTGTTTTGACGAATTCGGCCCACTCCGGAGCACTGATGGCATCGTTATCGGCTAATCTCTGAGAGAGGTCAGAGATGAGCAGATCGGCTGGGACATCGTGATAGGTCGTCATTAAGTCACCTTGTAGCGACCGGCCGACCTTGAGGCCGTATATAACCGTGATGACTTGGGAGGAAGAACTCGCCCCGCAGTGGTCCGTTCTCACGGACTCCACATAGGGTTCAAACCCACCTCTCGATTAGCCCCCCTCGATGAAGAAGGCCCTCTCTCGTAATCCGAACATGCTTCGGACGATGATTGGAATGGGGCTTGTCTTGATTATTGTCCTCTCCTACGCTGTTTATTCGAATACGGTAGACAGTGAGTATTACCGATACGAGACGACGAATGAAGAGATCAATTACGAACTTATGCAGTCAGATGAGAACGAATCGGCCTGGTTTGTCTCGACCTCTTCTGCAACTACGTGGCTCAATATCAGTGTATTGAATGCGCCCAGTGATGCTGTGTTGACGGTCACCTCTACGAGCTCTCTTTGGCATTCCTCTGAATTACTTGGAGATGATGGAGATGCAGTGTTTAACTGCAAGGAATTCGATGAAGTATCAGAATCCTGCATTTCAGCCTATACACATAGCCTTGAACTCGATGAAGGATCAGGAATCTTACGAGGGAGAGTCTCACTCGCACTCCCCATAGAAGGAGTTGGATACCTGCAAGCTGAAGATCCCGAAGGCGCGGAACTCGCAGCAGAGGCTCTAGTAGATGATGAAAGAGTGCTGACTACCTGGATAATAGAAATTACAGACGAAGGAGAACTGTTATCGGCAGCAGGGATAGAAGTCACCCTCACTATGGCTGAACATGAATTAGTCTCTGTCTCGGAATTCGAATTGGATCCAGTGCAAGAGACTCTGTATGGTATTGCAACACTCATTGGTTGTTTTGGGCTACTAATCGCTTTCCCAATGATTGCCTATTTTGCTTCAGTTGCAAAATCACGAATTGACGAAGAAAATCGTTCAGATGACCCTGCACCTGTCAACTGAACACTAAGACGGGTCATCATCCGCTAGTGGTTCAATTCTCACATACCCTAAATTTACCAATTGATCAATTGATGCTAGTGTTCTCTCAGTAGTTGGAATCATTCGCTCATGGAATGTTGAATCCATTAATTGAATAATCTCAACAAAATTTCGTTCACCATCCATTAATTCCCACATCAGAGAATTCAGATCGTCAAGATCCCTATTGACATGTTTAGGCGCTTTCATCAGTGTGCTGAGAAACTTCTCAAACTTGGAAAAACTCTTTTCTTGAATTATTCTAACCCGCCTTCCACAAACACCTTCTATTTCGGGATGCGGACCTGGCGGACCGAAGTATTCCCACTGAATATCTGTACGATGAGGTATGAACATTAGATCACAACAAGTTGAGGAAGAGTAAGGAAGTCATTGAGATTATGCCGAGTAAAGCGAATAGACGAACCCCTGATGAATATCTCGGGACGTTTGCACTATACCAGGTCAACAAACCAAACAGCATTGAACTTAGCAGGAATATCTCACTACCATCTGCTAGGCTCAGACTACCACCATCTATCTCTGCCGACAACTTCGATTTCAGAGTTCCCTGAAGGCTCATCCCCTCAGAACTCTTATCCATGATTCTTCACGCCATTCATCACGTGGTCGAATACACTTTGGCACAAGCCAATGAAATCGCAAGGCAGGGAGACTATACTCTAGCGAAGTTTGCGTATGAATTCTGTATCGAAACTGAGACCGACAACTCTGCAGCTTGGTATGGTCTTGGGGTCGTCAATCACCAGATGGGCGATGAAGAAGGAGCAATAGTCGCATTTGAACGGGCATTTTTGATTAATAGATTTCATGCCCCCACTGCTGCAAATCTTGCAATACTTTTGGATGGTAGAGATTTGTTGTTGGCGAGGAGATATGCAAACTCAGCGTTGGAATTAGGATTGACTGACGTTCGTCTCGCTACAATCGCTTCACGCGATGAAGCTGTTGAAGAGGATAGAGTCGAAGATGGTTTAGATGACAGTTTGGAATCAACCAATCAAGAGCAAGAAACTGAAGAACTACCTGTGCTAACTGCAGAACCTGTTGAGGTTATGGAAGAAACTGAACCCGTGCAACGTGATATCCTCCAAGATGCAGCCAATCTAATTGACGCGGAAGATTACGAGAAAGCATTGAATCTTATTTCACCCGCTTTGGAAGGGGACTATTCTGAATCTGCCCAGCTCTGGTATCTTTGCGGTCTCTGTCTCAAAGCGTTAGATTTGCATGAAGACGCGTTGAACACAATATCTTACTGCTTAGAACTTGACAATACTCACCAAGAAGCCCTGGAACTGTTCGAAGAATTAACCCCCAACAGTGATTCGCCTTCTGAAATTGATGATGTGGAAGCAGATTCAGACTTCGCTGCAGAAGAGATTCTTGAGGGAACACAAACCAACCATGACGAAATTCACCCAGCACAATATGAAGTATTCAACGATGGTTCACAAGAAGAGGATACAGATGACAGTTCCCTCTTGGTTGCTTTAGAAGATACTCATGTTGTGCTGATAAAACAAGCTCGCGAATCAACACAACATGGTGATCACGCAGGGGCTGTTCAAATTTGGAAGAGAATCATCGAGGAATACGGTTCCACCGCCCAAGCATGGAGTGGCATGGCTGATGCTCTGGAAGCGGCTGGTCATGTCGAGAAGGGATTTCAATGTCGAACCAAAGCAAACGAATTGCTGATGCAAGAGGAGAAGGAAGAAGTTCCCGACGGAGGTGTCGACTTGGTTGCAGCAGCAATACAAGCGAAACTCCACAGCGGCCATGACACATCACCCAATCAAGACGATGTTAATGTCTCGATTGAATGGTACAATAAGGGATTGACTCTACTAGGAGAAGACAAGGGTGTTGAAGCACTCAATTGCTTCGAGAAAGCAATCTCATCAGCACCAAGAGAAGAAAGAGAAATACGGGTCAGATCTCATAATGGCAGAGGTCATGCTTTGCATCAACTCGGCAGATTCTCAGAAAGTATTCAATCATATCATCAAGCTATTTCGATGGATCCCACAATGGTAACTGGTAGAACACTCTACAATATGGGTTCATCTTATGCTGCGATGGAACATTTCACCGATGCAATCCGATGCTTCGAACAAGCGCTTGACAGAGACTTAGATGAGGAGGAAGAGCGCTTGTGTAAAACTCAAATGAATAGGTGCTCACTATTATTGAAAGAGCAACGTAAAACCGAAAGAATTCAATCTTGAACACGCTCGACTGTGACCCTAACCGATTTACTCGTAGGTGTGTTGCTTCCATATGCGGTTGAAGTCAAAGGAATCAATTCATTTGCTTCGGGAAAATATGTCGCGATATTCCCTCGAGGAATATTGTATTCAATCAAAAACCAATTATTTGCCTGACGGATTTCTCCCTTGAAATGAGAATAGAGGTTGAGCATATCTCCAGTTTGGAGAGATGCTTTCGCAGCATCGTGAGGATTCATCAAAACTACTCTACGTCCCTTTGAGACACCTCGATATCGGTCATTTTCAGAATAGACTGTAGTGTTGTATTGATCGTGTGATCTGATAGTCATCATGATGTATTCTCCAGATTTAGGATTAATAGCTGTAATAGGGTGGAATCTGAAGTTAGCTCTTCCAGTATCCGTATTGAATATGAGGGAATCTCGCGGCCCATTTGGCAAATAGAACCCGGACTGACGACGAACTCTTCGATTGTAATCATCAAACCCAGGGATGGTCTCTTCGATTAGATTTCTGACATTATCATAATCTGAAATTAATTCAGTCCAGTTCAAATTGCTCATAGAGATTCTGTCCTCAATGGCTGTGGCAATTCCTGATATGATTGCAGGTTCCGACAATAGATCGGGCGAAGCAGGTTCATTACGGCCTTCAGAACTATGAACGATTCCCATTGAATTTTCAACCGAAACAAATTGATTACCGGAATCCTGTTCATCAATTTCAGTGCGACCAAGACAAGGAAGGATTAGCGCTCGCTCACCCGTCACTAGATGGTTACGATTCAATTTAGTAGAGACACATGCCGTTAATGAGCACTTTTTCATAGCCCGTGCAATCGCCTTAGTGTCTGACATTGCGGAGAGGAAATTTCCTCCCATTGACAAGAATACATTAGCATCTCCAGCCAACATCGCTTGAGAGGCAGTCACAGCATCGTAACCATGAGATTCGGGGGATTGAACTCCCGTTGAATTATACAAATTTGCTATGAAATCACTTGAGGGAAGATGATTGATTCCAACGGTTCGGTCGCCTTGGACATTAGAGTGACCTCGAACTGGACAAACTCCAGCACCTGGTCGGCCAATGTGACCTCCAAGAAGTAGAGTGTTGGTCATCTCCTGAATTGTCTGTACTGAATTGTGATGTTGGGTAATTCCCATAGCCCAACAAATGATGATTGATTCAGCAGAAGCAATACGTTCAGCTAGGTCTTCGATATATTGTCGAGAAAGACCTGTGAACTCCTCAATAAGTGACCAATCTACCTCAGCGACTGCGTGTTTGAATTCGTCAAAACCTGCAGTATGATTCTCGATGAAATTTTGATCGAATTCATCATTGGACAAGAGATGGTGATTTATCCCTCGGAATAAAGCAAGATCTCCGTTGATTTGAATCTGAACATGTTGGTCGGCAATTTCAGAACCTGAACCAAGCATTTCGAGAGGATTTTGTGGATGTTTGAATCGCTTCATTCCAGTCTCGATTAGTGGATTAATTGAGATTACTGAGGCTCCGTTTGCCCTAGCATCACGTAATGCTGTAAGCATGCGTGGATGGTTAGTCCCTGGGTTTTGGCCAACTACGAGGATAAGGTCAGATTCGTTGAAATCGTCTAATGTCACAGTACCCTTACCAATTCCTATGGCATCATTCAACGCAAAACCAGATGATTCATGACACATGTTCGAACAATCAGGGAGATTGTTCGTGCCGAAAGCTCGAGCGAGTAATTGCCACAGAAATGCTGCCTCATTGCTTGTTCTTCCAGATGTGTAGAATATTGCTTCGTTGGAGTTAGAGAGTGATTCCAATTCGTCTGCGATAATCGAGAATGCGGTTGGCCAAGACACCGGAGCATAGTGGTCCGAATTTTTATCGAGGAAAACCGGACTGGTTAGGCGGCCCTGATCGTTGAGCCAGTGATCACTTCGAGTGGATAGTTCACTAACACTGTGTGACTCCCAGAATACTTTGGTGATTTTTTTCGACGTAGCCTCATCGGCGACGGCTTTTGCGCCGTTCTCACAAAACTCTGCTATTGTACGATGATTGTCTGGATCGGGCCAAGCACAACCAGGGCAATCAAAACCGCCAAAGCGGTTTACTCGACTCAGGGTTTGGACTGTGGATAGAACTCCCACCTTAGAAAATCCGTGTTTCATGGTTGAGAGGATTGCAGGTATGCCTGCAGCTACCGAGGAGGGGGTGCTGGTCTGCGGCGCGGAATCCTCCAAAGGAGTCGTCTCTGTGACCTCACGACCCATGCTTGACGAATCACAGATTCGTTATTCAGCCTGTTGCAGATTGCTTGGATTATTATCGCTTCATTCGACGACTCGGAACGGAGCGGAATGGATTACCATGCTTTCATCGCGGACGAATGCAATCAATGAGAGATTGTTTTCGCGGGCGAGATCAACTGCGAGGCTACTTGCAGCACCAACCGAGGATAGTATAGGGAATCCTGCCCTCACAGCTTTCTGAACTAATTCAAAAGATGAACGCCCGGATAAGTGAACAATTGTTCTTGATTGTCCGTTGTATGGCCGAGGTTGAGGTGTTTTGATAGATTCTCTGAGTAAGGCACCGATTAGTTTGTCCATTGCATTATGTCGCCCCACATCCTCTCTGATACAGATCAATTGACCTTGCTCGGTGAACGCTGCCGCAGCGTGAGACCCACCAGTTTGGGAAAACATTGTTTGAGCAGCTCTCGAAGAATTAGAATTCGAAGAAACTATCGAGCGAGTGATGTGAATATCTTCGGAAAGAGGAGGCCCATGGAAATGCCTAAGATTGTCCAGTGATTGCTTGCCACAGACTCCGCAGGCTGCTGTCTTAGTGGTGCTACGAGTGTGTTCATTGATGTCAAAGTGAACATTATCTGACAACTGAATTGTTGCAACTTCAGAGTTGAGTTTAATCGAGAGAATATCCTCTACTCCATCAATAATTGATTCAGAATAGAGCATCCCTACGATAAGGTCCTCATCATCACCTGGTGTCCTCATTGTCAACCCCAATGAGTGATTTGAATCACCACTTACCAGTTCAACAGTCAATGGGGCCTCGATTGCCAGCGAATCATTGATTCTCAACACTGATTTTCCCTCCCAACGGACCACGTCGGATTCTCTAACTCCCTCCACAGAATGCCCGGTCGCATTCACTGTGTTGGATTGACGTGGCATGTTGTTTAAACTGGAATCATTGATATATCACCTTGACGGGCCTACAGATGTGGGTCTTCTCGACGGTTCGGGCTTCTCGCTGCCCATTGCGACCGCTGTCGAAGTTGTAGATGTTCAAATCGAGGTTTCTGATTCAGCACGAAAGGCCGTTCTCGCCGCAATCGGCGAACAAACTGACACACACGTCCTCATCATTAGTGCAAAGGCAGGAGGGTGCTCCGGCTACCTCTACGACATGGTAATCGTCGAGAAACCAGATAATGACGGATTTCAGACCGTCGATATCGATGGAGTTACTGTGATGATTCACAATAAAGACAGCGCACTGCTGAACGGACTTCGCTTAGATTTCCGTGACAGTCTGATGGGTGGAGGATTCCATATGGATAATCCAAATGCCGACCGAGCCTGCGGCTGCGGTCAGTCATTCGGCTGAGTTGGTCGCTTGACATTTGACGAGAATCTTCACCCTCTCGCAGAGTATATCGAGATTCCAAGTGGAGTTACACTTCTATCGGGTAAGAATTGTCACGACCATCTGAATAGAGTTTCTTCAATGGACATCTCATCCAAAGTTATGAAAAGAGAAGAGTCCGTTCTTTGTGACCTTAATGGACGGATTATTGGCCACATACTCCATGCAGATCTTGGAGAACAAATTCTACTCGTTCACAGCCTGGATAATGCAAAAGAAATTCGTGATGTTCTCTCGACCGGAGTCCCTTGGAATGAGGATGTGGAAGTCAGCACTGGTGATGGTGCTGTTCATCGGTTAATCATAGTGGGAAAAAAGCCAGAGAGGGTAATAATTGGCCTCGGAATCGGAGCGAATGATCTCACACAAGATAATTGGACTGAATTTTTTGATTCTATGATTTCTCTCTCAACTGAAACCGAAGAATACACAGCGTTTGAGATGCTAATCCCAACTAGGCTCTTGCAATCTATCAAAGAAGGATTGGAGACTAACGGAGCAAGTCAGGGTGAAGCAGATAGTTGGTTAGCTCTACAGAGTTTAACAGGAAATATCGACATCTCAATGGAAACCTCCAACCACATTCCATTTGAACTCGGATTGGCTAACCTTATCGATTTGAAAAAGGGATGTTATCCAGGACAGGAAATACATGCACGGATGGAGGCAAGAGGCATACAGGCAAGGTTAGGAAGATGTCTCAAATCAGACAAACAAATTCCAAAAGGTAAGGCCCGTTTTTCTGAAGGAGAGAGGATAGAAATTCTTTGCAGTCATCGATTAGGAGACACATGGCTTTCCTATTGTTTGATTTCGACCAAACTAGATGTAAATGGAGAAATCTCAATCGAAGTGAGTGATAGCACGATTACTGCGACTTTCGTTTGAGTTCTTCCAAATCGGATAACTCAATCCTCTCTCCTCGATTTACCCACTCGCGTAAAGTCATGAGGCGAGAAATCTTCAGCATCCCCAGATTCCGAGTGAAGAGATACAATTGTGGATTGTATTTCTTAATCATCTGATCCTGAAATTCAACTCGAACTGACTCCGCTCGTGATCTGAAAAAGGAAATCTCGACTGCGACGCCAATCATAGTCGCGGTATAGAGTACAAGAAGCACCGCCAAGGAGAATAAAACAGGGTCTCCGAACATCTCTCCGCTACGTAACTCAGTGCCGTAAAACAACTGACGAGAGAGTAAGAAAATCAGACCGACGCCCACCCAAGGGCCAAGCATATCTTCCACGAAAGTGCCCATTGGAAGCAAACGACGAGTACCTGTATCTGCGAAAACCATTGTACTCAGTGTTGCTGCCCTGAGAACAGATATGAACGCAACAAGAATGAGGTAAAACAGACTCGATAACATCAGAACAGAACGAGTATCGAGGGGTAAGTAAGTTACAATCAAGAAAGTGAATAAGCCGAGGAAAACAGTAATCGGCATACGATTTATTGAGGCGAGAACGGGATCTGGATTTTTCACCCCATCCTCAACTCTCGGAATTCCGATTATTTCCCAACGAGTAATCTTCTGAACTGTGATTCCGATCCAAAGGAGAACCCTTTTTTCGATCAACAGCCATTCAAAAAATCGAAGAATCGGCATTAGAGGAATCGTCAACAATGCAGCGACTAAACCCAACAAAGGCCAAACAACTAATCCCGGCATCAGCAAGAAGTGTTTGATTCGCATTGGAAACAATAAGTCGGTTTCGATTCGTGATTGACGCTCCGGATCGATGTTAACAATTCTAGCCTCGGCATCGAGTTCCTTGCGAAACCGACGAAGGGGGAGGCCAGCATCGAGCACCCTTCTCACTTTCTCCCGATAATGTACGTGTTCGGGCTCAGTGCCAACCCACCATTTCCAACCCAAAGATAGTGGAATAGCCAGAACAAGCGGCGACAAAAGGATGAGTATCGCGGTAACGATGGACTCAAGGTCGGCTGCCATGTACTCAACCGCCATTGTCACAGTCAAGAAGCAAACGGTAGTCTCCATCCTCTCGGCGGCGAATTCTTCTGACTTTCATTCTCACCACCTTACAATTGAACTGCTGCCTCACAAATCTTCATTTCATTTCAGTCGCTGCAACGCTACATGCCAAGAATCGCCGTCACTGATGGCATGGACCAACGCGCCGTTCAATCTCTCAGAGATGCGGGGCACGATGTAACAGAACAACACTTCACAAGAGAAGAATTACTTGATGGAGCACTCTTGAATTACGATGCTGTGGTAGTCCGTAGTGCTACAAAAATACGTGAAGATGTGATCGCTAAATCTCCCAATCTAAAATTCATTGGCAGAGGTGGAGTAGGTGTCGATAATATCGATATTGCAGCTGCATCAGAAGCAGGCATTGTCGTTTGTAATACCCCACGGTCCTCGACTCACAGCGTTGTAGAACTCACCATTGGCCACCTCTTAGCATCATGTCGACACATTCCTCGAGGAGATCGCGGTATTCGGCAGGGACTTTGGGAAAAGAAGCAACTGAAAGGCACAGAGTTGTCAGGAAAGCGCCTAGGATTCATCGGCTTCGGTCGAATTGCACAGGGCGTCTCAACCGTAGCTTCAGCATTAGGGATGGAATGCCATGCCTACGACCCATACCTTCCAGAGGAAATTGCTCGCCAATTCGGTTGTACATTACATGAAGAAGTCGATGCTGTTTTCAGAATGTGCACGCACATAACAATCCACTGTAACCTCACTGATGAGACCCATCACTTAGTGAATATATCACGACTAGATGCGATGCCAGGAATAGGAGCAGACGGCGTCGAGTGTGGTAATCACATCGTCAATTGTGCACGCGGAGGTATAGTCGATGAAGTTGCAATTCTATCTGCACTTGAGTCGGGAAAATTGACCTCAGCAGCACTCGATGTCTTTGAAATCGAACCCCCTGTTGATAATCCACTAATCCACCACCCAGCATTCCACGGCACACCCCATATCGGAGCAGCGACAGCCGAGGCGCAATTCAGAATTGGACAGGAGATGGTAACCCTCCTAAACGATCATTTCGCAGGTGAACGACCCCATTCAGCGTTGAATTGAGCCGTTACATTCATTCTGCCTCACTACTAGACACCACCATGAGGGCATTCGTGACCGGGGCCAGTGGTCACGTGGGTGGCAATCTCGTCAGAGAACTACTCGACAGAGGATACGAGGTTGACTGCCTTGTACGTTCAGACATTCGTGCTCTTGAAAATCTCAACGTCAACCTCGTCAGAGGAGACCTTCTAGACAGTAATTCATTACAACCACTAATGAGAGATTGTGATGTCGTGTTCCACTCAGCTGCATTCGTGGCGGTTGAGAAGGTCCAAGAAGAACTAATGCAAAAAATCAACGTCGGCGGCAGCACCGCTGTAGCCAACGCCGCCGTCGAAGCTGGAGTCTCAAAGATGATTCATTTCTCGAGTGTTCACGCCCTCAGCCAACACCCAACAAATCAACCCCTTACAGAAGATAGGCCACTAGTCACCGACCCAAAGGCCGCCCCCTACGACCGAACCAAAGCTGAAGCACAAAGGGCTGTTCTCTCACACAGAGAACAAGGATTACACATCAACATAGTTCACCCAACTGGAATAATCGGCCCTCAAGATTTCAAGCCCAGTAGAATGGGCAAAGTTTTGACGGACATCGCCAATGGATCAATGCCCTTCGCCCTCAATAACGGATTCAACTGGGTCGATGTCCGAGATGTCTGTCGCAGTGCTGCGAATTGCGTCGATTCCGGTAAAGATGGCCAACACTACTTACTGCCTGGAACCTGGGCGTCGATGCCCGAGTTATCACACATGGTGAGGGAAGTAATTGGGCGGAGAACCCACATTGCCACACTTCCATTCTGGACTGCATACCTCGCTCTACCTTTCGCAGCCATATCATCCTCAATCACAGGCAAGAGACCTTCATTCAGCAGGGGGAGCCTTCATGCACTTGCCGTCCAGTGTAGGGATATTCCAGGGGACCTCGCTCGAGATCAAATTGACCATCAATCCAGACCTCTCGAACAAACAATATTTGATTCGGTTAATTGGTTGAAGGAACATGGACAGGTAAGGATCTGATGTTATTTGTCAGTGAATCGGATTACCGATTGATTTCGTTAATTTGGATTGGCCTCGGAATCGTAGTTCTTGTCGCCCTAGTATTCTTTCGCGCACCTTATGGGCGGCATGAAAGAAAGGGGTGGGGAGTAAGGATTCCAGCAAGAACTGGTTGGATTCTGATGGAAACAGTTCCAGCCGTCTTTCTTTCTGTGATGCTTTTACTCGGCTCCAATAGAGAACCTGTAGTCTTACTATTCTGGGCTGCATGGACTGCTCACTACATCAATAGGGCTTGGGCTTGGCCTACACGCGCTCGAATTTCGGGCAAAATGATGCCACTTAGTATCGTCTTCATGGCCCTGTTTTTCAATGGCTTCAACACATGGTTGAATGGAATGTGGTTATTTGAGTTAACACCGAATTATGGCCTTGAGTGGTTGATGGATCCTAGATTCATTATTGGTACAATTATTTTCTTTACTGGTATGATTATCAACATCAAATCTGACGACATTCTCTTCGCTCTACGCGATGATGGTTCGACAGGATACAAAATCCCGAGAGGAGGGTTATTCGAGAAGGTGTCTTGCCCGAATTATCTCGGAGAAATCATCGAATGGACAGGGTGGGCAATCGCTACATGGTCGCTTGCAGGTGCGACCTTTGCGATATGGACAGCGTGCAATCTCGCCCCTAGAGCACTTGCCCACCACAAATGGTACAAGGAGGAATTTGAAGAATATCCAGAGGACCGAAAGGCATTGGTGCCCTTCATACTTTGAATCACACCAAACGGTGCATTCGACTCAAAGGAATACTCAGTGCTTCTAGGTCATTCGGAATCTCTATTCCTGTTAATTCTGAATTCAAGGAAAGGCCTTGCTCCTTCTTGACTCTCCACATCTCAGAGTTGAATTCCATCACCACATCGGTAATCGATAGCCAACCTTCAGCACCATCATCAATGGCTCCTGCTGGTAGAACGGGAAATGAGTCAGCCTCGACTGCAGAGCGCTCGTAAAGAGTTGAAGAAATATGGTGACTGAAGAAGGGGCAAATCGGAGAGAATGCATCCAATAGATC
>JAQXEV010000024.1 GCA_029250665.1 Candidatus Thalassarchaeaceae archaeon | reverse complement strand
TATCTACGATTTGTCATGCCTGACGTAATTGTCGTCAAGCACAGGCGAAACAAGTACATCCCACCCAATGACACAGAAGGATGGCAGCAATACGAGGTGTGATTCATGGCGCGAAGATTCCGACTACGTTCACTTCCAGGTTCCGATGACGAGGTTTCTGAATCAAACCCCGTCATCGATCGCCGTGAATTCATGCGTTATTCGTTCAACACCGCCGCCGGCGTCATCACCATGGCTAGTCTCGGTAGCATCGGATTCGCGTCCTTATTGATGGGTACTGCTGACTCGTCCGGCGGCGACACTGCCGTTCGCTTCTGGGTTCCTTCAGGTGCCGAGGACTCCGTTTGGTACGGTGACAGGCACCTTGAGTCTATGTCATACTCCGCTTTCGTCAATGCCGCGACCGACAGCCCCACCGGAATGGTAGGCGCTCAGGGAGTCTGGTCTGGACTCCCGGTCAATGTGATGTACGTACCTCACACCGAGAACGCGTCGACTCCAATCGCTACCGATAAGCCTCGCTTCCAATTCATGGACGGCTATACTGAGAGCGGGAAATACGTAGGTAGCGGCTACGAACTTGAGGAAGACCCCGCACTCGCTCCACTCTCAATCCACGACAATCTTGTTGTCATCTTCTCTCGCTGCACTCACCTATGCTGTATTCCGGGCTGGCAATTGGTTCAAAATGACTTCACAAATAATCAATGGACGCCCGGTGCGGTCGATGCGGGTGGCAACAAATTGTTCTGTATCTGCCACTCAAGTCGCTTCGACCCGACCGCGATTGAAAAGAATCGAAATCGAAACCGTTCGACTGGAGCGGAGTTTGATTATATCGGCATCCGCCGAACCGGTGGCCCCGCGCCTGTCGGCCTCCCACTCATCCCGTGGATTATCACGGGCGACACGATTGAAGCCCTCCCGGACTTCAAAGACTGGTACACATATTGCGACTGAGGTGAGATGATGCTACAATTCTGGTTCCTTTGGCTCTTCATCGCCCTCATCGTTGTGCTCGTAGCATTCACTCTGCGTAAAGAGCGCGATGATATGCCTCGCAAGGACATCCTTCGTGCTGTCGAGACCAGCGCGGGAAGCATGGGGTTGGCTGAGAAATCCTTCCTCTGGGCATTCTCCTGGCTTGATACTCGCTTCCGCATCCAAGATTACTGGGGAATGAGTCGGGATGCGTATTACAGCGTGCACCGTCAGATGCCTCTGACGCACGCTGAGAAATACAAACTTCGAATCATTTGGTATTGGTATCCTCTATACTGCCTCGGTGGAATCTCCTTCCTCGCCTTCGTAGTCCTAGTCATTACCGGCACGGTTCTCGGACTCTATTACGTGCCGGGAGGAGAAGGCGACCCAACCCCTGCTTACTCATCGATGGAATTCATCATGGTTCAGCTTCCATTTGGCTACATCATCCGTTCAATCCACCATTGGGCGACGCACTTCATGGTGGCTGCTGTGTTTCTTCATATGTGTCGCGTGTATTTCACTGGCGCATACCGTAACCCACGTGAGCTCAACTGGCTCATCGGTGTCGCCTTGATGTTCTTCACCATCTTCTTCGGCTACTCAGGCTACCTCCTCCCTTGGGATAGCTTGGCTTTCGGCGCTGCAACAATTGGAATCAACATGGCAAACTCGACCCCCCTCATCGGAGGGTGGGTCGCAACCGCGATGTTCGCAGGGACATCGCTCTCGGGCCAGACTGTCACGCGCATGTATTTCCTGCACGTGTTCATCCTACCTGTCGTTGTCACTGCGCTCATTCTGGCACATTTGTTCATCGTCTGGGTTCAAGGTATTGCGGAGCCGCATTGATAGAGGGTGTTTGACATGGGTATGATCGATAGATTCGGACGCATCGCGGACACATATGTTCGTGAGAAAAGCAGTCTCCTCGAAGCTGAGCAAGAGCGAAAGCGAGTCCACATGGGTCACGCTTTCTGGCCTACTGAGGTCCTGCGCGATTCGATTATACTAGCGGCGATGATGATGGTTCTGGCATTTTATTGCTGGTTGATTCCACCGCCACTGCACAGCGCAGCGGACCCATTTGCTCAAGCTGGCTTCGTATTCCCTGACTGGTATGTTCTGTTCTCGTACGGATATCTGCGATGGGGAGAATATCTGCCGCAATTCGTGATTCCTGCTGGTCCGATCGGATCTTTCCTTGGCGCCCCTGTGATTTCATGGAACGCTGCTTGGTGGGGCGCTTTCCTGACCGGTATTCCAGTCGGCATCCTCACGCTTCCACCTTTCCTTGGAGGCCGTGAGAAGCGCCCAGCCGAGGACCCTTGGTTCGCGACCGCTGGTGCAGTCTATCTCGCACACGTGTGGTTCATCTCAGTCTTCTCGATCAATATCTTCCTCGAATTATATTCCAAAGACCGCACAGATTACTGCTGGGCGAATTCGCATCATGTCTTCGATTGTGGTAGGCAGGCACCTTGGACGGCTGAGGTGTTCAATGCGATACCGTGGATTCTCACTGGAATTTTCATCTTCGCCGTGTTGTATTTCGGCGTGAGATGGTTCCTCGTCAATTCAATCGGCGCTAGATTGACGCCGAATATGGGCAAGCAAGTAGCAATCGGCTCGATCATCCTGGCCGTACTTATCTCTGCAGTTACCTGGCCAATTTACGAAGGTGGCTTCTGGGATTACGGCGGACTAGGCGCGATGGACGATGTAGAGGAGTTGGAGACAATGCGTGGCCAGCCCGCCGACACACTCGTCTACTATGGTAAAGGGGACGATTGGAGTAATTGGGGTGACGAGTGCCTCACTTTCTCAGATTCTTCTGAACTCGGAGTCTGGTCAAGTTTAGACGAAAACGAAGACCACGCCAAGTGGTGTGTCATCCCAGCGGAACATTGGACGAATTGGAAAGTATTCCAGCCGACGCAGAGCATCATCATCGACTTCGAGGGAGTCAATGGGCATGACGATGTCGAAAGTGGTCGCAACGCTGCCGGTGGCTCATTCGAATACAATGGAAATGTAGACTCGACCAGTATCGAACATTCGTGGAATGATGTCATGCACATCGAAGATATTGGTCTGTCAAGCGTCTTTGTCGATGTTGGTTGCAACTTCCGCACTACTGTGCGCAGCGCTGGCAGCCACACTCAGGATCTCAGTATCAGCAATGACGCAGGAAAGGTGCTTTGGTCTGCAGATGGCGAGTGTAGTAGCACCACTCTAAAACTCGCACCTGGTAATTACAATCTCGAGTACAGCATCTCTTCGAGCGATGTCAACGAGACCGTGACAATGATCACCGACTTTTCGGCTAAAGCCTTCCAACCACTCCTACTCAACGAGGACGGAGCAGCCGCAAACCGTGCTGACCTACCTGCCGGAACAGACATCGAAGCGATGAGTATTGAGAATCCAACCTTTGAGAAGAATCCGAAGAGCCTTGATGCCAAGTTGATCTACTCAATGTTCGTTCCTTGTCTTGG
>JAQXEV010000001.1 GCA_029250665.1 Candidatus Thalassarchaeaceae archaeon | reverse complement strand
TTAGCTCGCATCTTCTTTATCCAGCGGAATAGTAGCCTTGAGAATACCATTGAGAATAATAGGAAAATTAGCGAATACCACCATGGATTATTTTCGCTAGTGGCAATGAAATAGGTCACAATCAGAATTCCCATTCCGTAGAAGGCTCGAAAGATTGAGTAGGCAATGAACGACTTGACGAGTGGATTTGCGAGAAAGCGTTGCAACCTAGTCTGCTCCGCTTCAACCTCAGTCACAGAAGATTGGCTAATTCTCTCGCCTCCAATGGCTAATCCTATCTCCGGCGACCTCTATTTCTCTGAATTGCTGCAAGCCAGCAGAACTCAATTCAGATCCTGAGAATTCTGTTCCGCTTCCGCTCAACTCGATAGGTGATTGACACAAGTGAGCTCTGTCAACTAATCCAGCCGCCAAGAACCTCCTCCATGTGTTTGGGCCACCTTCAACGAGAAGCGATTGAATTCCTCGGTCGCCAAGGAAGGCAAGTATGCGTGCGATTGGGATTTCACCATCATCGGCAGCTAGTACAGCACGCTCAACGTGTTCTGCATCAGATTGGGGAATATCGAATGGCTCGGCGTGAATCAAAAGTGTGGGTGCCTCGCCATCGGTCAGTAATTTGCTATCTGCCGGGGTTCTGCCACTTGGATCGACGATTACGCGTGTGGGCGGCTTGCGTGGACCAATGTCAGGACCACGAACTGTCAGAGACGGGTCATCCCGAACTACCGTGTCAACTCCTACTAGAATCGCCATTGAATCAGCCCTCATTGCGTGAACAATTTCTAATGATTCTGGAGAGGAAAAGCGCTGAGGTGGCTCCTTTGGATCACAATCAACTCTACCATTTGCATCGATTGCAGCCTTCAGTAACACCTCAGGTTGCATATGTTCGCACCAATGCATGAATTCGCTCATTTGCGCGGCGCATCCTTCGACCAGTAGCCCATTTTTGACCTCAACGCCAGCCGCGCGAAGCGCCTCAGCTCCATCGCCGCGAACTGTAGGATTAGGGTCATCAGCGCCGATTACTACACGTTTCACCCCTGCCCAGAGCAGAGCTTCAGTACATGGTGGAGTTCGTCCGAAATGGTTGCAGGGCTCGAGTGTGACATAAGCTGTTGAGCCCTGTGTTGGTACGCCCTTCGCCTCCGCATCGGCAATCGCCATTTGCTCGGCGTGTAAACCACCCAAATGGTCGTGCCAACCCTCAGCAATCACTTCTCCATCGCGCACCAGTACGCATCCAACAAGTGGATTTGGCATTACGCGATGGCGACCGCGCTCGGCGAGCGCGATGGCTCGCCGCATGAATACAGCCTCATCTTCCATGCTTTCCAAACACCGCGACCCTCGCATCACACATCATTCCTCGCACTGAGAGGATTCAAGTCAGAATCCAATCCTCAAGCATTCATGCCTCGCATAGCGTGCATCCTCAATCCAAAGGCTCGTGATGGAGTTTCTGCCAAACAATGGCCTGATTTTGAAACAGCTCTCATAGCTGCTGGATTCGAGGTTGACTTATTCAAAACCGAAGAACCAGGACACGCTGTCGAAATCGCAACAAAACTTCTCTCAGACGACCATAAAATGATTGTTGCAGTAGGCGGAGATGGTACTTTCCATGAAGTTGCAAGTGCGTTACGTGGAACAGGTCGGACGATGGGTATTCTGCCTATGGGCAGTGGAAACGACTTCGCGCGTGCGGTTGGAATACCGCTTTTTGATATTCAAGGCGCAGTCGAAATTCTCGCTCACGGTATCGATCACACGGTGGGTGGTGTGCGATGTGAAGGTCCTCCTTCACCTCATCACGACAATTTCCCAACTCCAAAACCTCACCCATGTAATGGCCAACCAAATAAGGAAGGTAACCATGTTCGATGGTCATTCCTTGAGGTAGATAGTGGTGTGACTTCAAGTGTTAATAGAATGAAAATCGAAGGCAAATTCAAGTGGATACGTGGACATCTAAAATACACTGCATTGGGAATTCGAGCAATTCTTGGTTGGAAGAGCCAGAAAGCATGGATGAAAATCAACGGCGCAGATGCAAATATTGTCGATATGCAGGGGTTGTTCGTCATAAGTCAATGCGAAACTTTTGGTGGTGGTTTTCGAGTTGCTCCAGGGATTCACCCAAAGCGAGATTCTGCAACATTACTCATCGCCCTCGGTCTTTCAAAATTACAGATGCTAATGGTCATGGGACCGCTCGAAAAGGGCACTCATGTTGGAATGTGGGATAAAATTACCATGGAAGATTGCCAAACTTTTGAAATTGGAGCACTTGATTCAAATGGAAATGTTTCAGCAGATGCCACTCATAATCCAACTCTATTCGTCACTGTAGA
>JAQXEV010000113.1 GCA_029250665.1 Candidatus Thalassarchaeaceae archaeon | reverse complement strand
TCCTTAGTGTGTCTCGCCGCCGATATGCGCAGCGTCGGGGAATTGCTTGAGTTGGTCGAAGAAGTGGGGCCTCATATCGCTGCGCTGAAGACTCATGTCGACCTTGTCGAAGATTTCTCAGTAGAATCGTGGCGGCTTCTGGTAGATGCTGCGCAGCGCCACGATCTTCTGCTCTTTGAGGACCGTAAGTTTGCTGATATCGGCAAGGTTTCTCAGAATCAGATGGCTGGTGCTCACGATATCCGTTCGTGGGCAGATATTGTCACCGCACACAGAATTTCTGGTCCGGATATCGTCGACGGAATCGCCGCTGGTTGGGCTGATGTAGAGCGTATCGGTGGTGTACTCTTGCTCGCTCAAATGTCGAGCAGTGGAAATCTTCTCGATACGGACTACACTGACGAGACAATCGCCACCGGCCGAGGCTCCCCTCACGTCATCGGCTACATCGGCAATGGTAGCTCGGCAGACGAGGTCGCCGCTCTGCGAGAGAAAGTAGGAGCGGGGCAGATGATCTGGACGCCGGGAGTCAACCTCGCTGTCGGCGGGGGCGCGATGGGTCAGCGCTACGGGCATCCGCGTGACGCCGTGCTTGCTGGGTCTGATGCTATTATCGTCGGGTCCGGCATCCATAGTGCCGAAAACCGCCGCGCCGCAGCCGAGCAGTATGCTGAAACTTCATTCCAAGCCCTGCTAGACCGTGGGGCCTGAATATGGCCTTTGAGTCACTAATCAATTTCCTAGTAATCACAGGAACTGTGCTACTCATCTGTTTCATCTTATTCCGTGAGGTTGTGAAACGATGGCGATTGGGTTTGCGAATGGCTGCTGGAGATGAGAGTTTACTGGATGATGGTGCGGTCTCGATGAAGACTATCACCGACGCCCCTGAAGGGAGTGTAATCGTCCCTCATACTCCTGCCACTCGAATAGATGAAAATCTGTGAGTTGGGTCAAACGCCTGTGACTTGTTCGGCTAGCGCATTGAGGTCGATTAGGCCAGCATAATGTGCGCCGCCGATTGCTCCGCCGGCTATGATTAAAAGAAAAACGAGGCGAACGAGCCAGCGAGTTTTGCGCTTGGGTTTAGAGGGAGTTGGAGGAGGGGCGGGGGCTGTGGCGACTGGCATTTCGACCCCTTCAACTCCTGCGGGAGGAGCAGGAATCGCGCCCGGAGCGGGGGGCATTCCTGGTAATGGGGGCAAAGGAGGGAGTTCGGGTTCAGCCTCCCGGAGGGTTGGGTAGAGAGCGTCGAGGTCGGAAAGGCCGGGAGCTTCTGGGATCCGCCCCATCCAACCTTCCCATACTTCTTCGACGGAGGACATGGAAAATGGAGTCTGAAGAACCCCTACCGCCCCAGCAGAATAGGCGGCGTCTTCTGCCAAAGCCATCCCACCTCGACTCGCGACGAAAACGATGCGGGCCTTCGAGTCTGACTCTCTCATCTCAAGGGCTGCGACGTGTCCATCAAGCGTTGGGATATCAACCGCGATGAAGACCATGTCAGGCCTCAGTGCAACGAATTGGTCGACGGCTTGGTCGCCATCCTTGGTTATTTCAGCCTTCCATCCACGCTTGCGAAGAAGCAGTTGCAATTGCCCCTCTGTAATCGGGTTACCCACCACAATGAGGGCCGTCTTCGGCTCGTCCTCTGACATATTCAGCACTACACGGAAGGGGTTGTTGATGAAAGACGCGGTCACTCATCAGGAGTAAGGATCGAATCAATTAGCCAATCCGGGTCGAAGTCTCGCAGGTCATCATAGCCCTGGCCAACACCGGCCAACACTATCGGTCGGCCTGTTGTGTGAGAGATGGAAAGGGCCGCTCCGCCCTTGGCATCGGTGTCAAGTTTGCACAGGACCGCACCATCGAAACTGAGCATGCGTTGGAATTCCCTCGCTTGTACTACCGCATCGTTGCCGGCGAGGGCGTCGGCGACGAAGAGAACGAGGTGCGGACGAGTCACTCGATGCACTTTGCGTAATTCCTCCATGAGGTTGATTTTGTTCTGCATTCGGCCCGCGGTATCGATGATGACTATGTCTTCGCCGCGGGCGGTCGCGCTCTCAACTGCATCTCTCGCGACTGCTGCTGCATCACCGCCGCGCTGGCTGCGAATACAGCGTACTCCGAGCCTTTCCGCGTGATTCGCGAGTTGGTCAATCGCGCCGGCTCGGAAGGTGTCTGCTGCTGCTAAAACTACAGAATATCCTTGGTTGTTCAAGCGGTGAGCGATTTTCGCGCTGGTTGTGGTTTTACCGGTTCCATTGACTCCGACCATCATGATTGAGACGGGGCCTCCTTGGCTGGCAAATGACTTGACCGTCTTGTCGAAATCCCAGTAACCTGCTTGGAGGAGCGAGAGTAATGAAGCTCGCAAGGCCTTCTCAATTACTTCGTTGAGATCAGCCTTGCGGTTGAGGCGCGCTCCTATCAGAGAGCCTCGAAGGGTAGTCATTACGTCGCTCACCGCATCGTGGCCCATATCAGCCATCAAAAGGTCCGTTTCGAGTTCTTCGAGGATGTTTTCCAGCGCCTGGCTGGCAGCTATGACTCGGCCTCCGCGCTTGACTTCTGCATCACTCAAATCAATCTCGAACTTTGCCGTTTCACTGGCTACTAATTCTCTACCAGTCGTACTACGCATGGGGTTGTATTCGGGGGGATCTGGTTCTTCCTCAGCCGCTTCGGCTTGAGCAATCGCGGCCGCCCGCTCTGCCTTCTTTCGCGACTTCTTATCGACAGGTGCGCTGAATGGGTCCTCAGGCAGTTCCTCGACGAATTCGTCCCACTGCTCCTCTATTTCTTCTTTGAATTCTTCAAAACCAGGGGGTGGTGGTGGTGGTGTTGCTTTCTTTGCGCGCTCGATGGCTTCCATCAATTGACGGCGTTGCATGAGGGCTTCTTCGGCTTCGATTGAATCCTCTTCGACTGTGAAGTTCTCTTCCTCAACGGCCTCTTTCGCCTTCTTCTTGAAGCGGTCGAATAAGCCCATGTTTTCACCTCAGTCGTCCAAAGTAAGATCGGTTCCTCTCTTGCGCCGACGGCGTTTGGGAGAGGATGGTGATTCGGTTTGCTCAACAGGTGTTGTTGCTTCTTCTGGTGTGACTTCGCCTTGGAGTTCGGCAACTCCTTCGTTGAACTGGTTGGCGAGTTCGAGAACAAGCTTCTCGGTTTCATCGAACTCGGTCTTGATTGCGTCCATCAAGCGGAGGAGCTCGTCGTTGCGAGCGATGAGCATCTCAAGGGCTTCTTCACGAGTTCGCTCAGCTTGGATTCCGCTGCCAATGTCGACAACTGCGCCTGCTTGGCTAGGGACATTTGCAATGATTTGGACGCCGCCGCCGAGTGGGATCATCACATTGTCTGCCCCCTCGGCTGGAATCGCCTCAAGGGCCATGATTGAACGGGCCTGTTCTTGACGAACTTCCTCAAGGCGGACAACTTGTCCCTCGAGGTTCTGTAGACGCTCGCGGTTCAACTCGACGAGTTGTGCGATGCGTTGCAGTTCTGCCCTGTCGGGTGTGCTCATCGGCCTTTGCGAATCGCGCGGGTGTGATGAAGCCGTCGATGTTCATTGATACCGCGCGAGTGGAGAAATCACTCGCCGTCCCAGATACCTTCTGCAATCATGAATTCCATGACTCGCTCTGACACATTTGCTCTGTTTCCGCCACGAACGCCCGTTGCAGATACTGCGAATACTTCTGGAGGGATGTCATCGGCTTCACGGAGATCGTAACCCACCTTTCGGCCGTAAGAAATTGCTTCGATATCTGGCATAACCCATGCCTCAACATCTTCGCCCGCATACCTGTGCTCAATCATTCTCTTTCGAACATCTGTTGAGAATGGATCTGAATCAGATACGGGGGTGTTCCTGATACCTACAACTACACTCTTTCCTTGGTCTAACTCTCTTTGGATGAGCCATTCATGGCCAACATGCAGAGGTTGCCAGCGACCAGGGAGAAGAACTGCCTTGGGCTTCTCAAATAGGTGAGCAAGTTGCTCAACCATATCGTCGACTGAATTGCCTGCACTTCCGCTAGAATCTAGTGTGATGTGTGCGCACTTTGGTTCATCGAAAGGATCGCTAATTCCTGTGAAATTTGTTATCTCACCAGTGCGAGCTTTTGCGTACAGACCCTTCACATCTCTGTCCTCACATACTTCAAGAGATGTTGATACATGCACCATAACTGCATTATCTGGGAGAATTTCAAGGATTTTCTCTCGCACGTCTTCGTAAGGAGTGATGAATGAACAAAGAACATCTGTATGCTTTGAGATCATATTTGCCATCTTAGCTATGCCAAGAAGATGTCTTTCACGGCCTTCACGACTGAAGTCGGAATTTGCGAAAAAGTCTCTAATCGTGTCACCATCAAGCACTTCACAGCCAAATCTGTCCGCTGCTGCCATAGCGATTGTCGTCTTCCCTGCACCTGAAAGCCCCGTAAACCAAACTACCTTGTTGCCCATCATTACACCTTCCGGGCTCGGCCGAATTAGGGCCTGTATTTCATAGCAACGGATGGATGAGGTCACCTGAAGGGCGTGAATTCCTATATCTGAAGGTCGAGGGGGTTTCAATGGAGGACGGGTAGTCAGTGGTTCCTAAGGTCGATGCCTTCCTACTCGGGGCCCCTAAATGCGGTACCACTTGGCTTGCTGAAGCATTGACTCAGCACCCTGGTGTTTGTGTTTCTGATCCTAAGGAACCGAATATTGTCGCGAGTCACAAAGGCACCTTTCCTCGCGACGATTCCGAACCTGATTGGGCAACTTATTCGGATTGCTTCTCAGGGGATGGAGTTCGTATCGATTGTTCTGTTCATGCACTGGCCTGTCCGGTTGCACCCAGCCGTGTGGCTGAACTTTGGCCGGAGGCTCGCTTGGTGGTTTGTCTGCGCGAGCCGGTGAGTCGCACCATCTCTCATTGGAATATGATTCTAGATACTGGAGAGGATGCTGAGTATGGAGCTGATTGGTCTAACTTCGAAGTAGCATGGGCGGATTCGCGGTTGAATTGTGATACTCTATACGGTGCCAGTGTGACGCGCTGGTTGGAGTATTTTGGGCGAGATTCTATTCTATTGATTGAGGCTAATCGGATGCGGCACGAGCCTGGTGTTGTGTTGTCTGAAGTCTGTGCCCATTTGGGAGTTGAGGGGTATGCCTTCGATCTCGATTCTGTGCATAATGCAAACACTGCAGCCGACCGTCGTCCGATTACCTTCTTCGGCCGTATTTTTCGCTTTACTGCCAGCCTACTACCTGGATTTGTCAAAGGCCCAATCGTAAGACGTTTGCAGGCACGCGGTACCAATGTGTACAAGATGCCGGTGCTATCGAGTGAGGCACCGGAGAAGCGTGTGATTTCTGATGCTCAACGAGCGCTTTTGGCCGAGCAGGTGAATGCTGATTTAGCCCTACTTCAAGATGCTACGGGATTTGATGCGTCGGGTTGGAACATCGTTTGATTTGAGCGCATGAAAATTACTGGTGTGCAACCCATTCTTCGGTCCATCTGCCGTCTGCAGCTACTAGGAAGAATGGATTGAGGACATCCTCGACTAGGTCGTAATCTAGAGTTGTACCCATTGGTCCGACCACTATGCCGCCGGCCCCAGAAACCACTGCATGAGCGGCGGCGATGTCCCAACAAGAGGTTGGGCCGAATCTTGGATAGAGATCTGCACTTCCCTCAGCAACAACACAGGCCTTGAGGGAAGAGCCCATTCGAATCAGTTCGTGCTCGCCGACAGCGGCCGCAAAAGATTCGTCCTTCTCGCCGCGGTGTGAACCACTGGCGACCAATTTTACCAATCCATCACTCGCTCGAGTCTTCATCGGTCCGGTACCATCTCGGCCTCTTCGTTCCGAGGCGTGTAAGGCTCCCCCGAGCCAAGTCGTATCTGTGGCTGGAGCGTGAACAACACCGAAGAGTGGCGTCCATCGCGCACCATCTCGGCGCATCAACGCGATGTTGACTGTAAACATACCATTTCTCTTGATGAATTCCTTTGTTCCATCGAGTGGGTCGACTAGCCAGCAAGTCTGGCTCGATAGGGGGTCGCCAACTAGCCCTTCTTCGGACACTATCGGTGTGGAATCAATTGCCTGCAAGCCTGCAACAATGACATCGTGAGCCGCCAAATCAGCCTTAGTCAGTGGAGAATCGTCTCCCTTCCGTGTGACTTCGATCGCTTCCGCGGCATCGTAAATCTCCATGATTGCCTCGCCCGCGAGAATGGCGATATCAACGATTGCTTCGGGGTCCAGAAGGATTCCTCCAATCAGAAGTCCTGCAATTCGTCGGCCCCGGCCTCGAGTTTAGCACGAGCCTCTGGCGAAAGGTGTTGCAAGAAAGGGTCCTCTTCACCGACGATGCCCTTTATCGAGGACATCGAACGCATCCAGATTTCTTGCTCTGAATTCCATTCAAGCCAGCGGTCGACAAAATCGCAATGTCGCTGCACGTCCTCATCGTCCTCTGAGACCTTTCGGAGAATTGTATTCGTCTGTGACAGTATCATCCCAAGTGGAGCATTCAGCTTGTAGGTAGTGAAGGGGTTGCGCTCTTGAACAACAGTAAGATGTTCTCGCCAAAGCCCGAAAGAGACGTCGTAAAACCACCCAATTGCAAGTACGATCAATAAGACGGTCCCGCCGATGCTGAGGAGGCCAAGATAGGTAGGGGGTACGCCCAAAATGGAGTCCATGGCTTCGAATCGCCAACTGACTAAGGGCCATACAAGGAGGGTGAGGGTGGTGCACCAGAAGCCCATCGAGATGAGGGTCTGACTCTGTTGGATGCGCCAGTATTGACGCATGACTGCCTTCTTCAACACAAATTCTGCTCATTGCCTTCCTCTTTCACGGTTGCGCACACTCGTCGCGCTCGACAGGGGTTCCTACGCCCATGTCCCACCGCCAAATCTCAAGGTGAGTGAAAGGGGTGTTGATTGGTGCTGGGTCGTTCAATGTGAGATGATTAACTCTGAGTCAATATGTGATTCGAGGTCCGCTAGGAACTCGATTTCTTCCGCGAATGCGGCTTCTAAATCAATTCTTACTTCGTCACTCAAAGTTGGTCTGGATGCTGCCTTCGCTTTGAAGCCAGGGCGGCGCAGTGGGTTGAATATTGCCTTGCGTAGACGCTGGGATGGAAGGAGGATTTTGGTAAGGGTGATGAGGAACTTTGGTGGTTGGCGGAGAAATTTTGCCCAGCCGGATGGATTCATGTCGCCGCCCTCATTTTGGCGAGGGAGTTTCGTATCCTCTGGTAGTGGTTCCAAGTCAAGCCAAGTGAGGATGTCGTTGAGGGTGGCTAGTGGGTCGTTCTTGATCGAAGAGAGTGGAATGATTCTAACTCGATCGC
>JAQXEV010000107.1 GCA_029250665.1 Candidatus Thalassarchaeaceae archaeon | reverse complement strand
CTAGCCGCCTTGCCGGTGATGCGCGCTCCACTAGCCCCCAATGGGTGGCCGAGGGAGATTGCACCGCCATCGATATTGACTTTTGATGGATCAAGGCCGAGCTCTTCGATGACCGCCAAAGACTGAGCTGCGAAGGCCTCGTTGAGTTCAACGATATCGATATCGTCTAGTGTCAGCCCGGCGCGCTCTAGCGCCTTTTTACTAGCTTCGACCGGCCCGATTCCCATGAGTTCGGGCGCGCACCCGCTGACCGCTGTCGAAAGGATGCGCGCAAGAGGCTTGAGCCCATTGACCTGAGCAAATTCCTCTGTGCAGACAAGAACGAAAGCCGCTCCGTCGGTAAGAGGGGAAGAGGTGCCAGCAGTGACCGAGCCAGAAGAATCGAATGCTGGCTTCAACCCAGCCAGAGTCGCTGCATCAGTACCTGGACGGATGCAACCATCTTCAGACACCAAGCCAGCTTCTGTCTCGATACCAACGATTTCTTCAGCAAAATTGCCTGCTTCGCGCGCGCCGCTCGCACGCGCGTGGCTCGCGACCGCGAAAGTCTCCTGCGTCACGCGGTCAATGCCATATTTCACAGCCAAATTTTCGGCGGTAATTCCCATCGAGGTCAGGGCATCGGGTGCCACATCGGACATGCGCGGATTGGGCATCGGATTGAATCCAGTCATCGGAATCCGCGTCATCGATTCGATTCCGCCAGCGATGAACGCCTCGCCAGCACCCATCGCAATTCGGCCAGCAGCATCGTGAATTGCTTGCATGCTGGAGCCACAAAATCGATTGATAGTAACTCCAGGAACAGACTCGGGTAAATCAGTCAAAAAAGTCAGCATCCGCGCGAGATTGAATCCCTGCTCACCTTCTGGGAAGGCGGTTCCAACAATTATGTCCTCAACTAGAACCGGGTCGAGTCCCAATTTTTCGATCAACCCATCGACTACTGTTGCAGCGATATCATCAGGGCGTGTGCGGGCGAGTGCCCCCTTTCGAGCAGGAGTGAAGGGCGAACGTGCGTATCCGGCGATTACCGTCATGTAGTGATGCAACACTCGGTGCAATAATTAAACCAAGTAGTGAAAATAATCACAACGGCTACTACAAAATACAGTCGGTGCATTATACAACACCGCCGCAATAAATCGAATTGCACTGGAAAAAAAGGTTTTTTCGGGGAAAAACGGAAAAATTACGAATCGCGCCGACGAATCGCGGAAATTTCGGTTTGTTAGCCAAAACTCGGACTCGTCAGTTCGGTAATTCTTACGAGACTATCTCTTACGATTAGATCCGCCTGAGCGACTTCGGTTTCGGTTGCCACCACCGCTACGATTGTCAGTGCGATCGCCTCCCCTAGAACGCTTGTGGCCACCTCTTCCTGGGGATTTATTTCCACCTCTATTCGAGGATTTTCGGCTGCTGCTGCCACCCCTTCCTGAGAATTTATTTCCGCCCTTAGATGATTTTCGGCTGATTCGGTCTTCTACGCCAATGCGGCGTGGACGACCCCGATTTTGCTTCTTTTTAGGCGCCTTGTCGCCCTTCCTCGATTGAGCTTTGGCGGAATGGAATGGATGCTCCTCGTTAACTGGAATACTTTGGCGAATTGTTTTCTCGATGCCTCGAAGATACTCGCCCTCATTCTCATCACAGAATGCAATTGCGATGCCTCCTTGGCCTGCTCTACCTGTTCGACCAATACGGTGAACATAGACCTCGGGCACATTAGGTAGGTCGTAATTGATGACATGACTGATGTCAGAGACATCGATGCCGCGACTGGCGACATCTGTGGCGACGAGGATTTGGAGGGTGCCGTCGCGGAAGCGGCCAAGGGCGCGCTCACGTGCGCCCTGACTCTTGTTTCCATGGATGGCGAGAGCTTCGAAGCCATCTCTCTCAAGGAGCCTGACTATCTTGTTGCAGCCGTGTTTGGTGCGGCCGAAGACAAGCATCTTTTCGGGGCTTTCTTCGAGTAGAATATGAGTGAGAAGTGGGCGCTTATCGGCTTTCATGACGAACATGAGAGATTGTTTAATCGCCTCGACGGTTGTCGATTCTGGAGTGATATCAATTCTTATTGGATCGAATAGCATATCCTTGGATAATGATACGATTGAGTGTGGCATTGTTGCGCTAAATAGCAGACTTTGACGCCTTTTGGGAACGTGTGCCAAAATCTTCTGAATGTCGCGAATGAAACCCATATCGAGCATTCGGTCGGCCTCGTCGAAAACAAGGAACTCAACCTTCGAGAGGTCGACCAAGCGTTGGCTCATTAAATCGAGGAGTCTCCCTGGCGTTGCCACCAAAATGTCGACTCCTCGGCGCAAATTCCTCTCCTGTGGTTTCTGACTGACTCCCCCGAACATGACCATGCTGCGAATGTCGAGTTTAGCAGCATACAATTCGATATTCTCGTGAATTTGTGCCGCCAATTCTCTTGTTGGACAGAGCATCAATGTACGAATTTTTCGAGGGCCATTGCGAGGTGTTTCGGCCAGTAGGTGAAGGATTGGTAGAGAGAAAGCCGCGGTTTTTCCAGTTCCGGTTTGGGCACAACCCAACACATCTCTGCCCTCGAGCAAGTAAGGAATGGCTTCCGCCTGAATCGGCGTCGGAGTTTCGTAGCCGATGTTATCGAGAGCGCCGAGCAAAGGCTCGCACAAGTTAAGTGAAGCAAAATTCAACAAAATCACTCACATATGGGAGACAAGCGCCGTGCCGAACTCGGAGCAGGAAAGAAGAGTCGCATCGTCCATCAGGCGTTCGAAGTCATAGGTCACAGTCCCAGCGGATATCGCCCCTTCCATACCCTTGACAATTAGGTCAGCAGCCTCACCCCATCCCATGTGGCGAAGCATCATTTCTGCCGACAAAATTAGGCTTCCGGGATTGACCTTATCTTGGCCTGCATACTTTGGAGCGGTGCCATGCGTGGCTTCGAAAATTGAGATACCTGTATCGTAATTGATGTTCGCTCCAGGTGCGATTCCGATGCCTCCCACCTGAGCGGCGAGCGCATCCGAGATGTAGTCGCCATTGAGATTCATCGTCGCTAGGACTCCGTACTCGCGCGGGCGCGTGAGGACTTGTTGCAGCATTGCGTCCGCGATGACGTCCTTGATGGTGATCGTGTTGCCGGTATTGGGGTTGGAAAAAGTGCACCATGGGCCGCCATCGAGCTCGGTTGCTCCGAATTCATCCTTTGCGAGTTGGTACCCCCAGTCGCGGAAACCACCCTCTGTGAATTTCATGATGTTGCCCTTATGGACCAATGTTACCGAATCCTTGTCGTTTTCGATTGCATACTGGATGGCTGCGCGCACGATGCGCGCGGTTCCTTCGATGCTGATTGGTTTGATTCCGATTCCTGATGTGTTCGGAAATCGAATTTTTGTCACTCCCATTTCATTTTGTAGGAAATCGATTACTTTCGCTACTTCTTCACTTCCCGCTTCCCACTCAATTCCAGCATAGACGTCTTCGCTATTCTCACGGAAGATAATCATGTCGACGTACCCTGGGTTGCGCACCGGACTCGGTGTGCCGGAGTACCAACGAACTGGGCGGACGCAGGCGAAGAGGTCGAGCTGCTGACGGAGTGCGACGTTGAGGCTTCGGATGCCTCCGCCTACTGGTGTGGTCAATGGGCCCTTGATTGAAACGAGGCCTGTTCGCATGGCTTCGAGGGTTGCTTCTGGTAGCCACTCACCTGTTGCGTTGAATGCCTTCTCGCCTGCGAGAACTTCGGACCAATGGATGTGGCGAGTGCCCCCGTATGCCTTGTTGACTGCGGCGTCGACAACCGATATC
>JAQXEV010000104.1 GCA_029250665.1 Candidatus Thalassarchaeaceae archaeon | reverse complement strand
TGCTTCAGTCAAAGATTCGTACTCAGTGGGATTGGGAATTTCAGGCTCAGGTGTATTCTTGAAAATTGGCATTCCAAAACCTAACCACCATAGTGCACTGGTGATGAAGACGAAGCTAAGTACCGGAGGGCTCCAACTTGTGGAAAGTCCAAAGAAACCAGTCGTTCCGACGACTAAGTGTACGATTAGTAGTAGTGAACCTCCAGCATAACCGTAGGCATATCCCCAACTAGAAACATGATCCATTAATCGATAATCTGCAAGATAGGGCATGAAAGCGTAGTAGATTACATTCCCTCCCGCAAATCCAATATTTCCAATGACTAAACAGATTGCTAGGAATTTCCACGATGAATCCTCTCCCATGAAAGGCGAGATTCCCATTAATGCAGTAAATACGATGCCAATAATCGTGTAAATCCACAAAATTTTCTTTTTTATCGGCATTCGATCTGCTACAGCACCAAGAATCGGACTACTAATTGCAACAAACATACTAGATATTGCTAGTACAATAGCATAGAATCCATCACCGGTAACTTCCCATCCAGCATACTCCTTCCCACCCCCTGTGGCTAGATTGAACAGATTGGATAGCAGGAAGGGGACTACTACGGTAAGAACAGTGAGTGCAAAGGCTTGATTGGCCCAGTCGTACCAGTACCAACTCTTCAGAGATTTTTTCTCTTCAGCACTCATTTTGTCGAGTAAATTATCGACCATTTCTGATTTCGAACCCCCACTATCCGAAACAGATTCCATACCACTTACGATGCAATCAGGCAAATTAGGTTGACCTATTGGACCCGTCAGAATCAAGTCAGGGGTCAGAGCCGATAAATCATGGGAGATGCCTGTGGCATGATGGGCGACGGCTCACCCGCCGTCAAGATTCATCATCTGGTCAAGGCGCCAGAGAATACCGCAGAATCGATAGCTCGCCGAGAGTCTTGGGACGCCAGCAAGCCCGCGACCGTCTATGTCACTCCCGAGCGAATGCCCGACGGCACGCCATGCCAAGCCGCAACGGTGATTCTCAGAACCCGCGGCTGTGCTTGGTGGTGGAAGTCTGGATGCACCTTTTGTGGATACTTCAACGACGTGCGCGATGATGTGACCGCCGACGATCTCTTCGCGCAGTGGGATGCTGCGAAGAAACAAACCAAGGACTTCGAAGGATGCACGATGGTCAAGGTATACACCTCTGGGACCTTCTTCGAAGACCAAGAGAATCCAGTCGAGTGGCAGGAGCATGTCCTGCGCGAGACTCACGAGATGGGCCTGCACCTCATCGTCGAAGCTCAAGCACACATGTGTAAGCCTGAGAAACTCGCCTTCCTAGCCAAGCACAATCCGAACACTACAGTTGCAATCGGACTCGAGGCTTACGACGACGCAGTACTACGATTTCACGTCAATAAGGGATTCTCAACGAAGACCTGGCGCAAGTCGGTAGCTGACCTCCGAGCCAACGGTCTTCGAGTCAAAACTTACCTGATATTCAAGCCGCCATTCATGAGCGAAGGCGACGCTCTCGAACACACTTCAAAGTGGCTCATCGATGTCGCTCCACTCTCCGACGAAGTATCGATCAACCCGATGAACATCCAAAATCGAACCATCGTCGACCGCCTCTTCCGCAATCGAGAGTACCGCCCACCATGGCTGTGGTCACTGGTCGAGATGATTCAGCGAACTCACGAAGCCACCGTAAAGCAAGACGCCCGCATCATCGTTCATCCAACTGCGGGCGGCAAAATCCGCGGCGCCCACAATTGTGGCAATTGCGATAAGCACGTGGTCGCCGCAATAGAACGCTACTCAGTCTCCCGTAATCTAGCTGAATTCAAAGGACTCGAATGCGATTGCAAGGCTGTCTGGAGTGCAGAAATCAATTCAGACCTCACTCTCCCCACTCCACTAGGGTCAGGGCGCAACCGCAGAGGCAACCGCGTTGACCTCATGCGAGCGCCCTAAGGTGAGGGACTACGTCCCTCGCCCAATGCTTAAGGGCGAATCTATGGTGGTCAGCCCGTCCACGAAGTGTTGTGGGTAAGTGGTGTCTAGATGGCAAACGACGACGGATTCCTCCAAGGAGATAACGAACCTGCGGCTTCAAGGGTGATATTAGTCGGAGCATTGGTCTCCGCTCTCATCTTCATGGTGGTCTTCAGCATCCTTTACCCAGGTCAGAATTACCCCGTGATTTCTGACTTCGAAACCTTCGGCGCACTTACCGGCGGAATCTGGTTTTTCATCCTTGGAGCGATGTTTGGAATCTTCGCGATTCTGGCTACGATGATTACGGAGGTCACTCGCGAGTGAGGTGATTGTGATGGATTCGGTACTCTCAACCTTAGCAGTTTTCTGGGCTTGTGCCCTCATCTTCTACCTCCTCGTCCATCGCGGACTGTGGATTTTCTCTGACGTTGCCCATGGCATGGGGATGTTCATGCTCGAGAAAGCTCTCGGCCCCGGAATCGAATTAGTCGAGGGTCGTTCAGGCTCTGCAGCACGAGCATGGATTGTTCAGTCAGCCCTGTGGCTGATGCTCGGTGGACTGTTCACCTTCGAGGGTTTTTGGCTTGCTCACGACCCTACTGCTTTGCATTCACTCGGTGCTTGGGGATATGACCCGACCGCCGAGACACTGGCTGCTACCGGCAAGGCGGTGACTGCCTTCGGCGGCGTCTCGATGGCGATTATCGGCTGCGGTCTGCACATTCTTCCCAAGTTACTAGGCACTGATTTGGCGAGTGAGCGCAACGGTACTCTCGTCTCCTTCCTTTACTCAGGGTCGGTTGTCGTGATGATCATCGGCTCGCACGACCCTGTGATTTTGGGAATCAAGATTCTCGTTATCGGCACAGGTATCCATGTTCTGGCTATTGCTGCAATCGTCCTCAACCAGCTACTTACACTCGCAAACCGCTCCGGTTCCATCTCTTTGCCGGCTTGGTTGATTCTCTTCGGATTGATGTCTGAGTCGTTCAACCTAATCGCAGGAGTTGCCACCGGCGCTATCACCGATGGCGATGGCCAGTGGCTAATGTATCGAATTCAATCTGGTGGATTCTTCTTCCTCTCGACCGCTGGTGTGGTACTCTATGCTACGAGCGTGGCGAGCGGTAATGCTCTGTGGTCGCGTTCGCTTGTCGGCGCCACTCTATTTGGTGGGTTGTTTACTCTACAGCCTCTGGGATCTCGTAACGGCTCGTTGGTTGCAGACCTCTTCGGACTCGATGCTGGCGAGATGGCGATGGGGCAGAGCGACATGGTCGTCTCAAGCTTCTTGCTGGCGTTGGCCGCAATACCAGTGACCGCCTTCTGCGCCAATGCAATGCTGACGATGCGCGGCGGCAATTCTTCTGGCGCCAACCCAAATACAGCAGGCTTAGCCGAGATGAATCTCGGAGTTATGGCGATGATTCCTGTCTTCGTTGGTGCTTTGTTTGTTCAGACGGACTCGGTCTCCGGTACTGATGCTCTAACAGGCCTCGCTGGAACCATCGATGAAATGGGACGTTGGGCAGTCTTAGTACCACTGAACTTCGGTGCTGCTCTAGCTCTGTATCCGTCGATTACTGGACGCGAGTTGGCTTCGGCTAGCCGCGCTCGAACCGCTTTCTGGCTGATGTCGGGCGGCGTGCTACTGGGATTGATGGTCACTCTTACCTCGAATGCCATCGATATGGCTCTGCTCGACGCAGGCGTTCTTGACCCATCGAGCCTTGCTCATGAATTGGCAGTGGCTGGCTCGGTCATTTTCTACTTCGTAGTAATCGCAATGATTCTGCACTGTCTGAATATGGTCAGCGGACTGTTCCGAGGGGACATCGTTGGTGAGGGTAGTGAGGGCGCTTCAAGCATCCAGGTGGATAGTTACAATCTCGCTTCGGCAACGACGGTGGCTCGAATCTTGGGCTCCGGCGCTGGAATGGACACCGTTGTCGTGCCGGTCGGTGAATCGGATGAGGCAGGTTCGGCGACCGACCTTTGAGACGGTTGATTCCGGAAGGTCCGACCGTCAAGTTGAGGGGTAAGCCTCCTTGTTGCAAGCGGGGGATGACATGAGGATTGGACTGGTCGGCAAGCCGAATGTGGGTAAGTCCACGACATTCTCTGCTCTGACGCAGACTCCTGTGGACATCGCAAATTATCCTTTCACAACCATTGAGCCGAATGTCGGTGTATCGTGGATTCCATTGAGAGAACCGTGTGCCTGCGCGGCTCTACGTACTAAACGCGAGGCGGATGGTAGGCTTGAGGAAACGACTTCTGACGACTCTCGAATGGGTAGCATTTGCACCCCAAACACAGGTTCTTGCGTCGGCCACAATCGATTGGTTCCAGTTACTCTCGTCGATGTGGCCGGACTGGTTCCCGGCGCTCACGAGGGGCGTGGTCGCGGCAATCAATTCCTCTCCGACCTCGCACGCTGTGATGCGCTAATCCAAGTCGTCGATGTCTCCGGTTCGACTGATCTTGAGGGCAACCCAGTTGGTGAGGGTGGTTCGGATCCAGTCGAGGAGCACGAATTCCTGCTCGGCGAGTTGGATGCGTGGATTCGAGGTATCATTGAATCGAGTTGGCAGCGCGGCGCTCGCCGTGTACAATCCGAGGGAGAGAAAGCCCTAGCTACCTATCTTCACGATCAATTGAGTGGTATCGGTGCGAGTGAATTACATGTTACTGCTGGAATTGCAGCGGTAGGCTCGAAGCACCCCGATGCAGGAGTGCCATGGTCATGGGGAGAAGCGGAGTTGACCACCCTTGCGAAGACGGTTAGAGCCGCCTTATTCCCCATCTGCGTGGCGGCCAACAAAGCTGATCGAGCCAACGATGGAGTTTGGGATAATCTTGCGAAACTCATCGAATCAGCTGGAGGAATACTCGTTCCGACAAGTGCTGAAGCCGAACTCGCCCTTAGCAGGGCAAGTGCGGCAGGACTCATCGACCACCGGCCAGGTGGTGGATTCACCATCAGTGCTGAGGGCGAAGCAAAACTCTCCGAGGCCCAGCGAATGGCGCTGTCTTCCATTGGCGAATCTCTCTCGAAATGGTCTGGTGGCGGCTTAGTCGGTCTCGTCGGTGACATTGTCTTCGATAGACTCGACCGGCGAGTTGCATATCCGGTGCAGGATGAGACTCATTGGGTCGATGGCGAAGGTAACATCCTGCCCGATGCGATTCTCATACCAGAAGGAACCACGGCGAAGGGACTAGCCTACGCGGTTCACAGTGACTTAGGAGATGGCTTCATTCGCGCCACTGATGCTCGCAGTGGTCGTGTTATCGGTGCTGAGCACGAAGTTCAAAATGGCGATGTAATCCGAATTCACGCCAAGTCTTGAGCTGGTCACAAATCGACGATAGGCTCGAGCACGACCTCGTAAGTTACAGCCGTCCAAGCGATATCGTAATCCTCGTCACTATCGACAAAGCCACCGATTCCCGGCGGGGCGCTGATATCAGCAGTAATTGTCAGCGCCCAAGTTCCGCGCCCAAATCCATCATCACTCCATTGGGAGCGAATATCACCTTCACTGGCATCCTCAATCTGATATGACTCACCTGTGTAATTGCTGGTTACATCCCAACGCATGGTGAAGCCCGAATTGCCTCCCCCACAATTTCCAGAGTCACTCTGATCATCAAATTCGCCGTCGACCCCTGAAACATCGCTGGTGCCATCGACTGAATCCGAGAATCCCGGTCCAGGGTCGTCATTATCGTTGCAAGTCACAGAAACTTCGACATAACCGATGAAAAATTCGCTCTCGACGTCGAAGAAAGAATCGTGTGAGTCGCCGTCTCCAAGGTTCACTGATTCACTCATTTCGATGGGAACCTCGTTGAACGTAACGACCCATCCTCCACGAGCCCCTCCACCTGATGAGGAGGCCATGAGGTCCTCGTCAATGAGGCCGGGCATAACTTGGAAGTAGAGTGGAAAGACGATCATGAAGGCGATTGAAATGCCGAGCATAGCCTGCTTACGCGGGGTGTCGATCAGACTCTCGAAGTCCATCTTGCTCACCATTGGGTACCTGCAATAGCCTATCAAGAAGCCTACGGGCTTGAGTCAGAAGCGCTCGAAAGCGGACTCATTCCTCTTCTGTGGGCGCTTCTGTCCATTGCTTGACGTCGATTCCTTCGCGTCCAAAATGGATGCGAGATCGTCGGTATTCGGGTAATAGGAAGCCGATAATCGACCTTTCGCCGAATGTCCATTGCCATGGACATCGAGGAAGTCGAGAACTCCATTCATCGAGAATAGATTTCCACTCATCTCCTTCGAGATGAGGTGGAATTTCAATCGAGATCCAAGTGATTCTGCCGGCTGAGCCTGGGACATTGGACCAAGTTCGCAGGCTCAGCCCACGAGCCGAGCCCTCGAGCACCTCGATTCCGAGAACTCGTGTCATCCGTGAAAGTGGCATTATGATGGCGAAACGATGCACCATGCGAGACTCTTCCAAGCGACGCATGGACCATTCGCGCGACTCTCCGACTAATCTCAGAGCACGGATGGCATCGGTTGGCGTCACCGAGACAGGAATCTCAAGCAGACGCCCGACCATGTCGAGGGGTCGCACCAATCGGCCTTAGCGGTTGGTGCGCGTGTCGTGAGGCCTGAACGAGGGAAGGGTGAGCTGTCCCGCGGCATCCGCCCATTAGAGCGGCCAGCGTCCGCACGACCTGATAGCCACCGCTAGGCGGTGGTTGCAGGGTAGTGTTCTCGCTTACTTCGCGCTTCAACCGAAGAGAGATCCGAGTCCTTCGAAGCCAGCGGCGTCGTCTTCCTCTTCCTCTACTTCAGCTGGAGCTTCCTCAGCAGCAGGAGCGTCGGCAGAGCCGCCAGCAGAAGCTGGGGCAGCGGCGACAGGCGCAGCGACCGCAGTCGCCATTGCCTCACCGATGTCAACATCGCCGAGCGAAGTGACGAGCGCCTTTACACGAGCACCGTCAACATCCACACCAGCGGCGCTCAGAACTGAGCTCACACCGTTTTCATCGATTTCCTTCTCTGCGGAGTGCAGAAGCATTGCAGCATATACGTATTCCATTTTTTCTCACCTATTTTTTTTCAGCCGAAGAGATCGCCTAGTCCATCGAACTCGGCTTCCTCTTCTTCCTCCTCTTCCTCCTCAGCCGGAGTTTCCTCGGCTGGGTCTGCCGCATCGGAGGTTGCGGCGGGTGCGCTGGTGGCGGCGCTAGCAGCAGCACCGAGTGCAGCCGCCAGCTCGTCATCAAGCGCAGAGGAATCTAGCTGGCCTGCGAGGGCCAGCGCGCGCGCGTTTGCGCGCGATACGAACAGTGGAATCGTGACATCGTTGGTGATGCCAGCTTCCACAGCGACAGACGTCGCCTCTCCGCTGGCCTTGGCCAGGAGAGTTGGCATTGTCTGTGAAGAGAACCAGCGAATGTTGCAGGCGAGATTGAAGGCGCCTGAGGTCGCTGTGATGATGTCCGTGCGGAATCCATCAGTGTCGAGGTCAAGAGAGTCAGCTTCGAAGAGGAAGCCATCCTCGATTGCTCCGGTAAGGATGATGCCAATCTCGATAGGATTGATTCCAAGCTTTGCCAGCATGATACCAAGGTCGGCAGAGATTGTTTCTCCTTGCTCGATCACGGTAGTGGTCTTCTGAATAGCAACCTTGCCCTTGTCGATCTTCGCTGGAATTCCCACAGCGTTGAATTCACCGACGATTGGACCTGGTCCGAACTGGGTTGGTCCCTTCTCTACGACGATGTCGATTGGAGATACCTCGCCTTCCTTAGCAGCGCGGCCCTGACGGGTCTTCTCCAATTCTGAGAAGAGTTGGAAGGCGTTCATTGAGTCTGTGTGAACGATGGCTGGCTGGATTGCGCCATCAAGCAGAGTGTCGAGGTCACCCATAGGGCGGCCTGATTGCTCCCAAGCGAGGCGCATCAACGTCTTCTTTGCCATCGTGATGCTCATGCTGCTGCGGAGGTCTTTGCGCATGCTGAGCATGTTCTTGGCTGGGACGCCGCCAATGTCGACGACTCCCAGAACTCCATCGGAGGACAGAATCGCGGCGAGTTCTCCGACGCGATCGCGCTTCCATGGAGCGACCTTAGCATCAATCATTCAATCACCTCAATCTTGATTGAGGGTCCCATCGAGGTCTTGACGTAGCAAGAACGAATATTTCCAGTACCGCGCTCAAGCTTACCTGTGACACGAGTCCAGATTGCCATTGCGTTGTTGGTCAATTCATCGACGCTCTGCTCGCGCGAGCCGAGAGGGCTGTGGAAAGTCATCTTGTCGCGCGAGCGCACGATTGCAGTATCCTTCAGACCTGCAGCAATCATTGCTGGGTCAAGGGTAGGTGGAACGGGTCGAGGCATCTTACCGCGAGGACCGAGAACCACACCGAGGAAGCGACCGACGGTTCCCATGTGTGGGATTTCGGCGAGGAAGAAATCAATGCTATTCGCAAGTTTGCGAGCCTTCTGACGATTTCCACCAAGGTCCTCGATGGTCGTTGGATCGATGATGTCGATTCCGGCGGCGCGCGCCTTGGTAGCCATCTCGCCACCGGCGAACATAGCGATCTTCACCGGCTTGCCGCGACCGGCTGGGAGACGGATCTCCTCCTGGATACGGTTTGCTGGGTTCTTCAGGTCGATGTCCTTCAAGTTGAACGAGAACTCGACGGTCTCAGTGAACTTGCGCTCAGGAGCGCTGTTCAGGGCTTCTTCAATCGCTGTTTGGATGTTTTCTCTCATATTCCTCACCTCTGCGGTCAGCGAGGTTCCCCTCTCCCGCAATTCGTGATATTTCACTCAAAATGTTCGTTGAATCTCCCTTCTTCCATTGCTTGTAGAGCGGCCTTGGGCTCCATGCCCTCGACCTTGACGCGCATTGCCACGCAGGTACCCATGACCTCACGCGAGCGCGCGTAGACAGATGAACCAGTCAAGCGGTCCTTCTGCTTCTCAGCGACCTGCTTGACTTGCTCCATTGAGAGGTTCTCAGTGGAGGCATCCCAGCTGCCGTTGCACTTCTTCAGACCGAGGGTCTGTATGATCACATGAGGAGTCTCGTTTCGTGCTGACATCCATGATACCCCCTATTGAAGCGACCCGCCGACCTACTCTCTCTATTTGAGCGTGCTGACGGACCTCCAGATTCTCCTTTTTCGGCTCATTCGACGCGCTGAGTGACTCTTACTTGGTCTGCGCGCACGGTCAGAGCGACTGGAACAGCCGCTTCGAAGAGCTCGACCGTGACCTCTTCTTTGGATTCTGTAACGCGGATGACGCGGGCAGATTGGCCCTTGAAAGCGCCACCGCTAATCTCGATGATGCAACCTTCCTCGATGCCGGCGGTAGCCGCCTTTGGCTCGAGGTAGGAAAGCGTGTTTTCGAGAGGCGACACACCTGGAAGCACCTTGCGGCAATTCTTCAGGCGGGTCGTGGTCATACCGCTCATTCCGATCAGCTTCTCGACATGGTGCACAGCGGAGGCCTCGACGAAGATGTAGCCACGCACGTGGCCAGGGACGAGGACTCCGAAGATCTCGTCTTGGATATCCTTGAGCGACCCGGTTCCTGAGAGACGGGCGCGGATCTCCTTGGCGACGTTCTGTTCCTGACCGATGCTTGTCTTGAGGATGTAGAGGAAAGAAGCGACGTCTCCGTACATAGCGCCAATCTGAGGAATGGCGTAGCGGGTTGAGCCAGTTCCCTCGGTCGTATCGGATTTGTAATTCTCGATATTGGCCGGGTCGACCCATTCGTAATTCTTGTAGATGGTTCGAGATGAGACCTCGTTGCTGTCAGAGATAAACAGCAGAGGAATCACGTCGTTTAGGCGGTTGCCGAAAGCTAGACCTCGAGCGGGACCGGAGCGAACGTACTCAAGTGACTCAGCAGGAATGCCGGTGCACTCGGTAATGCGGTTGGTAACGGCTTCGATATCTTCGGGGTTACCGATACCGTAGATGCCATCCCAAGCGCCGGGGAAGTCAGCGACCTCATCGGCTCGCTGCATGATTAGGACTTTCTCGTCGTGGCGAACATAGACTACGAATGCATCAGACATTTTTCTCACCTCAGGCGTTCGTGAGCCATGCGAAGAAGTCAGGCAGGACATTGTCCATCAGCCAGAGCATACCAAATCCGATGGCACCGAGAATGAACATTCCGATACCACAGACGATTACAGTCTGGTTAAATTCCTTCTTGGATGGCTTCTTTGCCATCTTCAGGATACGTGCCATCGATCCAGTCTGAACGCGTCGTACGCGTTCCTCGATGTCATCCTGCAGCCTCTGTGCAGTTTGTTCGATGGACCCGATGTCTGAGTTCTCCATAGCCATGACTCTACCTCAACAGCGACCCGGCGACCAACCATCCCTCTTTAAGCACGCCGGGCGAACCCCAAAGGGTTCGTCAGCAGGAGTTCAGTAAGAGCAACTGAATCCATTTCCGAGAAGTAGTTCTGAATCAGTTGACGAATTCGACGGTGCGGCTGCGAAGGTTGCGCATCTGCGTGTGCAGCGCCGCACCGTGAATCTGCTCGGACTTCACTCCAGTCAGCACGAGTAGCACACGGATTTCATCTCCCATCGATGGATCGGTAGTTGCACCCCAGATGATTCGTGCATAGGGGTTAATCCGGTCGCGAATCAACTGAGCGCAGCGCTCCGCATCGCCAAGCGAAAGTGTAGGTCCGCCGACAACATTGACCAGCGCGCCACGAGCATCCGAGATGTCTATCTCGAGCAGTGGTGATTCAAGCGCCTCATCGGTAGCACGCTCAGCGCAATCCTCGCCACTCGCTTCACCAAGCCCAATCATCGCGACTCCACCACCATTCTCCATAACGGAGCGGAGGTCTTGGAAGTCGAGGTTCACAACACCCTCCTTTGCAATCATCTCAGAGACACCAGCGATAGATCGCATAAGCAATTCATCAGCAACGCGGAAGGCAGCATCGAGAGGTAAATCTCGCACACCTTCAACCTCCAGCAGCCGCTCATTGGGAAGAACAACGACCGTGTCGCACACCTCACGTAATCGCTCGAGTCCCCACTCGGCATTCTGGCGACGCAGAGCGCCCTCTGATAGGAATGGATAGGTCACGACGGCAATCGTCAGCGCACCCTCAGCACGTGCCAACCGAGCAATCACATGCGCCGAACCTGTACCTGTGCCTCCGCCCAAACCGGCGGTGATGAAAGCCAAATCACAATCGGCGACCTCTTTCTTGAGAGCCTTCTCCGATTCGAAGGCAGCCTGCTCTCCCTTCTCTGGATCGCCGCCCGCACCTCTGCCTCTGGCACTTCTACCGATGAGCACCTTGTTGTCGACGCCCACTCGAAGCAAATGCTGGGCGTCGGTGTTGATGGCCATTCCACGAACATACTCGCCATCGAACAGTCCTTCCAATTCTAGACGAGCCACAGTGTTGGAGCCACAGCCACCACAACCGAAGACACGGATACGTGGTTGTAGGGATTTGAGTAGGGTCTTGAGTTCAGGATCGGACTCTGTCTGAACCGGAGCGCCCGGTGGTTCTTCCCCATCCTGAAGTTCCAATACGCGATCGATTAGGTGCTTCATACGACTCGCTGGCGCTTGAAGCAAGGATAATGCTTGCCGTAGCGATTGGGCCCGAAGGGCCCATTGTTAGCCCCTAAATCACTGAGCCAGAAGTTGCTTTCGCGTCTCGAGGAATCGCACTACGAAGGTGTAGACACCGCCCCAGAAAGAGACGGCGATTGCAAGCGTCATTCCATTGAGCTCAGCATTTCCAAGAAGCGCCCAGTGAGCATACTCGTGGGCGGCGGAAATATCGATTCCAGCACCACCGGTGCCGGCCTGCCAAGCAGCCCAAATCAGTCCAACAAGTGTAACCACAAGACGGTCGGCGCGGCTGAATCCACCATACAATCTACCCAAGCCGACCGATTGGGCCTGCGTTCCCATGTACGATCCTAGCAAGGTGAGCAAAGCAGCAGCCCAGCCCGCCAGCGGGTCAATGACGAATGCTGCGTTGTAGCCGATGGCAATAATCAATCCAACATCGACGACGCGATCGATTGTATGATCAAGAAAATCGCCATACGGTCCATCAGTTCCTTGATGCCTAGCAAGAGCTCCATCGAGCGCATCGAAAAGACCAGCGACCAGCACCAGTGCTACAGCACCAAGAATCATCATCGCACCGTCGCTGTCCATCCCTGCAACAGCAAGCAAGTAGAACGCGACGACCGAAATAACCAGTGAAGTCCATGTCAGAACGCTAGGGTCTAGGTCACCCATTCGTAGCACGAGGGGTTGGACAGCCTTTGTCCAGGTGTCACGCATCTTCTCGAACATCAGTCATCCATCCGTGCTATCCAGTCGATTACGCCCTCAGGGCTAGCCGGTTTGAAGCCATCTGAAATCCATGCAAGAATCGACTTGACAACGGAGTCCGCATCTTCTGTCGTCGTATCGAACTCCGACCAAGGTGAATCTCCCTCACGCTCGTTCCACGCTCCACCAAGCAATTCCCACTCGACATTACTCTCGACTTTAGCCGATGAATAACCGCGCTCGCTGAGCCGCTCGCGCAGGGTTGCAGGGTCGCAGCGGAGCACCACGACAGCGTCAGCGGGGAGGTGGTGCGAAAGGTGTCCATCGATTATTTCCGGCGAGGCAGGAGCCGACTCCCAAGATTTAGCAATTGATTCAATCATCAGATCGAGGTCGACTGGGCGAGCGCCATCACTTGGGTCTTGCTCGCCCAAAGCGCCGGCCGATTGTGCCAATTCCTCAATTGTCACGACACCAAATCCGGCCGCCGACAAAAGCTCCGCGACAGTCGTCTTGCCAGTGCCGGGTGTACCGGCGAGGGCGAGTCGGAAGGTGCTGACCACGTTGCCTCGGGTCGGTCGGGAACCCATGAACGCATCGTGAGGCCGACGCAACATTGACCCATCAACGCGCACGCGCATGACCATGAGTGAGCCCGCAACCGCCGAGGCAGCCGGAACGCAATCGACAAACCTGAGCGTATTAGGAGCATTTTCACCCAAGAAAACCAAGCTGAATCTCATGCTTCTTGCCGTGCCTATTACCTGGTATTACGCATACATCTCACATGACTCAACAGCCGCCTTCTTCGCTTCTATGGTAGCAATCATGCCGCTCGCATTCCTGATGGGTCGAGCAACCGAAGAAATCGCTCTTCGGACCTCCGAATCACTTGGTGGGCTGCTGAA
>JAQXEV010000103.1 GCA_029250665.1 Candidatus Thalassarchaeaceae archaeon | reverse complement strand
GATAAGGCGAGGACTGCAAAGCACCCTTATGTCCTCGAAGGCAAACATCGTGAAGGCCGGCTTCAGTCAAATTCGTCTCATTTTCAAACTCCCAAAATGGGTTGGTCAGAGCTAGGTTCGCTGGTGTGCTATCCACCTTGTCGACACTAACGCAAATCCGAGGCGTTTCGGTATCTTCGATAAGCAACCAAAGTGGATCTATTGGCGAGGTTGTAGTTGGGTGTAGTAGCACCGTTAGGTGCTCGTCGATGTGGCCTTCGACATCGATTAGAATTCGGAGCAACATCGACGTGTCAGGAACAAAAGTCGGATTGTCGAGGGCGATGTCGAGAGGTGTGATAGTGATGCTGACCATCGCCTCAGAAGATTGGGTTACTCCGTCGAATCTATGGAAACCAAATTCATTGAATTGGGGTGATGAAATTTCCCAAGCGTGGGCATTTTCACCCTCGAGGCGGAATTGTAGCCAGCCGGATACTTCAGTGACGCCGGCTGGTGTTAGTTCGAGGCTCAGATTGTATGTCTCGGAAATAGTCAGATCAATTTCATCATCCCATCCTGATGTGTCAAGACCTCCATCCCAATCTGCTAGAGCGTAAGAGGGAGTCATTCCAGGGAAACCTGCAATCATCACGAAGAGGAGGATTGCGATGAAACGATTACGTGTTTCTGAGGACGGGATGAGAGATTCGTCGACCACGAGCGGTGATGGAGAATTCTCCGGGCTAAAGCGCCGCATCGCACCCAGTGCAACGATTAGCAACCAAGGCATGTAATCGGTATTGGCGAAAACCACGACCATCGCCGCAAGCATTGCGATGAAGATGGTCGTCTGTCGGCTGGAATCTGACATCTTGGCTGGACCGATGAGAGCGTGCATGATTCGGTCTCCGGGGAGACCAGGGATTGGTAGCAGCAGAGTCCAGCCAAGAAGAGTTAGACCGATTCCTGTTAGGCCGGTGAGGTGAATCCATTGCAATTTGATCCAGAGCGAGTCACCGAGCCAGTCGAGAGCGAGGAGAGTGATTAGCGGATTGTTCTGGAAAGCGATTGGAGCGGAACTGAGTTCAGGGGGCTCAAGAGGAGTCAAATGGAGGCCGAGAAGTGTTAGTAGAGTTCCTGTCGAGAAGATAACGACCGGTGCGGTGAATTCGATCAATGCCAGCGCTCGTCGATTGGGTATCGGCAGAAGGTCGGGGCGTCGTTGACTGAGGACTCCGGCCAACCCGAATGGCCAACTCGGCGACATAATTGGGAATGCGAGTGGGACTACATGGCCGATGTCAACGCCGAAGTGAGCTGCCATTCGACGCCTGGCTTCGCTAGCGAGGCCGAGTGCCAGCATCATGGGCAGCGCCATGTAGAGAACTGATTCGCGCAGCAAATCTGAATCAAAGGCCGTCGCATCAAGATGGTACTGCTGCAGCCATGCGCTGCCGATAAGAGTCAGGAATCCAGCCATCATCAGCCATACTAATGACATCTGCCAATTTGGGATAATCTGCTGGTCATCAGGGTAAGGAGCTATGCTAAGGATTGGTGGATTGCCTTCGTCGAGCATCGCTAGATATCCTAGTGGTTCAAATTCGCTGTTGAGTTCAATGAGAGCTTCAGAATCGGATCTGCCAGCCTTGGCTCTTGCTTCCCATGCTTGCCCATCGAGGACTTCGTTGCCGAGGTCGAAATAGCGCTGGATGATGAGGAGGAGCAGTTCTTTCAAGTTCCAAGCCGAGTGGTCGAGTACTATTCCCTTGGGCTCGGACATGGGATTCAACCACCTGCGGTGGTTGCGAACTCAAGCACCCACCTATCAAACCGCGCAAGACGCAAGCCGTCGCTTGAAGCGCGGATTACTTGTTCTTGAAGCGCTTCAAGCGGAATGTCTCTTCTCGCTCCATCTCCTCTAATCGGAGTTGGATGAATACCTGGGCTTCCTTCATTTCTGGAATAACCTTGAACTCCAGCGCGTTGACACGTCGCTTGGTCGATTCAATTTCTTCAAGCAAGCGCTTGAGTGTGGCTTCCATCTCAGCTGCCTTGACTATCTTAGCGATGAGAGATGAGTAAGCATCAGCGGCCTCATCGATGTAAGGTGAACCTCCGATTAGGCCAGTCCCGCGCTCCTCGATGGTCGAAGTCAGATTCTGACCTTCGACCTGAGGGACGACAACTCCCATGATGTTGCGGCGGCTAACTTCAACCTCGGGCGAAGCCGAGTTTGCAATCGCCGCGCTCTTCACCACTAGACCACCCTCAATGGCGCTTGCGAGGCTAATCGCCTCGACCGCCTCACGGTAGGTCGAGACAAGTTCCTCTCTCGCGCTAATCATCTCTGAGAGTAGAGTTCGGAACTCGTGGAACAGACCATCTCGCTTCATCTTCAGCAAGTTGTACCCGCTCGAAGTCTGCTTAATGCGTCGCTTGAGGTTGATCAGCTCGGACCGGGTTGGTTTGATGTCCAATGCCATTCATTCACCTCCTTAGACTCGCAGTAAGCGGGTTTCACTCCTTCTTCTCGTTAGGGTGGTACTTGTCGATCCACTTCTGGTCCAGACGCACGAGATACTTCGTATCGATACTAGTCAGCAATTCCCAAGCAAGGTCGAGCGTGCCTTCGTTAATCGAGCGATCCTCATCGCGGCTCTGCCGCAGGAACTTGTTCTCGAAGACATCCGCGAACTTCAGCAACTGAAGGTCACGCTCGTTCAGCGCGTCCTCACCGACAATCGCAACAAGGCCGCGCAACTCGCGACCCTGAGCGTAAGCAGCGTAGAGCTGATCGGAGACCGACTTGTGGTCTTCTCGGGTCTTGCCCGGTCCAATTCCAGCGTTCATCAGTCGGCTAAGCGAAGGAAGAACGTTGATTGGCGGGTAGATTCCCTTCTGGTGGAGTTCACGCGAAATCACAATTTGCCCCTCGGTGATGTAACCCGAAAGATCAGGGATCGGGTGGGTGATATCGTCACCGGGCATAGTTAGAATTGGGAATTGGGTGATGCTTCCCTTCTTGCCCTTGACAAGGCCAGCGCGCTCGTAGAGCATAGCAAGGTCAGTGTACATGTAACCAGGGTAACCACGTCGTCCAGGAACCTCCTCACGGGCGGCACCGATTTGACGTAGTGATTCGCAATAGTTGGTCATGTCAGTATAGATGACGAGCACGTGGTAATCGTGCTCGAACGCTAGGTACTCAGCTGCTGTGAGCGCCAGACGCGGAGTGATCAGGCGCTCGACGGCTGGGTCATCAGCGAGATTGACGAAGAGAGCAGCGTTCTCGAGAGCGCCGGTGCGCTCGAGGTCGTGTACGAAGAAGTTGTACTCTTCCGCTGTTATTCCCATAGCGCAGAAAACTACCACGAAATCGTCGTCGCTGTCGACAAGCTTGGCTTGTCGAGCAATCTGAAGCGCGATATCGTTGTGTGGCAGACCAGATGCGCTGAAGATTGGCAACTTCTGTCCGCGAACCAGCGAGGTGCATGCGTCGATTGCTGAGATTCCTGTCTGGATGAAAGACTCAGGACTCTGTCGCGAGTATGGGTTGATGGCAGCTCCGATGATGTCGGCCATTTCGTCTGGGACGATTGCAGGGCCGCCGTCACGAGGTCGACCGGCTCCGTCTAGGATACGACCGATGAGGTCCTTGCTCACAGGGAGGCGGAAAACGTCTCCTAGGAACTTGACACCGGTCTGGCGGTCGATGGAAGCGGTTCCCTCGAACACCTGAACGATGACTTGGTCATCGGAGGTGTCGAGAACTTGTCCGTTCTTCATCGTGCCATCGGTGAGTCGCAGTTGCACGATCTCGCCGTAGGCGACTGGTTCGGTCTTGTTTAGGAACACAAGAGGTCCCTTGACGTCAGTGATGGTTCGGTATTCCTTTCCACTCATTCATATCCCTCCTCAGTTTTCCTCCATGGTAGCAGCAATTTGCTTGCCCATGTCTGATACGAGCGCTTCGATGCGCTCCTCGTAGCCGGACTCAAATCGTCCGCGCATGATGTCGGTGCGAGCCTGAACGTTGACTACAGACTCGAGGTCTGCACCGCCAGCGATGGCCTTCTTTGCCTCAGCCTGGAAGCTGAGGATAGCTCGGGCCATCATGTATTGCAGGTTGAGATTGCTGTAAGTGTCCACATCGTGGAACGCATTCTGCTGCAGGAAGAATTCACGAATCATTCGAGCGACTTCAAGAGTCAACTGCTGGTCAATCGGCAGAGCGTCGGAACCGACCAACTGGACGATTTCCTGTAGTTCGGCTTCAACCTGCAGAAGTGCACTGATCTCAGTGCGGATGTCTGGGAAGTCGCTAGCGATATTGTCGCGGTACCACTGGTCGAGTGCCTGTGGGTACAACGAGTAAGAGTTCAACCAGTTGATCGCAGGGAAGTGACGCTGACGAGCAAGGCCAGCGTCGAGTCCCCAGAACACCTTGACGATACGCAGAGTACCTTGGCTGACAGGCTCGGAGATGTCACCACCAGGTGGGGACACAGCTCCGATGACGGAGACTGATCCGTCGTCGCCGGCGAGCGTCTGAACACGACCCGCGCGCTCGTAGAACTCAGCGAGTCGGCTTGAGAGGTAAGCAGGGTAACCCTCCTCGCCAGGCATCTCTTCTAGACGCGAGGAAATCTCACGCATTGCTTCGGCCCAGCGGCTTGTTGAGTCAGCCATGAGCGCGACGTCGTAGCCCATGTCGCGGAAGTATTCGGCGATGGTGATTCCTGTGTAAACAGAAGCCTCGCGAGCAGCCACAGGCATGTTGGAGGTGTTTGCAATCATCGTGGTTCGGTTCATCAGAGGCTTTCCGGTGTGCGGATCAATTAGGTGAGGGAACTCAGTGAGCACCTCAGTCATCTCGTTCCCGCGCTCACCGCATCCGATGTAAACAACGATTTGAGCATCGGACCACTTGGCCAGCTGTTGCTGAGTAACGGTCTTGCCGCTTCCGAATGGTCCGGGTATACCAGCGGTACCACCCTTAGCCAGAGGGAAGAGGAAGTCGAGGATCCTCTGGCCTGTGATGAGAGGTACATCCGGAGCGTACTTCTGCACGAATGGTCGGGGCGTTCGCACCGGCCACTTCTGCATCATCGCAATCTCAGTGCCATCTTCGAGCGTGCATACAGTCTGGGTGACATTGAATTCACCAGACTCGATACTCGCGATGACTCCGCTCTTTCCAGGCGGAACCATGACGCGGTGCTCGATGGTCTCGGTCTCCTGCACGATTCCGATGATGGAACCAGCAGTGACCTCATCGCCAGCCGAAGCGGTAGCGTTGAACTCCCACTTCTTCGACAGATCAAGACCGTCGGCGTCGACACCACGTTCGATGAAGACACCCATTGTCGCTTCGAGGTCCTCCAGCGGTCGCTGGATTCCATCGTAAATCTGCGTAAGCAAACCCGGTCCGAGTTGGACAGACAGCGTCTGACCAGTTCGAATCACGGGCTCGCCTGGCTTGATTCCCGACGTTTCCTCGTAAACCTGGATGACCGATTGGTCTCCGTGCAATTCGATTACTTCGCCCATCAATCCCTCGTGTCCTACTCGGACCACCTCGTACATACGCGGGGTGATACCAACAGCGGTAACAACCGGGCCTGAAATGCGATAGATTACTCCATTATCCTCACTCATTTTTTCACTTCCTTCTCCTTTTTTTGGAATTACTTCCATAGGTCAACTCCTAGAGCTGACTTGATGGACTCGCGGAGGGTGTTATCCTCCTCAGTCCCGATACCCAATACTGTGGGCGTGATGCTATCCGAGACTTGCTGACGCAGTCTCTCAGGCATCTGGGTGAGGTCGGCACTATCGATCACGATTATACCGACCTCGATTTGGTCCAGCAGACTACGAAGGACCTTCGCGGTCTCTTCCAAGTCTGCTGGATGGTGCAGGCGTGTAACGCCAGCGAGTTGGAATCCGAGGGTGAATTCTGTGGTTCCCACTACTGCGATCTCCATTTTTTCACCTCAGATGTACATGTGCGCTTGAATGACCTCGTCAGAGAGGCCAGCCGCCTTGCCGCGCACGAGCAGGCGAAGGTTCTGAACTTCCAGAACCTTGGCTTGAATGTAGTAAATTACCGGGAATGCAGAGATCGGATTCAGATGTGAAAATCGCTTCAACATCTTCAGTCGCTGGTTGCGCAGGAGATTGACCAATGGGTCGAATGTGCCGCGCTTGGCAGACTCCTGCATAGCTTCCTCGAAGCCAGAATCGTCGAAGGCATTTGAACGGCGGAGGGCATCTAACAATGCCTCCTCCGAATCGGCCTGAGTAGCTGCTCTAAGTGGAGCCTCTCCGATTCTGCCTCCCGGTATGTTTAGGTTCACGCGCGTCTCAACAGAAAGGTTCTGCTTCTGAGCGCGGAATTGGTTCACGATGTTTCGATGATCGATTTCTGTTCGCAAGTAGCGCAGTAATTGCGGACTTGCGTCCGCTCCGCGCGCAGCTGTCAACGAGTTAGCGAAATATTGCCGGTCGAGGGAGTCTTCCATCTCTTGCAGAGGTGGCTCGCCCTCGAGCTTTGCAAGGCAGCGACCCCAAGGGGTTCCTGCCATCGCATCGGCGGCTTCCTGAACAGTCTCCGTTGTACGCACGATGTTCAGCCAAAGAGTGTTCTTGGGGTTCTCCTCAGGAAGTATCTGATCGGCGATCAGACCGTCCGAAGCACCCTTGTTGACCGCCCTAAGGACGGTCTTAGCCTTCTCGTAGTGGAAGCGCTCGACGTAGATTGCCACGAGACCCTTTAGGTTCCCTTGACAGAAGTCGAGCACTGAATCGAGGTCGTTGTCGAGGTTGTGACTCAGCGCTGCCTCAATGGCATCCGAACCACCCATGCGGGCGGAGTAAAGATCCATCTCGGAGCGGTATCCGAATTCTCCAATGCTGACGCCGATTGAATCGGTGCCCTGCTGTAGGAGCTGTCGCATACGCGTACCGTCGATTAGCGACGCCTTGCGCGCTTTAGCGCGCGCACCGGCGTTTGCCATATTCGAGCGACCGCTTGCCATCCTCGCCATATTTTCACCTCATTCAGTTTCCAAACATCGCTTCGTTGACCGCACCGAGGTTGCTCTTCCAAGCATCCTCTAGGCGGCTGTCAAAGCGGAAATCGAGTACAATTGATCCATCGGCAGACTCGAGGGTGAAACCACCCAGTCCGTCGACATCGTCGCCAAGGTCGAAACCTTGGCCTGTGAGTGCCTTTCTGTCAATGGCGACCGGGTGCAATACCATGTCGTCACCAGCACCCTTGGCTTCTGCAAGCAGAGCCTTCAGGGTGTCAGCGCGACCTTTCAGATCGGCTGAGCCGACCTTTTCTCGTACTGCGTCCCATGTAGCGTCCAACTCTTCGCGTCGTGCGATAAGTTCGCGCTTCTGATTCGCTTGTCGGGCCGAAGCCACGACCTCCACTGACAGCTGGCTGCTTTCACGCTCCGCGCGAGCGACCATCTCGCCACGGGTAGACTCGGCCGTAGCCTTCGCCTCCGCAGCGATTCCCTTCGCTTGCGCACGGGCAGCGTCTGTGATTGCTTTGCCTTCAGCCGAAGCCTTAGCAGCAATCTCGTTTGATAGCGCTTCCAGTGTCATCATCTCATCTCGTGTGTGATTCTTTCATTCTCTCGGTTCTTCGCGAGATGCTCAAGCAGCAAGGCCAGGCATCAAGAACATCGCGAGGAAACCGAACAGGACGATTGTCTCAGGCAGAGCGGTAAACAGAATCGCGTGACCGAGTCGGCCAGAGTCCTCGGCGATCATGCCGACGGATGCTGCTCCGATTGGTCCCTGGCTTAGGCCAGTTCCGATTCCTGCGAGGCCAAGAGCCAGTCCGGCTCCTAGAGCCGCGTATCCAGCGGTGTTGTCCTCTGTCGTCGTTTCTGCTTGGGTGTCATCCTGAGCCTGTACGCCAGTCGCGAATGCTGCGATTACGAACAGGACAAAGAGTGCACTAAGTCCCTTCATTGCGGTTGTCTTCATTTCCTTTTTCCTCCATTATTTTTTTCCACGGCTAGCAAAGTGATTACTCACCCTCCACATATCGTGACGTTCCGCCAAATGGCGAGAACGGCTTTCCGCTGGAATCGTAGTATTGCTTCATCCACTCGACCATGTGCAATCGGGCCGCGTGGATGTTAGGGCTGAAGACGCCGAGGATCCAAGCGAATGCTTGGACGACGAACCAACCGATGAAGAGAGCGATGGCCACGAGTGGCTCATCGAGAGAAATATTGTCGAAGAACATGTGATTACCAGTCTCGGCAATTTTGACTCCGACGACGCCGACCGCGAATAGTCGAACGTAGGAGATGATGGTCGGCATCATGCCGAGCGCTTCGATTGGACCCATCATCAGAGCGATAGGAAAATCGAGACCGTGATAGCGGTAAAGAGTCCATACCAAGCAGACCGTAGCGATTCCAATCAAAGCCACGCCCGCGGTCATGAATTCACTGTGAGAGCCAATGTACGCGTGCGTGAACAGAAGACCACCGACGAGTAGAACCATCCAGGTGCCCTTCTCAAAGAAGGCTGCAACCCATCCAATTCCGCCATGTCCATTGCCGATAAAGAGCACATCCCTGAAGCCCATGATGAGACCAACCATGACGTGTATCCAGCCCATGTAGAGGGTGAGGACAATCAGATCCATCAGATTGCTCGAGACGCGATGGAACGGGAAAGCGAAAGTGATGTTGTATCCCAAGGCGACCTCGAAAACGTGGCCGTGCGAATCAACTGCTGGGTACAGAGCTTGCATGAATTCCACAGGACTGTGATGTCCGTAGTGCGGGAAGATTTCCCAACCCGCAAATTCCGCGTAAATGTAGCCGAAAAGTACGGTTGCTCCTCCAATGAGAAGCAGGAAGCGACCGCCCAACTTGAGGCCGTCATTAGTGCCGGCCTTGCTCAGAAGGAGACCTCCGAGACCCATGGTTAGGAGGCCGTAGGCCATGTCACCGAGCATCAATCCGAAGAATAGTGGATATGTGATGAACATGAAAAGGGTCGGATCTAGTCGACCGTAACCGGGTCGACCGACCATGTCGGTGACCAATTCGAGAGGCTTTGTTGCTTTCCTCGGCTGGAACGCGATTGGTGGCGAGACTGGCTCATCGTGAGGGTCATGGTGTCCGCCACCGGCCTCGATGACGAAGGGCTCGACATCGACCACGATACATGAGCCGCCTAGAGCGATCTTGATGTCATGCGCGCGATCCATTTCGACCCAGCCGTCGATGATGAAAGCGTGGTCCGACACTGCGACGCGGACTGGAGAAGTTGTCAGTTCGTGATCTCGCTCGAGGATTTCGAGGCTGCAGACCAGAGTTTCGCCGTTCTCCTCGGTCCAGGACTCGACGGCTCCGTCGAGGTCCTCGCGCTCAGACTGTAGTCCGAGGCGAATGTTAGCAAGGTCGTTGAGGCGAGCAGAAGAGTCTCCCTCACCCGATGGAAGTTGTAGAGCGGTAAAACCGGCCGCATCGAGAGCGCTCGCGGTAGTGGCCGCGTCCTCGTTGCGGACGAATAAGCCAACAACGTTCTCGCCATCGGCTGAGCCACTGGCGAAGATTCCATCTCCGGCTGCGGCACGGGCTGCATTGACATCCTTCGCCGTGCCGACAAAGGAAGTGATTGACTCGAATCCAGATAGGAGTTCAACATCGATTCCAAGTGGAGCGATCATTCGGAGAGTCTTCTCCTCCTCAGTTTGTGAAGCGAGGGAGGCATCAATCTCGTCGATGCGGCCAAGGTCGTCAAGAAGTGTATCGACCTTTGTTGGCAGGTCGCCACTAATCGCCTCTCGAACTAGACCGACTGGAACAGCATCGCCTGGTCCTGATGCTTCGACCTGTGCAGACGCTGCACGAACCTTGTTCAGCACGCGGCTGATATCGTCAGCCTTGCCAGCAGGAGTACCAAGAGAAAGCCCATCTTCGGATCCATCGTAATCGATGAAATGCAAGGCCTTGAGACGAGCAAGGATTGCAAGGGCATCATCGAGATCGCCCTTCACACCCGCAGCGGTTAGACGACCCATTTGTCGGGTGTGAACCTGTGACATGTTAGCAACCTCCAAAATCAGCGTGTAGATTCAAGCGCGGAATGCATCGAGCACTGTGCTCACTGCCTTCGCGCGGTTCTTCTCACCGCTGGTGTGAATCTCATCGATCGCTGCGTCCCCATTGGATGCGACCTTACCGGCTTCCTTCTCAGCAGCGGCGCGAGCATCGGTTACGATTTTCTGAGCCTCAGCATCGGATTCGCTACGGCTCGATTGAAGCGACTCAGCGGCTTTGAGTCGTGCCTTCTGCACGATGCTCGTTGCGTCTGATTCAGCCTTCGAAATCGCCGCAGCAGCGGCGTCTTCTGCTTCCCTTATGGTACGGAGAACATCAGCGTGACCCATATGATTCACCTTCGGTGAGGCGGGCGACCGAAGATGGGTATATCATGATAACCTAAGTTGCCTAAGAAATAGGGTTGCGGCCATCTGGCGGACCCTGCCCCCAAACCAACCAAATATAGGACCTCAACAGAGCGCTTCCGTGGACCACGAAACCATCGACTCAGACGAGTGGGATGAGTTGATGAAGAACCTCGAAGCAACGATTCCGGTCTATGACCGGATCAATCGCTTCGCCACCCTAGGTCAAGTCGACAAGTGGCGGCGCATGGTTCGCCAGCGTTTGCCCAATGAGGGTGATGCGGTAACCGGGCGCGTGCTCGAGGTTGGGTGTGGACCTGGCAGTTTTGCTGAGGATGTTGTTGGCGGCGATTTGGTTTGTCTCGACCCTAGCGAATTGATGCTTGAGGCGGCTCGACCTCGAGTCAATACAAAGAGAGAGGCAAGAGGCGATTCTGAAGTAGAATTCGTGCTAGGAAAGGCTGAGGAATTACCTTTCCAAGACAATAGCTTCGATGGAGCCTGTTCCCTATTCTCATTCAGAGACTGGTATGACAAGCGAGCCGGTTTAGGAGAGGTTCTGCGAGTATTGAAGCCTGGGACGAAAGTGGTAATTGTTGATCCCGCAAAGATGAATCAGATTCACGGATTCTTTGGCTCGCTTTGGATGCGGGTTTGGGTCGGTGCTTACGCGCGAATTATTTGTGGAGTCAAGGACCATCCATGGAAGTGGTTAACCAAGACCTACGTCACCTTCGGAACTACTCGTGATTATGTCCGAATGATGGAAGAAGTTGGCTTTGTCAAAGTCCGTGCTAAGGTTGTATTTCCCGGAATGGCAACCATATGGGAAGGCAGCAAGCCCGAAGTGGGCAAGGGATGTTGCTCTAACTGCTGAT
>JAQXEV010000099.1 GCA_029250665.1 Candidatus Thalassarchaeaceae archaeon | reverse complement strand
CCTCTGAATCTGCAATCACAAGAACGGTCTGATGGGATCGCCCCCCCAACTCCTGATACTGAAGAAGAGCAGCCAAACCAGACCCCCCTCCCGATATTAGCACAGCCAATCGAAGCGGGTCTTCGGGAGAGGCGATGCGCGGCAGCACGTAACCCTCAGCCATGCCCGTGCGTCGATAATCATCCGCTTGATAATTGGGGCGCAACCCGTTCGCCTCTCACTTTATGTCCGTAAGGCGGCGCGAGAGGAACATGGAGCGCCTCGAGTCAGTTGACGAGGTGGTAGCGAAATACTCCAAAAAAACCACTCCGATGCGACGACGATTGTATGTTGCAATAGGCTCTCTATTCGTCGGTTTCTCGTTTATTGGAATCTTCGTCCCAGGATGGCCGACGGTGTCTTGGATGGTACCTGCTGCGTACCTGTTTTCTCTCTCGGATGAGCGGTTCTTCAGGTGGACTTTGACAAACGGTATTGTTGGCGACAAAGTCTTCGATTACTACGCTAATGGCAAGACGCTTCCCCGCCACGCAAAGACTGGGATTATTGGATTCATTACAGTAATGTCTGCGGTCTCGATTTACATTACAACAATAGCCGGAGATCCAGGATATGGGCAGGCTACGATTGCTATCGCTTGGTTGGTCGGTGTTTGGTGGCTTTGGGTGAAAGTCCCTGCTCGTGGTCAGTGAAGGAAGAGCCTCTGACCTGTGAATATCATCGCCATTCCATGCTCATCAGCAGCATCGATCGATTCCTGATCTCGCATTGAGCCTCCAGGCTGAACAACTGTCGTCACACCAATCTCATGAGCGGTGTCGATACCATCACGGAATGGGAAGAAGGCGTCTGATACCATCATCGAACCCTTGGCTCTCTCTCCTGCTCTGCGAGCTGCAATTCGTACTGCCTCTACTCTACTCGTCTGCCCGGGACCAACGCCCACTGTTGCGAATCCGGTATCTGTCTGAGCAACCAAGACAATCGAATTCGACTTGACTTCGGAAAGAACAGTTGAGCCAAACCGTGCGAGTGCTACAAGGTCGTCATTGGCTGGTGCCTTGGTGACGCAACGTACTGCTGACCAATCTACAGATGGAGGGCCTTGGACTTGGGCAACCCAGCCTCCATCGAGTTGGCGGATTCTCACCTCGTCTTCGCGTGGGGTGAAATTCTCGAGAGTGAGCATCCTTCGATTCTTCTTTTCGGAAAGGATTGCGAGTGCATCGTCTTCGTAACCGGGAGCGATAATGCACTCGAGGAAATGACCGCCGATTGCTTCGGCGGTCGCCTTCTCGACAACGCTCGTGAAAGCGATTACACAGCCGAATGCAGATTCAGGGTCGCTTGCAAGAGCGTTCTGCCAAGCACCTACTTGCGTTGCGTCAATTGCCGACCCGCAGGGATTTGTGTGCTTGATGACGACGCATCCTTGGGAGCGCGCTTCGTCGATGTCGCGGAGTAATCCGCGTGCAATTCGAAGCGCACCATCAAGGTCGAGATAATTGTTGAAGGAGAGTGCCTTACCGCCGTGCTGCACGGCTGCGGCCAAGCCAATTGGACCCGTAGCACTAGTGCCTGGATAGAACGCAGCCGGCTGGTGAGGGTTCTCTCCGTATCGCAGTTCTGTGCCGGCCTCGCTGGCAACGTGGATGCGGCTTGGAACGTCTGGAGAGTTGAAGCGCTCGTCCAACTCACCACTAACTGCCGCATCGTAAGCGGCAGTCGTTTGGAAGGCTTCCAATGCTAATTGTTTGCGAGCCTCTAGGCTGACTCCTGATGGGTCACCATTGGAAGCCTCCAATGCCTCCAACACTGAGTCATATTGCTCTGGCGAAGTTAGCACCAAGCAATCCTCGTGATTCTTCGCCGCTGAACGGATCATCGTTGGCCCGCCAATGTCAATCATCTCAATCAATTCAGCATCTGGAGCCGGCGGGTCCTTCGCAGCCACAGCCTCAAACGGATACAGATTGACACAAACCAAGTCGACGGTACGATACCCCAGCTCTTCGAGCATCTCCATGTCGTCGGCACGGTCGCGACGGACTAGGATTCCGCCGTGTACTGCTGGATGCAGAGTTATGACTCGTCCGTCGAAACATTCCGGATGCCCAGTAGCATCACTGACATCGGTGACCGGCAAGCCTGCCTCACGCAAAGCACGTGAGGTTCCACCCGTCGAGAGTAGTTCCCAGCCAAGGGAATTGAGGGACTTTCCAAGTTCGACAATCCCGTCCTTGTGGAAGACGCTGAGCAGAGCGCGGGGCGCTGTCATGCAACGGCGTAGCCGCGTCCGGTTTGAAGTGTTCGTGGAGGCCGATTTCAGTCGCCACGCGCGCTGATGACCTGATCTATTCGAAGCATACTCATCGCCGTCTCGACCGAGGACTCTAGCCCTTCCTCGATAACCGATCGAGGATGCCACACACCAGGAACCTCTCCAACTTCGCCATCCGCCTTGATTCCGATTGCCGGGCCATCCTCTCGAGCAGCAGCGCGCATTTCCAGAACGGCGTCAAGCGAGTCTTTGCCAGCATTGTCAGCGAGTGTGGCGGTGATTGTTTCCAGTGCGCGCGCGAAGGCATCCATCGCCAGCCGTGCGCGCCCAGACTCATTCTCACTGGCCTTGCGAACAGCATGAGCGATTCGGGCGTGCGATGCACCTCCGCCGGCCAGCAATTGCCCGTTTTCGAGAGCAAGGCTGGTCGCCCGTAATGCATCGTGAAGACCTCGTATAATCTCCTCAGTAGCGGTCTCCCCAGCACCACCGATTGCCAATGTGACGGCGCCTGGATTGTTGCAATCATCGATGGTGATGATATCCTCGACTTGATCGGTCGCCTGTCGGCGCTCCCAACGAACGCTACCAGCTACACCGAGGTCGCTCGCTTCGATATCCAACACTGAATCGATGACTATTGCTCCAGTCGCGGCAGCAGCATTTTCCAACTCGGACTCATCGAGTTCGGGAACGGCGAGAATATTCGCATCCGCCAAGTCATGCAGAATGTCGCGGTCAATCTCGCCACCAACAAGAATCAAATTCGCTCCAGAGTCAATCAACGCCTTTGCCAGCTCACTCTTCCGCTCGCTCTCGGCCTCGACGAATCCATCGAGCTGTTCTGCTGAGGTAATCTGAATCTCAGCGTTGCGAGTCATCTTGCGGATCTTGACATCGCCGCCGATAACAACTGTCTGAGCATTCACCAAATCATTCGGCAGGGAATCCATCAGAACTCGGCGGCGAATAGCAACACCACGAATCAAATGACTATCACGAAGTCCTCCCGAGCCAATCGTGAACATCGCTACATGTTCGGCTCCGGGTTTGTCGACACTTCCTTCAACCGCAGTCAAAGCGTCGCGCACCATCGGTGCGAAAATATCGATTGCAGCCTCTGCTCCCTTACCTGTCAAGGCGGTCTCAGCGACGCCCAAAAGACGCTCCTCATCGACATCAACAGCGTCGCTGTCCATCTGTTTGTAAGCGACCGCCATCGCCGTACGATAGCCATCAACGAGGGTAAGTGGGTGAAGTCCTTTGGCGAGTAAATTGTTGGCTTCTTCGAGTAGGGCACCGCAGAGCATCATCGTCGTTGTGACACCGTCTCCACATGCCTCTTCCTGGGTATTGCCCATTGCCACCATCATCTTCGCAGCGGGGTGTTTGACCATCAACTCGGCTACGATTTTGGCTCCATCGTTGGTCACCGCAGTCGTACCATTGGTTTTGTAGAGCATCTTATCGAGGCCCCGTGGACCATAAGTTGGCTTCAGAAGATTCGAAAATACGCGTGCTGCGGAAATGAGCTTCTCCTGAACAGCCGTGCCACTAGTCACGCTGGTCTCCTCACTGACCACGACCAC
>JAQXEV010000094.1 GCA_029250665.1 Candidatus Thalassarchaeaceae archaeon | reverse complement strand
GTCAGCGAGTAGAGTGAGGATAGCGCTTGACATCGAGTCGGTGTTAGCCATTGTGAAGAGAGTACCCACCGAATCGTCGACCATTTCTGGGAGTGGGCCGTGGTCTACTGTTGCGACGGGAGTTCCTGAGGCCATCGCTTCGAGTGGGATGAGGCCTTGACCTTCATAGTAAGAGGGATAGACGACGAGGTCGGCTCGTCGAAATTCTGCTGCGAGTTCGTCGAATGGCATCCCGGAGTCTATACGAACCGACTCAGAGATACCGAGTTTCTTAGCCTGTTTTTCCAGTCTGCGGCGCAGGTCACCTCGACCAACGATGAGTAATTCTGTGTTCGGTCGCCGCTTCTTGACCTCAGCGAAGGCGCGCAGCAGAGAGCCGTATCCCTTGCGTGCGGCGAGTCGCCCGACAGCGAGTAAGAGTCGTGTTTCGGATTCACGTGCTTCGTCAGACGGATAGAACATCTCGGTGTCGACTCCCCAGTGGATGACTTCGCAATTCCAATCTGATGAGGGTGAGTAACGATCGAGAAAGTCTGACTTTGTGGCCTCGGAATTGGCGACACAGATGTCCGAACCCGCCAGCGCTGCCCTCTCAAATTTGGCATAATGACCGGCGCTGAGAAGAATTGCCAGATCATTCGGATTTGCCCAAACAGCAGATTCCTTCTGGGCCGCGGCGGTTCTCAAACCATCTCGCTCGCCCAACCAGGAGCCGTGGAGGGAGGAGACAATTGGAGCAATGTTTTCGCGGCAATCGACGAACTGCGCCGATGTCCACGAAATCATGGGACAGTGAAGATGGACGATATCGACCGCGTCGTTCGAGTGTAATGTCTTGAGGTCGGCAAGCGCGTGCTTACCGTAGGATTTGGTGAAAGCCATCGGTGCGTACAGCCAATTGACCTCTCGCACCGAGACTCCGGCTTGTACTGGAGGCTGACCACCGCCTTTGCGAGTGATGACGGTAATGCGGTGACCAAGCTCGACCAAAGCGGCAGAGAGATGGAATACGGTCGAGCCCATTCCCCCCCACCTAGGAGGGTACTCGGCAGACAGCATAGCGATGTGCAGACCCATTCCAACCGAGCCGCGCTCTCCGGACGCTCATTTCAATCGAATGGGCTTCGCGTCGCGTACAATCCGTCTTGGGTAGTGCCACTTCATCACCAATCTACCATTCGAAGTGGCACGAATCGTCCGAGTCCGAGCGCCAGCATCATTCATAGCGGTCCGTCAGGTCGCCGGACTCGATTCAGATGTCAGAAACGCTACCTGTTCACGTCACTGTAGTCATCCCGACTCGAAACGAGGAGGCTGCCATCGTCGATACCATCCGCTCGGTCCCGAACGATGGCTGGTGCGAAAAGTTGGACTTCCTCATCATTGATGGGAACTCGACCGACCGTACGCGCGAGTTGGCCGAACAAGAGGGAGCGACTGTGTATCTGGAGCCTCGCAAGGGCTACGGTCGTGCCTACAAGACTGGATTCGCAATGGCCCCCGGCCAGATTATCATCACCATGGACGCTGACTGCACTTACCCCGGAGAAGAGGTTCCTGCGCTAGTCAAGAAACTCATCGAAGAGGATCTTCAGTGGATTACCTGCGACCGTCTACGCCGCGCTGAGGAAGGTGCAATGCCCGGCCTACACGGCTTCGGGAACTGGGTCCTCTCGACCACTGCAACGCTGCTCTACTGGTACGGTGTACACGATTCTCAGAGTGGAATGTGGGTATTCCGTAAGTCTATTTTCGAGGACGAGCGAGTTCGCCCTAAGCACGATGGCATGCCCCTTTCTCAGGAATTCAAGATACGCGCTCGCCGCTATCTCGGCAAGAAGAAGACTGCAGAGGTCAGCGTTCCTTACCGGCCTCGCGTCGGCGAGGCCGAAATCAACACCTGGGGCGATGGTCTACTCAACCTGCGCTTCCTCTTCACTCATCGCCTCGGCTTGACCCGTCAAGTCACGCAATGGGGACCCGAGTGATTATTCGCCGACAACAGCCGTGAATCAGTCCTCATCAAACTCGTCATCGAGTTCTCTTGGATTGAAGGTTGACCACGATTCAATCATGTCAAGATCGCGTTGAATCGCCTCACTGCGCTGCTTCTGATAAGCCATACCAGCGAGGATTAAGATAACCAAAACGCCGATGAAATATGGTAGTCCACTTCCCATCAACCAAGTCAGGAGATTGGTCGACTGGGGCTCTTCAACTGTTAGAACTTCAACGAGTGCTGGGCTAGTGAATTCGCCATCTATCGCCCAAACCTCGACCTTGACCCATCCAGCGTCCTCGATACGCCATGTGCCAACGTAGGTCCAGATTCCATCGTCAGCAATTTCGTCTCCGCGCATACCGTCGTCTTGGAAGGTCAGAGTGAGTTCATCGCCACCCTCCTTCATCACACCAAGCACAACTTGGGTGGTTCCGTCGGGATCTTCCAGCCTCACCGTAATTGTAACTTGGGTCGATTTATCCAAGTCGATTTCCATGGGATCGATTTGCATATTGGAGAGGCTCGGCGACGAGGATCCAATCGTCAGGTTGACCGAGGTGGTAGAGGTGATTCCTCGAGAATCCTTGACCAGCAAATCGACGCGGATTGGACCGGGATTGAAGGTGACCTCGATGATGTCGCGGTCGCCGAGCATCGTACCATCACTGGTAGTCCATTGGTAGAGCACGATATCTTCGTCATAATCGTAGGATTGCGAGCCATCGAGTGTTAGGGTTGTTCCCGGAGATATGTATTGACCGTCGAGCAATCCATCGATTACTGCGACTGGTCCGGTTTCCATCACCATGAGTGTCTGGGTGTGAGTTCTTACTCGGTCGGTTGAGTCTCTGAGTTCGAAGGTTAATTCGTGCTCCCCAGCAGGTAGGTAATCGTTGTACCAATACTCAGTGGTCTTGTCTTCGAGGATTGGTTCGAGAAGCAGATTGGATGTTACGGTGACGGTGAAGTCGTCACCGTCGGGGTCGAAGGACCGGCGGAAGTCGAAGAGAACCGGTCCATTCGAGTAGACTTCGGCGTCTGGTATCGGTGAGTCGAGGATGAGGATTGGTGCTGATTCCTCGACTCTGACGACGATGGATGTGATGTCAGCATCTCCCGAACCATCATCGACAGTGAGTGTGACTGTGTGGTATCCTTTCGGCAGCCGAGCATCAAGGATCCAACCGCTGCCGATCGGCTCGAGCAATCTGTCAGATGTCCAAACGACACTGACGAGGTCGTTGCTCGATGCCGCTGTCGGACTACAGACAAAGCCCGAGCCATTGTCAGGTAAGTCGCCACAGGCAAGGTCCCAATCACCCGAGCCTGTTGAATCGAAGCGAATGAGTTCACCTGAATCGGTGAGTGTTTGGTCAGCGGGTTGGGCTATGACAGCGGCCGGCGCTGAGTTGTTGACGCTGACCTGAGTGGAAGCGGAATTCCAGGTATTGCTGTGAGCAGAGCGGTCATCGCTGGTGTACATCGTAATGGTGTGGATTCCCTTTGTGAGCCAGCCTTGCCATTCGATTGCAAATTCTGGCGTCGTGCCTTCGGCTAGTAATCCATCTAGGTCGCTCCAAAACTCGAATCTGACCTCGTCACCCTCTGGGTCACTGACCATCGAGCCGTCGAGATGAACTAGATGAGCTGAGGTCTCGCCGGCCCTCAGTACATCGAATTCTGCTGGCGGGACCTCGTTAAACAACCTCACATCGAAGCTCCAAGTCACATCGGGATTATTTCCATCCGAGAGATGAATTGTCAGCGTGAATTGTGTCGGTGCGCCGGGGAAAGCGAGGTCGAATAACATCGGACATCCCTCATCGGTTGGTGTCGAGAAACCATAATTCGTCTCGACCCAGCAAGTCAGCGGATCATTCTCCGGATCGCTGCTACCATCTAGTGAAATTGTCGCGTTGGCAGTTCGACCGAGGTGCATGATTCCCCAAGATGAGATTCCAGGTGAAGTCGAAACCGAGAGGGAAGGTGGCCGATTGAACAACTCAATTGTACGCGTCTCGCTTACACAGTGATTCTCATTGTCGCAGACCTCGAGGGTTATCTCTTGCTCACCATCCGAGAGGCAGCCATCGGCAGTCTCAGGTGGATTATTTGTCACGAAGTATGAGCCGTTATCTCCTGCGGGAAGTGTTCCAAAACATGAGGCGTGCAAGTCTCCATCAAGACTGCTGGTCCAAGTGAAGGTCAGCGGGTCGTCATCCAAATCCCAAGAAGCGGCCGCATCTAAAATCACTGAAGACCCACTGGGGTACTCCGCCTCATCCTCAGGCGTCATCCAAATGATGAACGGCGGCTGGTTAGACAAATCAAGTCGACAATAGACAACTAGGTCGGCATCGAGAGTCACAGCCGCCGTGTCATTGTGAATTCCATCATAATCACAACCAACGTAGGCGATATTGTCCGGAGACCAACCTTGCGAGGGTACCCAACGTGCCCCTACGAAGGGACCGAGTGTCTCAAAACCACGATACGGAAGGCTTGTTGATTCCTCAGACTCCCAAGATTCGAATGAGATATTCACCTCCGCTAAGGGGATGTGTCGCACCAACTGATTGACCGCGTGAGCCTCGATGAACCACATGATGTCTAGTATGCTATCTGACGTCCCAAACGAAGGGTCGGAAATCGAGCCAGACGAAATCCACCGTACATGGCTCGAGGCTTCAAGATGGAACGTAGTCTCGTGCGCACTGCCTGATATGAAGCCTGAATTTGTGAGATTGACGAAGCTGGATTCGATGCTCGGTCGCGAACCTGTCGAGCAAGCAAGACCGAGGTTGTTGACAATTAATTCGGTGTGATCGACGAGGTCGAAGCAAGTTCCTCCAATTCCGGAAATCGTGCTTGATGAGAGGCTTGAGGTGTAATCATCTCCAGCGCGCCAGTAGACACCTCCATTGTTTCCAGAGAGGTCGAGTCCTCCAATCACCGCGTTGACATCTTCGAGTTCAATTGCGTAACCGCTGCTATTGAGGTCAATTCTCATATCGTCAATGAGAATCTCCCCATCTCGCGGTAATCCACTATTGTCAATGTCGAGTCCAGGTCCGCTGAGCGGATCGTGGACCTCGACAGATAACAATTGCAAATCGATACTATCGCGCGCGACTATACCGTGCTGGTCGCCGGACGAGATGCAAGTGAAGCATGAGACATTCTTACCACCACTCATCACATCATTGGCCTCATCGAAGTATAATCCGGCTCCCACTTCAGGAGTCGCCGCGCCCATCCCATTACCCGAGGTCAC
>JAQXEV010000047.1 GCA_029250665.1 Candidatus Thalassarchaeaceae archaeon | reverse complement strand
TCATTGGATTGTTCACCTTCGATACACTCGGTGTGTTTCAGATATTCCTCTTCGCCGACTTACTAGCTGCAGCCACGGTCATGCCAGTCCTTCTCTCGCTGTGGGGTGAGGTGTCGGCAAGAGGTGCACTAATGGGTGCAGTCTGCGGGTTGCTATCGGTAGTCGCATACGGCACATTCACAGGAGATCTTGGAACAGGAATAGGGTATGTTTTCTCGCCTACAAACGAATTCGGTCTAGCGAACCTCAATGTCTTCCTTGCGGCGGTTATGGGCTCAGCAATCGTGACTGTGGTGGGTTCATACGCCCTGCCCGATGAGTCCTGATTGATGGACGAGCCCGAGAACCCGACCAATATACCGGCTGAAAATGCCTGCAATATCGGGGCGAAAGTGTTCATTCCTGGACTTTGCCCGGAGTGCGGCGCAGAGGTGAAAATCGAGTGGAAGAACTGCGCCGAATGTGAAAATTTGCTTGGATGACCTCTTTCGTGCACTTTTACTCATTCACTTTTAGCAGATTGTGAATTTTCCTACATCGACTGATTCAAGGGGTAAATCTCCTCCGGACATCTATGAGTTCCGAGCATCCTCTTGTTGGTCAACCCCATCCAACAAGGCTACATTCGTTGCTCATGCCATGGAAAATCTGGCGCCACAGTTGGTCCCGAAGAGAAATGATGAATGGTCATTGGTTCCCTTTTGAGATGTTTCTTGTCGGCATGTTTTTCGTAGCTGTTCCTTACTTTGCATCGAATAATATTGCTGCTATTTTTCTCGATACTGTGTGGGATCCTGAGATTGCCTTCGACAGGCAAATTCCCGTAATTAATTGGATGATAATACCCTATACTGCGTTGTATTTATTTTATCCTGCTACACTAATTCTTACTCCAAAAAATGACAGAGGTAGGGCAGAACTAATTATCGCTATGCAGGGCTTGATACTGATCACACTTTTCTGTGTCTTTTTCTTCATGGTACTTCCCGCCGAGATAGACCTCAGGGATCAACTCGACACACACTGGATTAACAATCCTCCAAATGCCTTCGAAGAGGCACTTTTCAGTTTCATTCATACTTCAGATAATCCCTGGAATGCGTGGCCGAGTTTACACATCGTCCATTCTTATTTACTCGCTAGAATGATGACTTATTGGGTTCGAAGAGAGTATTCCGAAAATTCTCTAGCCAAGGTATTTCTTGCCGTACTGTGGATTGAATATGCATTATTGTGTATCAGTATACTAACAACCAAGCAACACTATCTGTTCGATCTCTTTACTGGTTTTCTAACCGCTGTCTTGGCTTGGAAACTGTTTGAGTATGCATTAGGTCTTGCAGATCGCCACTCTCCTAGTAGTATTGCTGAGAGTGCTGATTGGCTCTAATCAGTTGTATACAATAGGTAGGAATGCGTTTGCCGCTGTCTCACAGGCGTTTGATACATCATCCAAGCGCTGCAGAACTCGATACATATGTACTGCAGCCAAAGGATCGTCCTCACCGATTCTGAATACGAATCCAGCGGCTCGACTCTCTACCATGTCACTCTCATGTTCGGCCATATTGACATCGTCAATCAATGCCCCTAGTTTCTCTCGTCCGGCTTTGGTGTATCCAGAGAGGGTCAAGTCGCGCAGTGCTGCAACTGTGTCCTCGTAGGTGGCTGCGGTCTTGGCGACAGCTTGTGCCATTTCCTTGAGCAGTGATTTTGCCTCCGCGTTGTCGTAGAGAGGCCTGAAGGATAATTGCTCGGCGACGTTTTGGGCATAGTCAGCAATTCGATCTTGGCGTGCTAGCATATGGTAGAAGTCATCGGATCGCATCAGTAAGTTCCAGGTGCCCGCACCAACCCTCCTCCTCAGGTCGTTCTTCACATTGTCAGCCCTCAACTCCGCTGCAATAGTTGCCTGGATGGCTTCACTCGGGTCATTTCCGTCTGCAGCGGTGTTCACCGCTTCTAGCATGTGGTTGACTGTATCCTCGACGGCCTCGGCGTGTGTATGGAACAGTTCGAAGTAGGTTGGAGCTCCCTTCTCTGAATTACTGCCTGCATCGGCTAAGGCGTCATCGACAAACACTTCGCCGTCCTTAGTGGCCCAAATGGAGTAGATGATGGCCGCGAAGGCCATAGGAATTACGATTAGCAGTTTAATGGGGTCTGAGCTGACTGCAACGTAGATTACTATCGAACCAAATCCTGCTGCGGGAAGGCTTGCCAACCATGAGGCAATAATTTTTCCAAAGACTCTGAAATCAACGGCTTTGGCACCTCCTGCTAGGCCAACACCCACAACTGCCCCCACGAGAGTGTGGGTGGTGGACACTGGAACTGCGAGGAAAGGCATCGAGAAGATTAGGACAGTAGTTGCAGCACCGAATGTAGCGGCGAATCCACGAGTTGGTGTGATGTCCGTGATTTTACTTCCGATGGTTTCCATAACTCTCCATCCCCAAGTGACTACACCGACGGCTATCCCAATGCTTCCCAGAAGCACTAGCCATGTAGGCACAGGTGCAATCTCCGCAAGTCCACCATCATCCAGTACTTGGTAAACAGCGGCCATCGGGCCTATGGCATTTGATCGGTCATTGGCCCCGTGAGCGAAGGCGACGTAGGCAGCGGCGATGACTTGCAACCAGACAAATATCCTCTCGACACCATGGAAACCCTCATCTTCGCCCTTGAAATCATAGTTCCTCAGGATGTAGGCCAGAACCATTGCAGCGATGATAGAAACTATTCCCGCTAGGATGAGGCTGTTGATTGGGAACCATGCATTTTCCATCATAGGGTTCCAAGAACCATCTTCCTTGACTGGCAACCAGTCGTACTTGTTCTCGATCCAGTTATTCTCCTGGGCCTTTGCGAAGAATCCTTTCAGAGCTTTGAATTGCAGTGCTAGACAGAGAACAAAGAACGTCGGAATAGCTAGAATGGGTGCCATCCAGCGTGCTCTTTTCTCCGGATCAGAAGTCTCAAGAATAGTCTCTCGGATGACCCAGAAGGTGAAGAATGCAAATAATCCTCCCATTACTGGACTTGCGACCCAAGACATGACGACCTTCTCAATTACATCCCAATCGATCAGAGAGGTTCCGTGTTGGACTTCCATGACTAAACCCACACCAACGATTCCACCAATGATGCTGTGAGTGGTTGAAACCGGTAATCCATATCGTGTGGCTATAGTGAGCCACACTGCTGCAGCCATCATAGCTGCAATGAATCCATACATCAAATCATTAGAAATTGCATCAATGAGAGCCTGATTTTCAAAATCAACAACAAGGATTCCCTTGCGAACCGTATCTGTAACCGCATCTCCAGCAAAGAAAGCACCTATGAATTCGAAGACAGCTGCTACAATTACTGCTTGCTTAAGAGTCAGGGCACGAGAACCGACAGAAGTCCCCATTGCATTTGCAACATCGTTTGCACCTATGTTCCAAGCTAGGTATGCACAAACCAATACCGAGACCAATAGGACTAGCGCAATCAGAGGTTCCATACGCCTCGTCGAGTGGCATTGGGTATATGGTCCTTGAAGTATACTATATTCAAAAAATGAAAACACATTTGTGGGAAAGCGTGCAAGAGACCTCGGATACATTTTTCCTCGACAAATGGTCCGAATCTTAGCGACGACTTTGCGTCTATTCGGTAGTTGTGGAGGAGATTCTCCGCAATATCGACACTCGCAGGAATGCTTCTGAAGTGACCATCTAAGCACATTTGAGAAAGTGCAACCTCAAGTAGTAGTGGCGTCGCGGTCGGGCCATGGCACAAGGAACGGTCAAGTGGTTCAATTTCACGAAAGGCTTTGGATTCATAGAACAAGAAGGTGGGGACGACCTTTTCGTCCACAAGTCTCAGGTCGAGGGTCGCATCGAAGAAGGTGACACCGTCGAGTTCGAGGTTGGCGAGGGCCCAAAGGGACCTAACGCGATCAACGTGAAGAAAGTCGAGTGAAACTCGTCTTCACTTTCACATCGGATTTACTCGGGCTTACGCGCGTTTAGCGTAGCCTCTATTTTGTCTCGCTGGGCTTGATTTTGTTTAGCCAACGAGGTTGACTACTACTTCTGGCTGAGTCAGGTAGATGAGTAGACCAATTCCTGCGAACATCATCATCCAGGAACCGGTCGCTTTGACGATGCCAGTCGACCGGCGAAGGAATCCGATCATCGCTTGTCGGCCCATTCCAACGAGTCCAGTGACTATGATCATCAGCAGAGTGACAGATAGCATCAGGCCGCCGAGGCCTGAGATGAACGCGCCTTTTCCAACAACGGTGAGCCAGGCGACGAATGGGAAGACGGCGGCTGCAGTGCAGTCGACCGATGCCGCCGAGTAACCAATTCCCCACAGGTACATGTTTCGACGTGGGGTGAAGACCTCGTCAGTCTCCTGAGTCTGATACTTATCGAGAATCCTTTGTACGCCAGCGAGTAGGTGGCTCGTCCATCCGAGCAACATCAATCCTCCAAGAATAACCAGAATCCAAGCTATGGCGATAGCAACTTTGTGTAACACTCCGCTCAGATTGATGAATTCGGAGAGTCCGAAGATGATGAATCCGACAAGTCCGAAGAAAGTCAATTGCCCGAGGGCTGCGAAGCCCCCTATCTCAAATGAACTAGGCATCCGACCATTCAATTTCCCAGCCTCTCGTAATTCTTCTTCGCGCATCCCGAGGCTGAGATAGTAAGTGATGTACGAGGGTAGGACTGGGAAAGCGCACGGGGAGAAATAGACCAGCACTCCAAGGAACAGTCCGATGATGAATACACCCATCACCGAGCGGTCAGCCTTCGCAATACCGATTCGTAGCCCTTCCGCCTCACCATCGTTTGCCGCCTCGATGGCACCGTCGAATTCCGCCCAGCCATCGAGCGGAGTTCCAGTGTTTTCCTTTGCAACGACGAATCCTTCGTGATCGATAACCAGTGCTAGTGGAATCGCTTGCGCGGAGTAGTATTCCACCAAGTCTCCACGCTCTCCTTCCTCAAGCAGAATCACATCGGTTCCACCATTGACAATAGGCCAAGGCATGTGTCTGTCCGATTCAGGGTCGCCAAAGGTCGAATTGATTGAGTCAAATGATTCGTAGCCATACCACGAAGCAAGAGAAATCGCAACCACAGGGTAAGGTCCGTCTAGAGCCTCCCATTCTGCCAGATTCTGATCGATATGCTCCTGCACATAATGGCAGTTAGAGCAATCGATGGCCATGAAGTCCAGTACGATTACGCTGCCGCGCAGACTGCTCAGCTGAATGTCACCATTTTCGTCAGCAATTGAGTCATCTATGCCCTCACGATTCATCGAAGGTGCCAACCAATCCGGTGCCTCGTTGACATCGTCTGAGGTGCCATAGACAGAGGATGTTAGACCGAAGAGAGAGAGTGAAGCGTAGCCGATGATGCAGAATAGCACAACGCCGACTCCGAATGCCTTCCAGGTGTCCGATTCCCGAAGAACATCGAAGTCGAGCCCCGCCACCATCACTCTGCTGAACCTCATCCTGTTTTTGACTCCGGCGGGGCTAGGGGCGTCGTTGAAAGTCGATATGAAGCGTCATCACGGTTAAGTCGAGCCCTCAGGTCGGGCGCTTGCCGGGCTCGTGGTCTAGGGGTTATGACGTCGCCTTCACATGGCGAAGATCGCCAGTTCAATTCTGGCCGAGCCCACCACCTAGAATTGTTTAGTGGGTGGAACTCTATCAAAGCGAATCGAGAAGGGAGCTTGCTCCAATTCTGAATCGCTTTGATCCGGCATCGATGATTGAAGGGTCTTGGAGATGGACAAGATTGGTCAGGCGGCTAACATCCTCGACGGTTCTGATGCCACCTGAGAGTTTCACACCCCGTTTTTCTCCGAACGCGCGCTCGTGTCTCATCACTTCGTAGGCGAGAATTGCTGCTGCTTCATCAGAACATGCGCCACGTTTTCCGGTACATGTTTTGACAAAATCAGCACCGGCTGCCAGAGCCATGCGAGCGGCCGCTCGCATGGGTCGCTCTTCCAGCATAGGAGTCTCGAGTATGACTTTCAGCACACACTCACCGGCAGCCTCGCGCATTGCGACAAGCCGAGCCAAATCAGACTCGCTCGGGAAATCTTCGTCTTCGCGAGGCTCAAGCACCACATCGATCTCATCCACACCGGCGGCCACGGCTAACGCAACAGCGGCGCGAATCTCACCCGTATCAACGCTGCCGACTGGAAACCCACCAGCAACAACTGCCAACTGAATCTCATCATCAAGCAACCCACGAACGTACGTAGCATGCTCGCTGAAGACGCATACTGCTCCAACGCGGCTCGAATTCGCCCGAGCCACGAAACCAGCCAATTCTTCTTCGCTCGCACCATGATCTAGCAGAGTGAAATCGAGGCATTCAATGGTGGCTTTCGCATCCAAGCAGATCCCTCAGGAATGCCGCTCAGCAAACTCACGCATGAATGCCACGAGCGCCTCGACAGACTCGATAGGGCAGCCATTGTACAGACTCGCACGAATCCCACCAACCGAGCGGTGCCCCTTTAGTCCACCAAGTCCAGCCGCAGCAGACTCAGTCAGGAAAACAGACTCAAGCGATTCATCTGAGCAACGCCATGTCACATTCATCACCGAGCGAGCCTCAACTTCTGCATGAGGAGCCCAGAAATCAGTCCGGTCAAGCTCGCCATACAATAATGCCGCCTTCGCCTGATTTCGTGCAATCGAACCATCCAGCCCGCCATTCTCTTCAAGCCATTTGAATACGCAATCGAGAACGAAGATTCCGAAGGTGTTGGGAGTGTTGAACAGCGACCCCTTCGAAGCATGAACTGTGTAATCGAGCATGGTCGGTAGCCGACCAGCATCGGAGTTCTCCTGTGCCCGTGCCAGAGCCCAGGGTGAGAGAATGACCAACGTGACCCCAGATGGACCGAGGTTTTTCTGAGCCCCAGCATAGATCAAATCGTGGGCTGAAACATCTAGAGGAACTCCTGCGATATCTGAAGAAGCATCGAGCACTCTTGGCTTTCCTCCACTATCTGGTAATTCGTGATACTGCGTCCCCATCAAGGTGTTGTTGGAAGTGTAATGGACATACGCTGAATCCTCACTAACTGCATATTCTCCTGCATTCGGAACAGAGCGGAAACCGTTCTGAGAATCACTCCAGATTACACTTACTTCGCCGACTCGCTTAGCCTCCCCGACTGCCTTTTTTGACCAGCCACCGGTTTCGAGGAAGTCGGCTCTGTCACCCGGTTGCATAAGGTTCAGGGCGGTCATGTAGAATTGTGTTGAAGCTCCGCCCTGCAAGAATAGAATTGTGTAATCTTCTGGTACCGACAGCACCCGCCTGATTCGCTCCATGGCGCTGTCGACAATCGCTTGGAAAGTTGCGCTTCGGTGGCTGATTTCGCACAGTCCGAAGCCACTGTTGTTGAGGTTAGGTAGGGCTGCTTGAACCTCTTCGACGACTGACAGAGGTAGGACCGCTGGTCCGGCACCGAAGTTGTGGATGCGTGATTCACTCACGCCCTTTGGGCGTGGGCGAGAGTCTTTCAGCACTTCTGCTGAACATGGGTTGGATTCAAGCCGGATGCTTCTGCCGTCGGGTCGTGCTTCGCATAGGCTTGGTCATGCTGCAAGGCGCGCGCCATGTGCATATGGCAGCCCTGCGCGCCGCCGCAGAATCAGCCGATATCGAAATCGAAATTCACGAGCTGCGTAAGGCGAGCGACCTCGAAGCAGCCGCACCACACGCACTCGTGTTTCCCGGCGGAGAATCCACCACGATGCGACTAACAGGCAACGACCCCGCTTCGGGACTACTCCCCGCGGTCTTCGAATGGCTTCGTGCTGACCCAACCCGCCCAGTCCTCGGAACTTGCGCGGGTGCAATATTACTCTGCGATCCTCTGGACGGAGGTACGCCAATCATCACCGCTGAAATCGACCGAAACGCCTTCGGCCGACAGGCCGATTCCTTCCAAAGCGCTCTCGAATCTGCCCTGCTCAAGCGCCAATTCCCTGGGGTCTTCATCCGAGCACCCCGCTTCACCAGCCTTTCCCTTCCCGCCGAGCCAGTAGCCATGCTTGGACAGGAGATTGTGGGTGTGCGTGAGGGGAACCGTTTGGCTTTGACTTTCCATCCGGAATTATCCGAAGATGTGGGCTTCCACGAATGGCTTATCAAAACTGCAAAAGAGGTGGCTGCGTGACATTTTCTGTGCGTTTACCGAGCATTCCTGAACTTCCCGAGGCGGCTGATGTCAACGATACGGAGGGCTGTATCCAATGCCAAATGGGCTCGAAACTTGTGCTCTTCATCACCGGTCACTGCCACTGGATGTGCGACTACTGTCCCCTTTCTGAAAACCGCCGCGAAATCGACTTCATGTACGCCAACGAACGCCGTGTCGAAATTGGCGATTGGGATGCTGTAATCGAAGAAGCGCGCGCCATGAATGCGACTGGTGCTGGCATTACAGGAGGCGATCCTGTGATGGCGCGAGATAGGGTTCTGGAGGCTTGTCGGATTTTGAAAGCGGAATTCGGTTCGGGTTTCCACTTGCACATGTATACGAGTATTCCATTCAAGGTCGAATGGGCTGCAGAATTTGCTGAAGCCGGTTTGGACGAGATCCGCTTCCATTTCTTGGATTTGAAGTCTGATAAATATGTCGATACAATGGCTGCTTGTGTTGAATCGGGGATGCTTACCGGCGTTGAAATCCCGTGTGAGCCCGACAAGTCTCACGAGTTGATGACGCTGCTTGAGACGCTGCGCGGCATGTCTGTGCAATTCCTCAATCTCAACGAGTTGGAGATTACCGTTGGCAACCATGACAATATGGAGGTTCGCGGATTCAATTTGTCCGATGAGATTACTGCTGGTGCCGCTGGTTCTGCTGAATTGGCCGTGCGTATGCGCGACCGTGTCATGGCAGCACAAATTGGCGCCCCTGACCCAGAGGATGGCGTAATCCGCGAGCCTTATCCGTATCATCTGAAGTTCTGTACTGCGACCTACAAGGATAGTGGGCAATTGCGCCGCAGATTTTTGCGACGGGGCGAGCATACGATTGCGCCACATGAGATTTTGACCGAGGACGGAACTCTTGTTTTCGGCGCAATCGATTGTGAGCCTGAAGATGCGTTGGATTGGATTGAAGAGATTAACCAAGAGACGGGATTGCCTCGCCGATTCATGTTGTATGATGAGGATAACCGACGCATCGAATTACCGCTTTCGATGGCTGAAGAACTGATAGACGCCATCGATGCACCGATCGCTCTGGTTGAAGTTCATCCGACTCACGAACGACTTGAAATGACAGTTGTTTATCTTGGAGAATCCGACGAAGAGTAATGAGTTTAGCGAAACTGAAGACCTCCCCTCTCGACTCCTTCAAGTACTCTCATTGAATATCGCAGGGTATGCCCGTGCAGACTTTCGACGCCAAGGGTAGTGAGGTCGACCCCTATCGTCGCCTTTCCGCCTCGCAGTTGGGCGTTTGGCGTTCTTGTCCAAGGCAGTGGTATTACAGTTACGAAGAGCGGTTGAAGGGTCCGATGCCGCCGCATATCATTCGTGGAAATGCGGGCGAGGAATGCGTTTGCCGAGTACTTAGGGACTCACCAGTGCTCATTGCCCCAGACTCCACCGATGTGCTTACCTCACCACTCAACTCCGAGGGAGCTCCTGATTGGGAAGATACAGGGAATTGGATGGGCTCGAGGCTGCCAGCTAGGCCTGAATCTGATTGGCCAACCTCGCGCGACGCGCTGATGGAATGGGCTACTGCGCGCGTCGAGGTTCATTTCGATCGATGTTGGGATGCTGCCGTCGCGGACTGGGAAGCGACTCGGAACCGCGTTGGTTCGCTCGACGATATCGATGTAGAAGAGTGTCGAGCGATGGTCATCGAGGGTATCAGGATGCACCTCGATGAGGTTGAACGATGTATCGAGGCGAATGGTGGGCCGAGCCTCGCTGCTTGGCGGGCGGGTGAGGCTCGCGAAGAGATGCCCGCTCCAGATGGATTCCCACTGGTCTGGACGACTCCTCATCCTGCCGCTCGTACAGAAGGTGATGTGACTTGGCTTGAGGCTTGGGAAATCGCCCGGCCATGGTTTGTGGATCCAGATGCCAAGTCGTTCACTCAAACGAGTTGTATCCCAGAAGGATGGTTCCAAGGAGAGTACGATTTGGTATATCGTTGGGATGGCTCAATCAATATTATAGACATCAAAGCCAGCATCGGCAAGGGCGACAGATCATACAGTTATATCTCACAACTGCGCCTCTATGCCTGGCTCTGGTGGGAATCTCACGGGCGCTCCGAACAAGCGACTTCACTGGCTATTTGGTACCTTGGAACTGGCACAGTCAAGCAGATTGTATTGCCGACTGTTGCCGAGATGGAAGCCTACGAGAGCGAGCTCGGCGACCTCTATCGATTGCTGCGGGCGGGCAATCCAACAATCGACCAATGCCCGCCTGAACCATCTCCCTACCGTCACTTCGATGCGGGAGGAATTCCAGCAAATCCACCAATCGATCCCGACCCACAAGCGCGCTGCAAGCGCTGTGATTTTCGTGGCTTCTGTCCGAAGGGTGGCCACGACCTCGAACTAACCACAGAGCGACGTATCGAGCGCTTAGGTCATGCTTGGCCGATTACTCCATTCGCAGAGATTGAACCCCGTGTCAATGCCATTGGCGAAGTCATTGGTCTCACCGGACCCGAACTCCTCGAAGATGGTACCATCAAGATCTACTTCAGACTGCAGGACGGCTACGACCGGGCCAAGGTCAAACCAGCATATAGCGGCGGTCCAACAAAGATTACTCGCGCTATTGCAGAGGGCACCCGAGTAAAGGTTGCAAAAGCACTCGCAGGTCTCTGGCGTGGCGAATTAGAACTGAGTTTAGACTCTGAATCGGAGGTCACGATAGTGAGTGAAGATGAATCTGCTGCTATCGTCGATATCGAGACGCGCGTGAGCATAATCGGCAGGATTTGGTCCATCGACTCCTTCCCTGACGGAGCCGGCAACACGCGTTGGGCCGCGACGCTGGTCGACGCCACTGGCTCTGCACAAATCGTCGCCTTCAAGCAATTCATCCCGCTCAGTGCCGCGGCAGTCAACCGTGGCGACACAATCGCAGTTCTCAACGGCGAGAAGGGAGAGTGGGGAGGTCGTCCTCAGGTAAAGTGCGGCCCGGGAACGAAGGTCGTCATCATTGCAGATGCAGAGGATGTACCTGAATTCTAATTCCCTCTAACATTCATCCTTTAGTGGAGATTCAGATGGCGCCGAGAGAGGGATTTGAACCCCCGAGTCCAAGGGACAGTGGATTTCGAATCCACCGCAATACCGGGCTATGCGATCTCGGCAGCAAGCCGGCCACCTGCGATTCGGTCATAAGTCTGACTCGCCCGCACAGAGCCTGTGCGAATTGAGGTAGTTCATGCGGAGGGTGAGTCGAGTATCGTCGAGAGTGACGATCCGATTACCATCTCAGAGGTTCTGTCTCGTCTCGACATTGCATCCTCGACAGTTCTCGCCGTCCTCGGCGAAACCATCGTTCCTCATACCTCTACGATCAACGATGATATCGAGATTGAATTGATTGTCGTCTCAAGCGGTGGTTAATTCATCGTTGAGAATTACTCCGGCATCATGGGTTATGATTTCTTTTCCTTTTCGCATTACTGCGGCTTTGTTACCAAGTAGTTCGAAGGCTCCATCACGACATCTTAGAAAGGATCCTTCGTAGAGGCCAATCACCGGCGAATCGTGGCTTTTGTGGTACTCACTAACCCGCTTTGCCCGGCTCTCACCGAAGTGCTTGTGGAACTCTCCATCTTCCTTTTCGCGGAACCAAATTCCTCCTGGGTGGTAGTGTGGATTGATCTGGAAAGGCACGATTCCGAATGTCTCGAATGAAGGCACCATCGTGATTGCCATATCGTTCGTCGTTTGCATGTTCGGGCAGGCCACATTCGCTCCCGCGCTAACTCCCGCGTACGGAACTCCTCGCTCTAGTACAGCCTCACGAATTGGTTCAATTAGACCTCGCTCGTGCAACTCGCGTACGAGTAACCAGGTGTTTCCGCCGCCGACATAGATGCCGTCGGCGGCTTCGATTCCCGTCAGGGGATCGTCGAACTCGTGCAGACCAACGAGTTCGTATCCAGAATCTCCAGCAAATTCTCGCATCCGCGCAGTGTAACCCTCGTGGTCATGGCCCGCGTATGGAACGAAGACGACGCGCTGACAGTCAGCAAAATTCTCAGCCATCAATTCGCGATACATCGCTCGTCTCTCATCGGTACCGATTCCGCCGCTACCAAGCAATGCACGCATGACCACACCTTTCCTCAGGACCCCTGCGTGCGCACCTCAGACATAGAAGTCATCGGCTTCACCAGGCATGCCGAGATGTTCCTCGATAGAACCGCTGACCTCGATACTCGCCAGTAATTTACGAGCGGTCTCTTCTGTTGTGTCCAAGTCAAGATCTAGTGGTATGCCAAGCGCTTGCTCCATCCACTTTGCCAAGCGGTCAGCAGCTCTCACATCTGCCGACGCACCGACGGTCTCAGCGACCAGTGCCACTGTCGGCACATCATGAATTGGTGATAGAGCCACAAGCAATCCCGCTACACCAATCATCCCAGCCTCTGGTTGATCACGACTGACGGGTATGTCGTTGGCTTCGAGATTCCCCCGAACCTCAGCATTGGCGCAGATGACGTGGACAGCCTTGTCCTCGACATCAGCTGCCAAACCAGCCAAAACGAGCAATTGAGGGGTCGAGGCCGCCGCTGCGAGTCCAAGAATCGCATCGGCGACCTCGTGCTGACCACCGGCGGTCATTGGCTGTAAATCGCCGCCGACTGTCACCACATACCTTCCATCAGGAAGCATCACGCGATGTACAAGCATCGATGGCGGGACCAGTAAGCCATCCCCATCGAGAGTCGAGTGTGGAGGCATATCAGGGTGAATCAAGCGAGCGACAAGAGTCGAAGGATGCTTGCGAACTAGAGCATCAACCACTAGTTTGCCAACATTACCTACGCCTGGAACTGCTTCAAGCAGAGCCACATGTTCAGGCAAAGAATCTCCAATTATCCAATGTACACGTGTGCGATTCACTCGTCCTCCTCCTTTCGAGGAGTTGGTAGTTCTTCGATCCACTCATCGCTTCCAGCATTCTCTCGCTGCCTGCGCCGCGCTCCTTGCGCGTCTTGTGGCGAGAATTTCAGCGGCGCGACAGAAGTCATCTTTCCACCGCAGTCCTTGCATTCCTCGCCGAGCCCATACTCGCCGCAGTCGGCGCACCGTTGTAATCTCGTCCGAGCCATCCCGTTCCCTCAGTAGTCCGAGCCCCTTTCAGAGGTCTTTGAAGTTGTAGCATCCGAAGCGCAGCTTCACATACGTTCGATATCGATTGAACCTTCGACCGAAGCGATGGATTTTGTTGCGGCGCTCTGAGCATTTACCCAGAGTCTCTCAGCGGTCTCGTAATCAGGCGCCTTGATATCGATTCGATACTCCGGCGCTCCGTCGTAATGGCAAGTCAAAGTTGCCTCCTCTTCTCCCACGGCAACAGCCTCGGCTGCCAACAGAGCATCGCGGATTGCATAGACCCCCTCCGCTCCCCAAATTTCGATATTGAATTGACCACGGATTTCGACAAATGGTGGGACGATGTTCTCGATCGCGAGTTCGATGATGGTACTCATCCACTCGCCGCTGAAGCCATTCTCTGAGAGGGCGGTTTCGGAGATAGCACACTCCTCAAGCGCCCCGTAGAGAGTGCCGAAGATTTCTGTCATCTCCTCTGAAATTGCAAAGGTCTTGTCGGCATCCCAGCCGACGCGCTCAGCGGCCACACCCATAATCTGATGAGCGCGTAGATTATTCTTCCATGATTGCAAAGTGTCACGGCGTCGTTCCTCTGAAACACTCTTGATCGATAGGTCGACGCGTTCACGGTCCTTCTTGATTCCAATTACCTTAGCGACGACGCGCTGGCCAACTCGCAGATGGTTTCGGATATTCTTGACCCAACCGGAGGCTACCTCTCCGATGAAAACGAAGCCTTCGCGAGAGCCGTAACCGTCGAGGTTGAGGTAGGCGCCGTTCTCGCGGACGTTCTTGACAGTGCAAACGAGAAGTTCGCCTTCATCTGGCCAAGGTTCGTCCGCGCTAGCCATTATCTTCCAGTCCCCTTCACTCGAGGACGTCGACAATGGTGCTTCCAACAAGCTGGGCCTTTCCACCTGCTGGGCGAGCCAAGGTGGCTCCGCAGATCGAGCAGGAGATCGAGGTTGACGCCCTTTCGAAAATGATTGCTTCGTGACCGCAGTCGCGGCAGTTTACTCGTAGGAAATTCGCCTCACCCATGAAAATCCCTCAATCACTTCTCAATGAGCTCGAACTTCTTCGCGCGTTGCGCGGCCGGCTGGTGAGCCTTTCCGGTCTCAGAGCAGCGGTAGAGGAGGTTGACGCGCTTCGTCGGCTTCTCGCCGGAAGGCTTTGGACGTGGGAATCCGCGGTAACCAGCTGTTACCTTACGGAATCGTCGCTGACCCCACTTTAGCTCAGAAGCGCGGCGCTTCTTGACCCGCTCGACAGCGTGGACGGTGTGCTTACCAGCCGATGGGCTATAGCGCATCACTTTGCGTGGCATCTTGACCATGACATAGCACCTCAGCGTCTTACGACGACGCGCCCACCTATGACCCGTATATGATTGTGCCGAACCGGCTCGAGCCCCCTCTAGGGGCTAAGTGACTCGATTCAGGGTACTGGGAGAGCAGTCAAATCAAAGAGTCTCCTCCACTGCCACGACCCATGGTCTTCTGGGTGAATCAGGCTATTGTGGGCTTCACTCTGCTGATTGGGGCCTTTTCGATGTGGAGGATGGGCCCCGCATTCAAGCGCAGTAAATTCGCCAGTCCTATTGCTGCGCTCGGGCTGGTTATGTTGTTATTGCTGCCCGAGCAACCGCTATACTTCGAACCTGATTTTCATCGCTGTGTGCATCTCAGTTTCTGTAATGACGATGGCCGTGAAAGCTTCTTGTACATATTGAAGTGGACTCTAATCTCGATTACAGGAGCATTCCTCGGTTGTTACGCAATTATCCAAGGCTCGGAAGTTTACAGCGGGCGGAAGACGTCTCTCATCGTCCTCGGATGGATTATTCTCGGAGGGGCCTGGTGGTCGATTTCCCAGTCCGCTTGGTTCATCGAGGCCTACACGCGATTTGATGTTCTCACTATGATGGTCGCGACCTTGGTCGGCATTGGGTTGACGGTCTACTTGTTCTTCCACGTGATTCGTTTCACCGAGCGGCGGACTCCAAAGGATCCACCGATCACCCCTCTAGATGAGCGTGAGCGGCGACTCGTCACCGAGATGATTCGTCGTAATCTTGGAGGTGGTGAGTGATGTTTGACTCAGTGGATTTGCTATCTTCTCCTGAAGCAATATTCATGATGATACTGTTAGGAATGATGTTCATTTGTTATTGCTTCGCTGTACATCTCATCGTCACTTGGAATCCTCATCATCGACCAATCATCCCTCTTACAGTCTCTCTGATACTATCTATTGGCCCGATGGTCGCCTTCTCATACATGGGGGATGGAGTATCTTCCTTAGGGGAGATCTTAGAGTGGATTTTCTTTGTGATTTTCGTTGAGGCTGGAGTCCTCGTTCTATGGCTACCTCTTGTTCTTGCTTTGGTCACTTTGCAGATGCTCAGAGTCACATTCTGGAAGCCTTCCGATGATCCCTTGATGGACATGGTCGAGAATTGATTTCGCACCCTCAGTCCCTCATTCCTCTCCCATGCACGCGGCATCAGCGTGGGTAACGCTCATAACACGCCGGTCGGTCGCCGCGCTGTCCTAAGAGGTGGTTATCATGTCCAAGGGTACTCCAAGCATGGGCAAGAAGCAGAAGTCCACGCACATTCGTTGCCGACGCTGCGGCCGACATTCCTACCACAAGCAGAAGCGTGCTTGCTCCTCCTGTGGCTACGGCGAGACCGCTCGCCGGCGCAAGTTCCGCTGGAGCAAGCGCAACCGCTCGATGGCCGAGCAGAAGAAGTGAGTGCTGCGCCTGAATCGGCGTCAGTCCATGCTGGAAATGGCTAAGTCCCGAATTGGTCAGCGAGGAACGATTCCCGATGTGCGGTATCATCGGTCTAGTCGGGCATCCCGACTCCCAGGTTGGCAAAACTCTCTACGATGGCTTGCTTGTTTTACAGCATCGCGGGCAGGATGCAGCGGGTATCGTAACCAGTGATGATAACAACATTTCACACCGCCGTGCTAATGGGCTCGTCCGGGATGTTTTCCGCCTTCGCCACCTGAAGGCCCTCGAAGGCTCGATGGGACTTGGTCACACAAGATATCCAACTGCTGGCTCATCCTCAGCGGCCGAAGCCCAACCATTCTACACCAACTCTCCATTCGGAGTTAGTCTAGCTCACAATGGTAATTTGACTAACCCCGAACACATAATCCATACTCTCCTCGAGCGTGATCACCGCCGCATCAATACAAGTTCGGACTCAGAAGCCCTGCTCAATCTCTTCGCGGCCGAGATTCAACGCGCTATCAACGGCCGCCGAGGAGGCCTCGACGCTCTCGGCGAGGAAGATGTCTTCCGCGCCATCAGCGCAATCAACTCGACCGTCGAGGGATCCTACTCGGTAGTAGCAATGATCACCGGGTGGGGAATGGTCGCATTCCGCGACCCACACGGCATTCGACCACTTTGCATAGGAAGTTGCGAGGTCGACGGATTCACCGAGACTCTCGTTGCATCTGAATCCGTCGCGATGAAAGCACTTGGATTCGAAACCGATCGCGACGTCGCACCCGGAGAAGCAATCGTCGTCCGAATGGATGGAACACGCACGTCCCGCATCTGCGCCGAATTCCCGGCACACACGCCTTGCATCTTCGAGTTCGTCTATTTCGCCCGTCCGGACTCACGCCTAGACGGGGTTTCGGTTCACGGCGCGCGATTAGCGATGGGTGCAAAACTTGCTGAAAGAATCGCTCTCGAGTACCCCGATCATGAGATTGATTGCGTCATCCCTGTACCGGACAGTGGAAGAATAGCGGCTTTGGAATTGGCCAGTGAGCTCGGTGTGGCTTATCGAGAGGGTTTTGTCAAGAACCGCTACATTGGACGCACGTTCATCATGCCTGGACAAGCGCTGAGAAAGGACTCAGTTCGTAAGAAACTCAACACGATTTACCACGAATTTGAGGGCCGAAATGTCCTCATTGTCGATGATAGCATAATCCGTGGAAACACCTCCCGCCGCATCGTAGAAATGGCTCGTGACGCCGGCGCCAAAAAGGTCTACTTCGCCTCTGCCGCGCCTCCTGTGGTGCACCCCAATGTGTACGGCATCGATATGCCTGCAAAGCACGAATATGTGGCCCACAATCGTACGACTGAGGGTGTGTGTGAGGCGATTGGCGCTGATTGGTTGATCTATCAGAAACTGGATGATTTGGTCGAGGCGTGTCTGGGTGCTGGTGATACACGCCTCGCGAACTTCGATTGCTCTTGCTTCGATGGTCGATATGTCTCTGGGCAGATTGACAAGGCCTATCTTGACTCTATTGAGGCCAAACGGAAGGATTCAGCTAAGGCTTGAATTTTTCACCAGAATTTCTAGTCACATCTGGCTCATTGACGCGACAGGGTGAAAACCGCACGACTTGGGTTAGGTGCGTGCTGGACGAGCGCTTGCCGACCATTGAGAGCGTTTCTCTCATTCCAATGGACGAGGCTGTGACCGCTTGCTGCGCTATGGGGGCCGGTCGCTTTGCGATTGGTACGGCCTCTGGTGTTCTACGGATTCACGAGGCCGACGCGCTGCTGGGCAGCGCGAACATTGAGTCATCTATCGTCGGTTTGGTAGCCTCTGGTGAGGGTGTTGTGGCAGCATCAGAACTCACCGGCGTTACCGCCTTTGACGACAAGCCTCTGTGGTCGGTCGAAATTGTTGCTGGTTGTGAAATCCTCGCGGCGAGTGGAGGTGATGTGATGGTAGCCGACGCCGCTGGAGGAGTTACCCGCATCAGCTCTGAAGGCGAGGTTTCCGGCCGCAAATCGTATGGAGAGGTGCAAAGATTGGCTGGCTCAGCCGATGGAGAGACAAATGCATTAGGTCTTACGAATGGAACTCTGATTCTCTCCGATGCTTTGGCAGAGGTCCTTCACGAATCACCGGCCGATGCTGACGACATCGAGACAATATCTCACCTTGTCTTCCGCCCAGATGGGGTGCTGCTCGCCTGTCGAGATTCGATGGGTATGACTCTCGACGATCGGCCAGAGAACCGTATGGAATGCTGGGGACGCGAGCGCGGGCTGATTCACATGAGCGAGTTGCCCGCGCGTGCTACAAGTTTACTCGCCACTGAATCGGGTGCTATCGTCGGTTGCCAGAACGGAGCGGTGATACACGGAATTGTTGGCGCTGAGTTAGAGGAAATCGCCCGATTCGATAATCCAATTTCGACAATCATCGAGTGGGGTGATGATCTAATCATCGGAACTTGGTTCCATACCAAACGCATAGCCTTCGATGGCTCCACCGTTTGGTCCTACGAACACGAAGGACTAGTGACCTCGATTCTCGATTTAGGTGCGGGTCTAATCGCAGTCATAGGCGAGGCACCGGCTGGGCAGAATCCTGCTTCGATAGTTCTGCTAGACCCTGAT
>JAQXEV010000006.1 GCA_029250665.1 Candidatus Thalassarchaeaceae archaeon | reverse complement strand
AGCGGTACGCCGAGTCCCTAAGACTCTCGACTCGCATGGCTTAATCGAACTCCAATAGCGGTAGCCTCCGGCAGGATCAACCGGATTTCGCGTGAGCGGAATCACAATCCTAACGGAAGTATCGAGTGGATCACAAGTTTTTGCTGATTCTTATTGAAAATTGACGCAGAACACCGATTCTATTTTTGATTTTGAATCGAAATAATCTGCTTCTTGCACCCCCTATGTCGGGGGTCAAGTTGAACGTGGTTCACCTCTTTATCGCGAATCGAGTTCGCGACTGCATTTCCTCGGCGTGCGTCTGACATGATGGAGAACTTCACCGGACCCGAAGGTCCTCAGTCTCCAACGCCAGTCTGACGCAGCAGCCCGCCGACCGTCCTTCGGTATATGAAGATGACGAGTGGGCTGCGACCTATAATCGATGCACTGCGCCGCGATTGTGTAGTCTAGAGTGGGGTGCAATCAAACGCCGTTTTACAGTATAGTTTACATTGGGTTAGAGAGCTTTATTGGGCTCATTCAGCACCAAAGAATTCTCGTAATACAGGGTGCATTTCCATGGCCTGTTCCTTCTGAATCTGCTCGTATGTTCGGAGGATAATTCCGACCGCTAGTAGCAATCCGGTTCCGGTCGCATTACCAACTGTACCGAGTAAGTCTGCACCGGCGGCGAGAAGACCAACGAATGCACCAGAGAAGACGGTGACAGGAGGAATATATCGCTCAAGAATTCGTTCGAGGACGACCGGATTCTTCCTAAATCCAGGAATCTGCATTCCAGTGCGCTCGATCTGCTTAGCAACATCCTTCGAGCCCATATTGGTAGTCTCAATCCAGAACTTCGCGAAGACTGTCGAACCGGCGGTCATGAATGTAACATAGACAATCACGTGAACCATGACCTGCCAAAGATCGTGCCCATAGGCATCAGGAGACTGATTCAGCAACGGGATGAGCCAATCACCCACTCCATTAACCATCGAGGAATACCAAGCGAATCCACCTGTGGGAGTTGTCGCACCCGGTTCGTATGAACCAAGCCAGGGAGAAATACTGTACGCCCCCTCACTTCCCAATATCGGCACCGTAGAGAGTGTAGGATGGGACCAGAAGAGGAGAGTGAACATATTCACGTTAGCAAGCAGAGCAGCCATCAAAATCACTGGAATGTTACTCGCATAGACGAGTCTGATTGGATACTGGCCTCTGTGGCCACGCACCTTACCGTGTGTCAGTGGCAGTTCGAGTTTACTCGATTCAGCATATGCCACTACGAGGAACACGATAATCGACGAAACCAAGGCAGCAACAGGATTGGCGTGATTGAGTAATATCAATTCGAAACCATTCTGACTTACCAATTCGGAATTCGTTGCTGTGCGCAGAGTGTAGAATATCATCGGCAGAGTTCCTGAAGGAGGATTCTGCAAGGAATACGGCGTTCCCTGGACTGTTGCCAGTGGAGATAGTGTACCAACGAAGGTGGACTGAGCTACACCCGCTGCGATGAATAGCGAGATACCGCTTCCAATACCCCACTTACTGACCAACTCATCAAGCAGGAACACGAGGTATGAACCGACGAATAACTGAGCGACGATAATCGCGTTAGCCCATCCTACACCGTACTGGGTGATGATATCTCCATGTGGGTCGAGGAATCCGTAGACCTGAGGGATGGACTCGATTGGAATCATCAGTAGAACGAGAATCTTCTGCACGCCTTGGTACAGTTGCTTGTCAGCCGTGTCCTGCAAATCGAGTTGGATAATCTTGGCACCAGCAAATAATTGCATGATAATCGAACCTGTAACAATCGGACCGATACCGAGGTGCATGATCGAACCCGAGGCGCCGGCCATGATTGCGCGGAATGACGAGAAGACGTCGAGGGTCGACTCAGACAGACCCCAAATCATCACATTTGTCATCATGAAGTAAATGATGAGAACGAGGGTCGTAGTCCACAATTTCTGATTGAAGCGGACGTGACCCTCGGGCTTGGTGATAGATGGATAAACATCCACCAAACGCTGAAGCCCGTAGAGTCGACTTGATCCTGAGCCTGAATACATTAGACAGGCTAAACAAAGACCTGTTGCAAGTCCAAGAAGTCCAACTCCTACTAGCAGATATCCGACCGTGGATGAATCCTTCAAACCCCAAGCGAAGAAGAAAGCGATGAAGGCGAGCCAAATGGTCGGTTTCAGCATCCTTCCAAGATAAGGAGTTTCAGCGATGTTCTCTGGAAGATCGGAAGAAGTACCCCAAATTACGAAACCAATGTATGGGAATGATGTCCCCAACATTGTTAGCGCTTTCATCTGTAGATCGGAATCGGTTCCGAAAAGAGCATCCTTCTGCCACCAGGTTAATGCTCCCCAGTAGATGATGGAAAGCGCGACAATACCAATGTAGGAGGGACGTCGTTCTTCCATAATCGATCACCCGCGCCGCTGCTTATCCTTTATTTCATCAAATCGAGTTTTTGAGTCCCAATCATTCCTCTTCCCATTCGTCTGAGTCGTCTCCGTCGCCGAGGATGACTGACCCGCCTGCGGCTTCCACCTTCTCGATGGCACGCGCGCTGGCTGAAGCAACGGTGATTGTAATCGCGCGGTCAATTCGACCGCTGCCGAGTAGTTTGTCATATCCCATCTGACCGAGGTCGACCGAATCGCCCTCTGTCATCTGGCAAACTTGCATGAGATTGATGCTGACGTTGACCTTGCGAAGACTTGGATGACGGTTGAATCCGTGCATTCCCCAGTGACCTGGCATGTACTTGAGGCGAGTCATGAGGCGGTGCTTGTTGATTCCAGCATTACCTCGTCCACCACGTAGACCAGCACCACGGCCGGCTTTCTTACCGCGACCGTGATAACGGGAGCGACCTCGGAATTTGTTAGTTCGTGATACCATTCATCTCACCTCAAATCATTCTCTCTGCGAGAGAACTGATCTCGTCGCCTCGGAATCCGAGAGCGCCGCCGACCGAGTAAGCTCGCTTGATGCCGCCCCATCCCTTCGCACCGCGTGGCGGGTGAAGACGCAGGACTGGCTTGAGTCCGTCTACCGACTTCATCGATGCCTCTCCAGAGGCTAGAGCCTTGGCGAAGGCCTTGACTGTCTTGAAGTCTGATCCAGCCTTCACAGCAGCGTCGTCAACCGGCTTGTCGCCGACCATTCGACCACGCTGAGTCAGAAGGTTCTCGATTGTTCCAGCGTCGACGACACCCCATGTGACGAAGTCCTTGGACTTCTGGAGCATTCCAGCGTATGTGGAACTCTCTGGGACGATTGTCGCGTGGTTGACGCGGGTCAGGTTGAGCATACCCATGGTGTCACGGATGCTGCGCTCGACTCCACGGTCACTTCGTACGCGTACAACGAGGAAGGTCATTGTTCTCCCCTCCCGCTGGTGATGTTCAGGCGATTTCGATCTCCTTCGCTGATTCGAGTCTTGTTCAACTCGACGAGGGCGTTGAATGTAGCCTGTGCGTAATTGATGGTTGTTCGAGTCTGACCCGCGGAGCGGCTCCAGACATCGGAGACGCCAGCCAAAAGCAGAACGCGGCGTCCGTAGTCACCAATGACGAGTCCCTTTCCAGCAGGTGCTGGCATCAAAGTGACTCGAGTGGAACCTGAACGGCCGGTAATCTTCAGTGGAACGGAGGTGCCGGGGCCGCCTCCAGATTCCCATGAACCATTACCACGCATGACTGGAATCAAGTTCAACTTGGCCTTGTCAATCGCCTTACGGATAGTTTGAGCGACCTCCTTACCCTTGCAGATTGCCAGCCCAACGTATCCGTCACTATTGCCAACGACACAGAGGACGTTGAATCGCACACGGCGACCGGAGTCAGTCATGCGCTGAATCATGTTGACCGCGAGAACGTCGTCAGTCATACCTGGAAGGAGTGCGTCAACGATTTCGACTTCGCGAATTGGTAGACCAGTCTTGAGGGCTTCTTCGTAGGTGAGAATTTGACCGTTGTACACCATGCGCCCAAGACGGGTGCGTGGTTGCCAAGTTCGCAGAGCCGCAAGAGGGTCTGGACCTCGGCGACGGCGAGGAGATGTATCCTCTACCTCGGCCATCGCCAAAGCGAGGCCGGGGGCGATTGCTGGAGCTTCTTCGACGATATCGGGTGTCTCTTCGCTCATGCATTCGCCTCCTCTATTGCCTTCTTTGTCGTCTCGACTGCTGCTGCGATCGAATCGTCGATGTGTGCACCGCTGATGCGGTCATCTTCTGGCAGCACATTGTCACTGTGTGGAATATCAAGGCCTGCGTCGACCATTCCTTTGAGGGCAGCAAAGACGCGATTTCCTGGGGTAGAGGATGCTAGACCGATGTCGAGGATGGCCTCGTCGTGTCCGGCAGCGATTGCAGCCTTACCCATCGCGTATCCAGACAAGTAGCTGGCTGGAACTGATTTGCGAGAAGCATCGAGAGGCCAAGCGAACTTGTTGACGAGCATCTTGCCATCAATTGAGACTGTGATATTGTCACCGCTGATCTCGTAATCAACCAATTGACAGATTGTCTGAGTGTTCGTCACACGGACGACTGCTCGTGCACTGCCACCGCGAAGCATTCGCATTCTGCGGCGATAATCTGTTTCGCCATTGCGGCGACGCTTGTAGCGGAGTCTCTGGTTCTTACCGTGTGCCATCACTGCTCACCTCCGAGCTTGATTCCGTCGATTTCCATGTTCGACTTCATGTGGGAGACAGAGCGGTATGATCCACCCTTGGCCTTCCTGTAGTAGTAGCGGTATTCAGATGGAGTGAGGGTTTCGTCGACCCTCATTTCCTTCAAAGTCCTGCGTTGTGCTCGGATTGTTCTCATCCAGCGGTGCTTTCGTGGGTTACGGGAATTCAAGGTACCTTTCCTCGAACCTTGACCTGTGCGTCGTCCCTTCGACTTCTGAGCAGCTGCCTTGCGAGCTCGTGAACGGCTGGTTCCGACCAAAGGTCGTGCCTTGATTACGCCCTCCTCGATGAGGCGGCGAACGTCGTTCTTCTGGACAGCGTTGGCAACATCGTCGAGGTAGTCCTTGTCGACCCAAATTCTGTGGATTCCGACAACGCGTCCCTCTCGCTGGCTAAAGATTGCAGCCGCGAGTCTCTTCTGATTCGTGATCATCATCTCAAGTCCCCCTTGCGCGCGAAGCGACGGCGATTGAGAACGCGTAGACCGAGATCGTCGGCGCGGTCGTGGATGCTTGATCTCTTGCGATTGCCGACCGAGGCTGAGATACGTACGGCCTGGCGCTCCGGATCGAGTCCGTCGAGGTCGCCAGCAGTGCTGACGAGAACTTCTTCGAATCCAGAGGGGTGGAGTCCGCGAGCGTCAGCAATCTTGCCGAAGCCGATACGGACCATAGGAGAGCGATACTTGCGGTTCTTGCGCTGGCTCGAGTCGTCTCCGCGTGGCTTCTTCCAGCCAGTGCGCGAGAGACGCTTGTAGCGGAACCACTCTTGGCGGCGGAAAGCAGGTTGCTTCTTCTTCTGAGCCGCACGGGTTGCGAGCGCTTCCTTGGTTGCATCGTCGAGGACCGGTTTCTGGCGAGCTGTGTGGAAGTCATCCCACTCGTCCTCAAATTCCTCACCTTCGAAGTCGTCATCGACCTCGTCCATCTCGACATCATCAGAGATATCTTCCGGGACTTCTTCGTTGTCGACTTCTTCGACGGCGGCTGGAGTATCTCCAGCCTCCTGTAGGCGAGCAATGAGATCGGCCTTCTTACCGGATACCGGCAATTCGGCTGCACGGAGCAGATCCTTCAGTTCAGCGACTGTTTTACCTTCGTAATCCATCATCAATCACCCCTCATTGGTCTCCCTTAGAGACGATGTAGATTCCATCCTGGAAAACACGTCGGTCTCGCTTCTTGATGTGACAGGAGCGCTCGATATTCGCCGCGGTCTGGCCGACCTGTTCGCGGTTAGCGCCTCTGACGGTGATGTCGGTCTTGTTTGAGACCTCGACCTCGACGTCGGCAGGCGACCATGGTAGAGCAGCGACTCGAGGGACCTTCTCGCCAAACAGGTTGGTGATGGTCATCTGGTTGCCTTGCACCTTGATTGTCATAGGGAAGTGAGAATACACAGCCTTGAGCTTGTACACGAAGCCCGAATCGAGTCCTCGGGCCATGTTGTTTAGATGCGCCGCCCAAGTTCCAGCGAGAGCCTTCTCCTTGCGACGTGGTAGGTTGCAGAATACTTCGATTCCTTCTGAGGAATCACGAACCTCAACACGAGGGTGGCGGAACTCACGTGTCAATGACTTGCCATCCTTTGCCAGAGTCACGTCGTGACCAGCGAGAGTGGCGGAGACTCCCTCAGGGAGAGCGATAGTGTGTGAAATCTTATCCAATTTTGGCATACTTCATCACTCCTCAGAAGATGTACGCGAGCAATCGCCCGCCGACACGCTCCTTCTTCGCATCGTGGTGGTTCATCACACCTTGATTGGTTGTCAGGATCAGAAGACCGAAGTCCTGAGCCGGCAAGTAGCGCGACTCCCACTTATCGTAATCTGTCCTCTTGACCGAGTGTCGTGGCTTGATGACTCCACAGCGGTTGATCGCTCCGATCAACTCGATACGGAATCCACCTCCTCGACCGTCCTCGATTTGTTGGAATTCTCCTACATATCCGGACTTCTGCATGATAGAGAGCATACTGCCAAGCAACTTGCTGGCAGGGCTCAATGTCACTTCGTAATGTCCGGCTTGCTCCGCGTTGAAAATGCGGACGAAAGCGTCACTCAATGGGTCAAATTGCATCCTTCATCACCTCACGAATATTTCTTGAAACCGATTTGTGGGGCCACATCTCGGAAGCACTGGCGGCACAATCGTAGGCCATGTCGGCGAATCATGCCGCGCTTGCGTCCGCAGCGTCGGCATCCGTTTGTTCGGCCGATAGTTTCTCCATGATCTCGTGCCATGCTTCACTCCTCCACAATGGTCAGTCCGAAGTGTTCCTTGAACCACTCTCTGGACTCGTCCCTGCCCACTCGGTGAGGCACCCCTACCTTGGCCGCGCGGCGGCGGCGGCGGGATACCCTGTGTCCTGGGCGCTCGAGTACGATGTTGATGTCCATGCCGAAGATGCCGATGTCCGGGTCATACTTCTGCTCGGGGAAGTCTGTGTAGTCCGCAATTCCGAACGAGAGGTTACCCGACTGATCGAAATGCCAAGCGGGCAGAGTGTTCTCACGAACCCAAAATGCGTCCTTAAGGAAGGAACCGATGGTAGTTGAATCACGGATTGTAACCTTGCAACCGATTGGAGCGCCCTCGCGGGTGCCTAGATCACGGTTGGTACTCTTGGAAATGGTGCGAACCGGCTTCAGTCCGGTGAGTAACTCGAGCACACGCTCGGCGAGCTGGAGACGAGCACCTGCCTCGCCGACACCGATGTTGACAGTGACCTTAGCGATGCGAGGAGCAAGCATAGGATTGACTGATTCGCTCAAGCCTTCACCTCCAGTGGCAGATCCTTGTCGGAACCAATGACGAAGACGTAGTCAGCGACTGTACCGAAGTCCGCGAACTGGACCTCGTTAGCCTTCGAGGAACGCTTTACGTCCCTTGAGACAACCTTCGCGGTGGTACCGATGTGGCTTCCTCCGGTGAGGTAAGCCTGTACTCCCTCGCCGAAGGCGTGGTGGCCAGCGACCTCTTGATCAGGTAGTGAGATTACAAGAGAGTCGCCAGAATTGTACAGATTGGCGTCTTCAATGGTGAAATTGCGCCCATCGTGCAGGTGAATCTGAGTCTTACCGCCGCGCAGGGTAGTCTTACCCATGACGCGGCACAACTTGGTTGTAGCCTGCTTAGCGGAAATCTTGCGGTAGCGGAGTTTACCGTTCTGGTCGAGGATACAGCGGAAGTTGTCCTCGCCAATGGTGAGGACATCCATTAGGCCGACGCCGCGGCCGACATCAGTCTCGATGCGCCCATCGACGAGCACCTGGCGAGTTGCTGTCATGCGCCTTGCTTCTCGCTGGGAGTGCGCGAGGTCGAGAACATCGCGTAGAATCAGGCCAAGCGGCATGCACATCTCATCGGGATGGCCTCCGGGGTTAGGCTTCTGGACCCAAATATCGGTCTTGCGAGTTAGTGGCCAGCTTCGTGGCATTGTCAGTCTCTTCATGTGGCTGCTACTCATTGTTCAGCACCTCCGTTGGAACGTTCCATGATGCGCTTGATGCGCAGTGGGTCACCATCGTATAGCTTGATGACAATGAGATTAGATGGATGGATTGGAAGTGCTTCCTCCTTTCCGTCGGCGGTCGCCGTAGTGACGCCCTCGACTAGGATAAATCCGCTCTTTGCGTTGACTCCAACGACTTTTGACTTGATGCCGGAGCGTCCGCGTGACTGTCCCAAACGCTTGCCGCGTGAGTCAGCCTTGACGCTGTTAGGGAATCCGAAGTCACCGCGAAGGACTTCGACCTCGTCTCCGACCCTGACGGTGACCGAACGAATCGATGCAAGGTCAGGGTCATCTGTGATCAGGCGTGCGCGAATGCGCTTCCTACGGACATGAATCGGTGCGTCGGTCTGAGCCTGACGCTGCTTTCCTGCTTTCTTGCTGACCATCTTTCACACCTCACACTATCTGCTTCGCCGTTGCGGCGATACGAGGCCAACGCTCAGCCGCCTCGCGGCTAACCGGCCCCTTGATGTCGGACCCCTTCACGTCACCACGCTCGTTGGTGATGACGCAGGCGTTGTCCTCGAATTGAACCCAGGTTCCATCGACACGACGGAACGGGCGCCTCTGGCGCACGATTACCGCATTGAAGATCTGACGGCGGGTCTCTGGAGTCCCGCGGCGAACTGTGACACGAATCATGTCGCCAACGCCACCAGCAGGGTATCGGCGAGCTACACCGCCCTTCTTGAGGACGGTAATCAGCTGCACAACCTTAGCGCCAGTATTGTCGACGCAGTCCATCTTTGCCATGCTGGGTAGGCCAGCAGTCGAACGACCAGCGACTCCCCTCATTCGTCAGCCCCCTTCTCAATGACGCAGAACTTGACCGTCTTGGAGAGCGGTCGGCATTCCATGATGCGGACATTGTCTCCGCTGGCAACTTCACCAATGCACGAAGGCAGGTGTGCTGCATAGCGGCGAGTGCGCTTCTCATAGCGCTCGTACTTCTTCATGTAGCGAGTTACCTCGCGCTGTACGATGATTGAATTGCTCATTCCAACCGAGGATACTGTGCCCTCGATAATCTGTCCTCTTAGCCTCAGGCTACCATAGAATGGGCAGTTCTCGTCTCCATCCCATTCCGCCTCTGGCGAGCGGACGTCTACTCCGATATCTTTCATTTCAGTTCCTCCTGTATCTTCGGTTGATGCGATCCTCGGGCCGTTGGGTGACGGCTGAGCCGTCGATAACTACCTCTCCCGAATCGATGGTGAATGTGATGACGTTCTTGGGCAGTGTTACCTCGCCCGAGATTGTGCGGACGCGTAGCGTCCTGCGAGTTTCTTCGACGACCATTCCAGTGACTCCGACCAAAGTCGGATCGTGGCTCTCTACGACACTGATGTCGCGAGCGAGCCAAGGTGCGTGGTAGATACTCATTCAGCGCACCTCCACTTGGTATCCGTTCTGTTGTAGGACCTTGGCGACACGCTTCTTGTGGTCGCCTTGGAGTTCAATGGTGCGTCCCTTGACGGTTCCGCCACTGGCGCAAGCGCCCTTGAGCAGCTTCGCAAGCTTGCCGATGTCGATTGCGGAATCGTCGATTCCCTCTACCATCGTTACCATTTTTCCATATCTCCTTCTAACTGTTGAAATGATTGCTTTCTGTTGTTCTTTAGCTATTTCTTGGCAAATGCACAATTCGTCCGGTAGACCACACAGATTACAGATGCCAGCCATTCAAGTCTACTCCTTATTCTCCTCGGCCATCTTGGTTAGAAGACGGGCGATACTCCTTCGCGTTTGCTTGTAGGCGCCTGCATTGGAAGAGGAACCTCCGAGCGCTTGTTGAGCGCGGAGTTGGAGGAGTTCTTCCTTGAGTTCTAAGAGACGACGCTCGCGCTGCTCAGGAGTCATCTGGTCTAGATCTCTTGACTTGATGTGAGCCATAATCACTCACCCCCCTCAGATTCTTCGCTTGATTCGTCGGTGGCTTCGTCTACAGAATCCGATGGTGCCTCAACTGCTTCTTCGGATACTTCCTCCGCAGCCTCTGCTTCTATCTCAGCAATCTTCTCGACCACGCTGTCGACGACCTCTTCGGTGTCAGCTGCTGCGGTCTCGTCGACTACAGGAGTCTCTTCGACATCATCTGGAATCTCTAGCATTGAGACTTCCTCGATTGGTCCGAGTCCGGACTCTTCACGAGGAACGATGTCGATTTCGTGTGGGAGACGCACACCAGGTCGCATGATTCGGACTGTGCAACCGATTGTACCGAGCTTCTTGACTGCGGTCGCGAAGCCTCCGTCCATGAATTCGAGTGCAGTCTCACCACAGAACTTGATGTGACCCTTCTGGAACTTCTGGACTCGGTGGCGAGCGCCAGAAATCTTCCCTGAGAGAATGATTAGACAGCCGCGAGCACCAGCATCCATGATGTTCTGCGAGGTGCTGTGACCAGCACGGCGGAAGAACCAGCCGCGCTCTAGGGAAGATGCCAGACGGCTGGCCATGACCTGAGCGTTCAGGCGAGGCTCTTCGATTTCGTTGACTTCGAGACGAGGCTTCTCGAGATTGAAGTCATTCTGCAGACGGCGCTGCAATTCGTGGATGATTTTCCCACGGCGACCGATGACACGACCGACTTGCTCAGCCGACAATGTGACCTTGGTCCCCTCAGGAGTTCGGTTGAACTCAAGGCCGCCGAATCCAGCGCGCTCAGTCTCCTTCAATAGGTACTCGCGCACGAGCTGGCGCTCGATATTGCGGTTGATGATATTATGAATGGTGTTTGTCTTGTTCATCATAATCACCTCAGAATTCGTCCTCTTCCTCTTCATCGCCAAAGTGCTCAAGGAAAATCTCGAGGTTCACTTGGTAGTGGTTCTTCGGCGTTGCGCGACCCTGCGCACGTGGCCTCCAACCGCTGTGAACTTGGCCACGGTGTGCGGCGCAGTGAGTGATAACCATGTCCTCAGCGTCGATGGTATCGTAGCGCTGGCGAGCATTTTCCATCGCGCTGTTGATCAGCTTGATGAACTCGATAGAGGCCTTGTATGGATAGCGACCAGGGCCCATCTTGCCCTTTCGGTGACCAGCCATGGTGTTTCCACCCCTGCCCTTTCGGGAGCGGCGAGTGTAAGGAATTGCTTCCTTCTTTTCCATGACCTTCTCGAGGTACTCGATTGCGTCCATTGCGTTCATTCCACGAATGAACTTGGCGATTTGGTAGCAGTGCTTGTGGTGCATGTCCACATTTACCGAGCGAGCTGTAGCAAGGTTCGAACCCTCAAGTAACTGGGTGTATCCGGATTGTGGTTTTCCTGAATTTCTACTCATCTTCTCACCTCACTTCAATGCCACGTGCTTACTCGACCGGGTAGCACCCACACCAGGTCCGGTGTGCGTAACTGAGCGGCGAGTTGGAGCAAATTCTCCTAATGCGTGTCCAATCATCTCTGGAATCACTTCGACCTTGACGAAGTCACGGCCGTTGTGGACTCCAATTGTAGTGCCAACCATTTCTGGTAGAATGTACATACTGCGGCAATGGGTCTTGACCATCTTTGAGCCGCCGTGCTCGCGAACCTTCTCAAGGAACTTCTCAGATTCCTCAGACAATCCGCGGGACAGAGATCTCTTCGCGCGCGAAGGCATGAGAGTAGCGATGCATGGAGCATCGGGTTCGTCCTCTGGAGGATAGAGTGGAAGAGCAATTAGCTCCTCCATCGTCATACCGCGCCAAAGGAACTGCTTCTTGCGGCGCTCAGCGATTGTTGAGCGACGCTTGCGAGCCTGACGGCGAGCGAGCTTTGGAGAGCGGAACATTTTCTTTGATTTACGTGCCATAACTCACACCTCACTGCTCCCTCGTCCTTCCGCGCCCAGTTCGGCGCGGAGCGATGTGTCCAACCTTCTGGCCCGGAGGCGCATTGCGACTCACAGAGTTCGGTCCGTGGACCGCCTGGTGGTTTCCACCACCGTGGGGGTGATCGACAGGGTTCATCGCGACACCGCTGACGGTTGGGTAGAGCTTTCCTCGCGCCTTAGCGCGGTAGTGTGCTGCACCGGCCTTCATCAGAGGCTTCTCGGTGCGGCCGTGGCCGCCGAGCACACCGATGGTGGCTCGGCAAGTTGCTGGTAGATCCTTCAGTGACCCACTTGGTAGACGGACGCGGACCTTCTCACCCATGCGGGTCTCAAGAGTCGCGGAGTTGCCGCCGGAGCGAGCAAACTTTCCGCCATCTCCTGGGCGTGACTCTACATTACAGATTGGAGTTCCTTCAGGAATCTCCGAGAGCTTCGTAACATTGCCCGGCCGTAGGCTGACATTGTCACCAAAGGCCAATTCTTGACCGACGGAGATTCCCTCGGGTGCGGCAATGTGAGCGGTTGTGCCGTCTTCAAATTTCACGCGCGCGAGAGGAGCGGTGTGAGCCGCACTATGCACGAGGTCGGTGACCTCGCCCATCTTCTCGCTAACACGCGGAAGGCGGTTAGCTGCTGGGAACCGGTGGCTCGAGACCCTGTTCTTTGGACTCGATCCGCGGCGTTGTGAACGTGTTCGCTTACCCATGATATCACCTCATCAGAACGCTCCGAGCTTGAGCGCTGCATCCTCCGCATCGTAGCCGTCGGCAAGCCGCACTGAGGCGTGCTTACCGGTGATTGTGATCTTCGTGTTGACTTTGGCGACCTGAACGTCGAGGAGTTCCTCGACAGCCGCCTTAATCTGAGCCTTTGTTGCCTCGCGGCGAACGATGAACTCGATCCTGTTGTTGTTCTCACGGTAACTACCGTCTTCGTTTGAGACACGGCGAGCCTCGAGAGTCTTCTCAGTGATCCAAGGCATCTGAATGATACTGTATGGGTCAGTCATGGGAATCACTCCAGCGCTCCTATCGCCGCCTTAGTCCAGACGGTGAGTCTTCCAGCGTCTCCGCCGGGTGCGAGATCTTCTGCAGAGAGGTCCTTGGCGGCGACAACGTCGACGCCAGGTATGTTACGAGCAGCCTTCGCGAGACCATCGGTCTGAGCGACCACTAGAAGGATGCTCTTCGGAGTGCGATACTTGCGGCCACGCATAGTACCCTTGCCGGCACGGATGCCACGGCCAGTACGAGCGCGCTCGAGGTCATCACCGAGTCCGAGCCCGTCCATCATAGCGACGAACTTGCGGGTCGAATACTGTAGAGGTAGATTCTCGACATCATACTTCTCGTCGCCACCATCTCGGCTCTCGACATATCCATCGATGACGATTGGGAAGCGGACGCCATCACCGAATCGGTGGCCGCGGGCCGCGACCATATCGGCGTCAGCGGTTGCAGCGATAGCGGAATTACGAGCGACGCCGTTTTCCTTGCTGTTGATCTTCTGTGACCAGTCCTTAGCGACCATCGGTCCATGAGCGCGGCGTCCGCCGCGTGTGTGTGGGTTCTGAGCACCTGTGCGCTGTCCAGCCTTACGCATGATACGCGAGACACCTCGACCCTTGCCCCACCATTCGACGGAGTGCTTCATTCCAGGTTGTGGCTTGCGCTTTCCATCGTGCTCGCGGTGGCCGTAGGCCTGACGACGGTTAGCTCGACTCGCGAGCACGGCTCGACGAATCAGATCCTCTCGGATTTCGGATTCGAAAACATCTGGAAGGGTGAAAGACTTGCCATCCTTCGCCTCGACCTCGTAGATCTCGGCGAGCAGACCTGCGTCCATCTCTTCTTGCTCGACGGTGTTAACCAGATTGTACGACTTTGTCTTCATCTAATCACACTCCCTGCTTGCTCGAGGTACTGACATAGGTCAAATCGACCTCGTGCAGTTTCGACTTCGGGCGAACCGGGTCACGGAAGCGCAAGAGGCGCTTCGCAGGACCTGGCAGACTGCCTTGGATAATCATGTATGGATTGGTGACCTCTCCGTAATGGAGGAAGCCACCGGCTGGAGTCACATCAGACTCATCGGGGTTGGAGATACGAAGAACACGCTTGTTGAGCTCGGTTCGCTGATGGTATCCCATCTGACCGGCTTGGCGGATTGTCTTGCGGACGTAACCTGTTCCGAAGTCACCCATGTTACCGATCTGTCGGCGCCTCTTCGAGTTCTTGTGGCTCAGAAGCTTGACGCCGAATCGCTTGATTACACCTTGGAATCCTTTACCCTTGGTGATACCGACTACGTCAATCTCCTGACCAGAGGCATATACATCTGCAACGGTAACCTCGCCACCGAGTCGCTCTTTTGCCCACTCAAGCTTGGCATCGTTACCTCCGCCAACAAGACCGACCTCCATGATTTCGGGTGTCTTGGATGGAACGCTCTTTACCATCGAAGGTTGGGTAGCGACAATGAGGCGAACCTCACAAAGGTTCGAGTTAGAGAGGGCTTCAAAGGAATCATCATTGGTCTCGCCATCACGGTTTGGAAGACGTCCAGCGCGCTTCGCTGGCTTGCGTCCTTCCTCTGCATCTCGCTCGCCACGAGTCTGGTTAGCGAAGCGCGGGTGAAGACCATCTGGGCTAGCAGTAGAGTCAGCCCAAACCTCACCAGCAGTCTGCATTCCATAGGGAGTCATGTGGTAGCCGCGGACGGCTAAGACCTTCATTGGAGGAACCTCTACGACGGTGACTGCCTTGCGTACCTCTTGACCGGCGGAGGTGGAGGTAGGGTTGGTGTCCCGCATTAGAACGTGAGTCATGCCAGCCTTCCAACCAGCGAATCCCTGAATACGAATCTCACTTGATTCCGTCTCGGGCCAGGAAGTAATCCTTCCATAAGGTCGAATCGCCCTCTTTCGAGGGCTAAAGCCCATGCTACCCCTCTTGGGGTTATGTCGGTCAGCCATTTGTATGTCCTCCAGTATTTACCGGAAAGTTTGCCGCCGAAGCGGATTCGAACCGGGCCACCACGTTAGGGAGGAACCGTGACACCGAAAGCCGATTTCCGATTGGAGATCGGCAGTCCGGGATACTTGAGCAGAGCCCTGTGGTGTCTGGTACCTCACGTAGTGAGCGGCCTTGCGACTTCCGTGCCCTATATGAACGAATCGGGCAGGGCCCGTTTGCACCCCCAAGGGGTGTAAGTGAACCATGGGGTCAGTGCAACGATTTAGAACCCTGACTTCGAATCGATTGGCCCATGAGCGCGAGGCTACAGCATGATGGGCTTCGTGACGAGGTCATTGAAGCCCGAGCGTATCAACTAGAGGCAGTCGATGTAGCGCTGTCTGGTTCGACCCTTCTTGTGCTCCCGACAGCGGCAGGAAAGACCGCCGTTGCTTGGATGGTTATGGCCGAAATGCTACAGCGCTCTGATGGCTGGGCGCTGATGATCGCGCCGACAGTAGCTCTTGTGAAGCAACATCTCGATGATTTGCAAGCTGTGTTCAAGGACGAAACAATCGAACCTATCGCAATGAGCGGAGCGATACCTGCATCGAAGCGAGACGGAATGTGGCAGAAGAGTCGCCTCATCGTCTCAACACCTCAAGTGGTTCGTAACGATGTGACTAGGGGTGTGTTGGATCTGAACGACTGTTGTGTATTGGTAATTGACGAGGCGCATCACGCGACAGGGCAACGTGGCGAAGCACAAGTTGCCGATCTCTATCTCGGGATCGCTGCTGATCCACTGATTCTTGGGATGACTGCGAGCCCGGGATCGAAGACTGAGAAAGTCGAAGAAATTTGTCAGAGGCTTGCAGTAGAGCGAATCCACATGCGTAGTTCAAGCGATGAGATGCTCACAGAACACCTCGCAAATCTCGATATTGAGGAATTACGAGTCAAAGTTCCGAACGAAATTCGAGAACTTGCGGAGCCTTTCGTTCGTTGGCAGGAGAGTATCGTCGACCGAGAGCGTCGGCTCGGCAGATATGTCCTGCCAGGGCCTGCCTCTCATTCTGGACTTGCCAATGCGATGGAGAGAGCGAATGTCGCGATTCGCAGAGGGGAGTCGGACGCCTACGGATCGATGAGCAGAATCGGATTGGCGATGTCCCTTCACCACTTGATCAACCACCTTCTCTGCCAAGGTACCGCTGCCGCTCGAGAATTCCTCGACCGAAAGGAGAGCGGTGCGGACTCAGAGAAGAAGAACACGCGCAATCTTCTCCGTGACCCGCGAGTCAGAGACCTACGAGCGAGCCTCGCTGAAATCGGCGAGATTCACAGTAAGGTCGGCGCAGTCCGGCGACTAGTAAGAGAAAGGCTGCGCCGCGACCCCGAATCCCGAATCATCGTCTTCGCGACCTTCAGAGATTCAGTGACAGCCCTAGATACAGCATTGGAGAACCTCGAAGGTGCCAAGCCAATCCAATTCATCGGCCAAAGCAAGCGAGGAAGTGGGAAAGGCCTGACACCAAAGCAGCAGGTCAGTCGCATCGAATCGTTCCGCTCGGGCGAAGGAAACATACTGATTGCTACGAGCGTCGGCGAGGAAGGACTTGACATTCCTAGTGCCGATCTCGTGATATTCTACGAGCCGGTACCTAGCGAAATTCGTAATATCCAGCGCCGGGGTCGAACCGGCCGTCATCGCGATGGAGATGTTGTCGTCTTGATAGCCGAAGATACTCGTGATGAAGGAGCGCGTGCAGCCGCCCTTCGACGTGAAGAAAACATGTACCGAGCAGTCGGCAGAGTTCGAAGAAAATTGGCTCGTAGTGGCCATCTTGATCTCTCAAATTTGGCTCAGTTCCGAGTAATAATCGAAGACGAAATAACTCCTGCTGCTGAGTTTGTCCGAAGCATACGAGAGGCACATCGCCCGGAACTCAGTGAGCAGCAGCAGCCTGAGACCACAGAGACTGCAGCAGAGCCTCGAATAATCCCCCCATCCACATTCAGACCGAGGGGGCAAACCGGTCTCGAAAATTTCCCAGCACAGCGTGAGGATGTTGTCCTAAAGAAGCAGAAAACAGCGGGAGGACAAACACCCCACATACGCGAAAAAGAATCAAGCCCTTCCAACCCACCAAGTAAGAGCTATCCAAAGCCTCCTGAAGAGACAAAACACCCAGTCTCAGCCGCACAAGATTTAATCGACCTTGAAGATAGCCTACCCGATGTCCCCGGAGCAACGGTTACAGCCGATGATAGAGAACTCAACAGCGCCGTAGTGGCACGATTGAAGGCATTAGGGACTGAGGTCCGAATCGACCGTCTCGAGACGGGTGACTTTCGTATCGGCGAGCGAATCCTAGTTGAGCGGAAAACTGTCAGAGACTTCGTCGACTCACTCGTCGACGGCAGGCTCCTCGAACAAGCGAGCAGACTAGTCGGAGCAGCCCCCAGAAGTCTGCTACTAATCGAGGGAGAAGGACTGTTCCGCTCCCCCAGAGTCCACCCCCACGCACTGATGGGAGCACTCACTACTCTCGCACTCGACTTCGGAATCCCTGTGGTCACTACGAAAGATGGGGCAGAAACAGCCAGATTCCTCACGGTCGCATCGCGCCGCGAAGAATCGATGCTTGACGGACTTACTCCTCACGCGCGAGATAGGTTAGAGGCGGTCAAACCAGAATTCTGGACTGATCCCGTAACCCAAGCCGCTGCCGCTGCCCGCCAACTCCGCGGCAGTGAAGACGACGAGCGCACAGGCGCAATCACCCTGCTCGTCGCTATTCCCAGCGTCGACGAAGACCTCGCAACCCGTCTACTCAACCGATTCGGAACCATCGCAGGTCTAGTCTGGGCAGACGAAGATGAACTACGTCAAGTCGAAGGAATTACAGAAACCCAAGTCCGCGAAATCTGGCGGACATTTCGCTCCGGTGAGCGTCTTCGTAATCGCTGAGAGAATCAGTCACCGATAACAGCGATACGAGTCCTGAGTAGAGCCAATCGGCTATTGTGTGTACCAAGAGCGAAAGCAAGCATCTCGCACAGATGAATCACTGGGATGTTAGTCGCAAGTCCGGTATCACGACCGGCCTTGCCCTGATATACATCAAGAACGGTATGAGAAAGATTGCAAGCGCTGACAATCAACTCAGCACCTTCAGCCTTAGCCTCGGACAGAGCCTCAGCAGCTTGCTTCATCACAGTCGGCTCCTCACTGAATATCCCAGGGACGCCGACACTCTGAGTCCGAGCCTCCCAGCTAACTGGAGTTCCACCAAGAGCTGAAATTAACTGCTCAAGATAATCTGGATCATACACATCATCTCCGCCACAAGCGCCTTCTTGCTGCATGTTTGGTCCGTAATATCCAGCAACCGCGAAATCAATCGGGTTGCGGACCTTATCCGCTAACTTGTCTAGTCCAATCTCATCGACAACCGCGTGTAGTAAGTGGTGAACTGCAACATCCCCTGTCATCGTCAAACCACAAGTGCGCTGCAGAGTCTCATTGACTTCTTGCAGCAAAATTTGGTCTGACCTCAAAGTCATCAGGTCCTCGTGTAAATTACCCGCCGTCGCAGCACACGGAGTCATGATATCCAGACCCTGTGCCTCTGCCATAGCAAAGGTACGTGCATTGAGAGTCAACTGCAGGCGACGGTTAGCCTGTCTTACAATTCCGGCGCCGCAACTGGTAGCTCCCGGTAAAGGAACCAGAGTGATATCCAAGGCGCGAGCCAAGGGGCCCATCGTATCAGCAACCTCGGGAGCGCTGCTGTGGGCGACATTTCCAGGGTGGTAAGCGTATTTGACAGCCATTTTCTCACCTCAGAATCTCCCGTCGAGCTCATTGAAAATTGCTACGACCTCATGATGGTTCTCGACTGATGAATTGAATTGCCGCGGCATCTTTCCTAATCCTGCGGGCGGAGCGACCATCGCCAACATATCGTAGAACATGTCTCCACCTGTGCGCGTGAATCCGGTCACCATTCGCGCAGTGACTCCTGAAGTCAGATTTCCAATAAGTCCAATCGGGCCGAGAACTTGTCGATAGAGGACAGTATCGTTGACCTTTCCACTCGATTTCAGCGTCCAAGCGTACCACCAAACATGCTTGCCGTGACGCCCTGTGAATGCGTCCTGCTCGAGAACGTGCGTCCTTGCGTCAAGCAAAGCCTCTGAGATGACTACACCGGATCCATTCTGCCGACGAATACTGGCTAAATCTGTCTCAGCCTTGATTCCGTTCTTACTTCCAAGGATCGAATCAAGGCTGGCAACCGATGAATGCGATGAACGTGGATCGTTACGGCGAGCCCAAGCAGAAGCGAGGACAGAGGGGCCGAGGTAGCCATTCGCATGTGGAACAGCGTCGGATGATGCTTGAAGGAGGGCGGCACTGCTGAAATCAGTAATCGAGTGTAACGCTGTAGCGACATTCGGATCCATTACTCCGATGGCGCCTTGCATGGTAGCGGCCCCTTCTCGAGTTGCGGCGACCATCCATGGTTCGGTTGATTCGCGCCTGCGCTCCATCGGCCAATGATCGACGACGAGGTCACGAATGACTTCGAAGCCAGGTAGTGGGTCGACTCGCAGACTGAGAACTCCATCGCGAGTCGGGGCGACAGCGTCGAGGCGAATCATGCCTGGGAGAACCAATCTCCCATTGACGCAGATTGCAGTCGATGGGTCGTCGGCAGCCCCGTCACGGAAGGACAGGCTACCATCGTGTGTGCTCTTGATGGTTCGAAGAGTTTCCAGCAGACTCAGGTGACCCGGCATCGCACAGACCCAAGTGTCGGAACCGGTCGATGCCTGCTCTGGATCATAGCGGAAGATGCTGATTTCGGCCTGTACAGTGGCGGCCGTTAGATCAGGTACTGAGAATCCGTCTTCACCGTCGGCGCCGCCAACATCGCCAGCGGCGTTAGCCTTGATCGCCTCAATCATATCTTCATGATAGACGCCGGAGCCATCGACGGCGGCTAGAGCAGCCAGTGCATCGATAGCCCATGCGGCTGCTGGTGCATCGTAATCGACATCACAATCGACGCGCTCCACGAGTCGTGTAGCACCGAGTTTCTCGAATTGCTCATCCCATTCCTTTCCAGACTCACAGAAGAATTCGTAACTCGTATCACCGAGAGCACAGACCGAGAAGTGGACTCCGGACAGAGTGCCGGCTGGAGCCTTCGTTGAGGTCTGCCAAAGCTCCTCAGCATTGTCGGGCATTTCGCCCTCTCCCCAAGTAGAACAGACGATGAGGACTCTCTTCATACCCGACAGCGAACCAAAATCGAAGCCATCCATATCATGGACGGTTCCTTCGAGGCCATAATCCGCAGCCTGCTTTGCAAACTTCGCAGCGAGGTCCTCAGAGTTTCCAGATTGTGAGCCAAAGAGAATCGCGAGGCTGCGGTCACCAACACTTAGCAACTCACCGATATCATCACCAGACACTTCGATGGGCTCGGACGCCACAGGTTCTACAGTAGCTTCAGCGGCTGGTGCAGCAGCCTCCTCGGGCTCAGCAGCGGCCGCCACTCCACCTTCGACGATGATGATCACATCGACTGGACAACCATCAGCAGCGTCGAGAAGGTCATCTTCGAATGAAGCTAGAGTTTCAGGCTTCAATCCCGCCTTCCCTTCGTTCCTATCGTATCCACCATCAAGCCTCACTTCGGCATTGATGAAGCAAGTATCATCGGTCACGTGGAAGACTTCTGGAAGTATCTCTTCACAGGCATCACAGGTGATGCAACCCTCCTCAATATAGACACTGACGATGGCCATTTTTCCAACTCAGCCCCGACGGGTGGTTGCCCCACCCGAAATCGATTCTTGAACTTGATGTAAACTAGTGATACGACCTACGGTCGTAATCGACCTCACATATCGAAGCCATCGAAGTCGGCGCCATCCATGCCGCCGCCGCCCTTGCTAGAGATGACATCGTCAATCCTGAGGATCATCACTGCGGTCTCCGAAGCGCTCTGCACGGCCTGTTCCACAACACGGCTGGGCTCGTACACTCTGCTCTCTGCCATGTCTACGACTCCGCCGTCGTAGACGTTCACTCCGTAGGTCGAGAGACCTTCGGAATGTGCCTTTCTGAGATCGATAATCGTGTTCACCGGGTCGAGGCCAGCGTTTTCGGCGAGGGTTCGAGGAATGACCTCGAGAGCTCCGGCGAAGGCCTCGATTGCCATCTGTTCCCTTCCACCGATTCCTTCGGCGTATGATCGCAAGTCGCGGCTGATGGCTGCTAGAACTGAACCGCCGCCGGTGAGAACTGCTCCATCTTCGTGAGCAACTGCAACGACGCCAACGGCGTCATCGAATGCGCGGCGAATCTCATCGACCACATGCTCGGTTCCGCCGCGCAGCAATACGCTGACGCTCTTGGCTTCCGGGCAGCCGGTGATGAAGACCATGTCTGCATCGCCGATCTTTCGCTCGTCAACCTTTGCGGCTTGACCGAGGTCGTCTCCGCTAAGGTCATCGACATTGGTGACGATACTGCCGCCGGTCGCCTTTGAGAGCGCTTCCATGTCGCTCTTCTTAGCGCGGCGAATAGCGAATATACCGGCCTTGGCCATGTAGTGCTGAGCCAAATCGTCTATGCCCTTCTGGCAGATGACGACATTGGCTCCGCTGGCGATGATGCTGTCGACGAGGCCCTTGAGGAATGATTCCTCCTCGTCGAGGAATTGCGCCAGCATATTTGGATCTGTGATCTGAATCTTAGCGTCGACTTCTGTCTTCTTGACCTCGATTGCCGAGTTGATGAGTGCAATCTTTGCGCCAGCGACCGAGCGAGGCATTCCTGAGTGGACTCGCTCCTTGTCGAGGATAATTCCGTCGACGAGGGAACTGTCCTTGATTGACCCACCCTGCTTCTTCTCAATCTTGATGTCGTCGAGGTCGACGACGACGCCGTCATCGGTTTCTTGGCTAACTGCAAGGACAGCACGGACTGATATGTCTGCGAGGAATTCCTTGACAGCCCCGGCACTCTTGCCAGTAAGGGCGGTCATAGCGACCTCGTGAAGTCGCTCCTCATTGACCTCGAGAGAATGAGAATCGATGAGTTCTGCGGCCTTATCTGAGGCGAGCCTGAAGCCCTCGCAGATTACAGTTGGGTGGACGTTCTGGTCGACGAGGTCCTCGCTACGCTTGAGCAACTCTCCTGCAATGACAACGGCACTTGTGGTACCGTCGAAGCAATGCTGCTCCTGAGTCTTAGCGATCTCGATAATCATCTTGGCAGCAGGGTGTTCGATGTCCATTTCCTTGAGTATTGTAGCACCATCGTTAGTGATGACTACATCGCCCATTGCATCGACAAGCATCTTGTCCATTCCCTTTGGCCCGAGGGTGCTACGAACCGCGTCAGAAACGGCCTTAGCTGCCGCGATATTATTGCTCTGAGCGGTCTTACCGCTGGTTCGAGTAGTCCCTTCCTTGAGGATAAATATTGGTTGTTGACCGTTGTACATCGGAAATCACACTCCGGAATCCGGCGACAAGAGAGGGGGTCATAAGGCCTCGCACACGTAGGCGCGAGGGCGCTCGTGCCACCGAATCAGCGAATTCTACTCAATCACCCTTCTGTTGATCAATCCATTTCTGGCCGTAAAAGGCCCACTGCTCCATGGTCCAACCATCGGGGAGGCCATCTTCTGGAATCGGAGGGACACCAGGTGGGAGAGCAGGCTCAGGCTCAACAGCCGGCTCAGGTTCAGGAATCTCCTCCTCAACAGGCTCTGGCTCTGGCATAGGCTCAGGTTCAGGCATTGGTGGAGGAGGCATCTCTGGTGCTGGTGGTGCTGCTTGCTCATCCTCTGGTAGAGGTGGCGGTGGCATTTCAGCCGCAGGATTCTCAAAGATATCAGCTGAGCCACCATACATCGAATTCGCAACCTCGTCGGCTGCTGGCAACTCAGGTGCGGCTGGGACTTCTCCGTCCCCCCCTAGATTGGCAAAACTTGGCGAGTAATCCTCGATGCTCGAGTATTCCTCAAGTGGCGCTTGCGCTTCCTTGAAAATTCGGAATGTGATTATGCCAACGACAGCCATCGCAACCAATCCGGCGATGACGAAGACGATGTTCGCTGCCAACTTGGCGATAAATCCGACATCGGGTCCCTCGGTGACCTGAACAGTCTTCACCATTTCAATTGGAGTTCCGACAGATACCTTGTCTATGTCGGAATCGACCGCAAGAATCACGTTGAACACGAGCGTATTCTCGCCAAGATTGTCCAGATGCTCCTGCTTGACATCAACACGAACTGTCACGACCTTTGTCGAACCGGCGGGCAGAACGAAATCTCGGTCCTCGCTGTCAACACGGACATCGAAGACGTTGAAGAAGAGTTCAGGCTCTGTAGTGCGATCAATATCCGCTCTCATCAACTGTTCAGATGTAGTATGCAAATTCTGAACAGTGAATTCGAGGATATATTCTCCCTTCTCATCAATAACAACGGTTTGTCCACCGGCTGGAGGCAAAACTAGCATCCATCCGACCTTTCCAACCTTGAATTCGGCCTCACCTTGAGAAGATACACTCTGGCCGATTGTCTCAGACTCCTGACTGGCAGCAATCAAGGTGACTGTGCGGTCGCCATCCGCACCCTGTGCGAAGGCGTAACTAACTGTCAGATTGAGAGATGATCCAGCTCCAATCCAAGGTGTCTTACCATTGGTTAATCCCTGCGCATTTACCGAGACGTCAGAATGGCTAGTCTCGAAGGAAATGTGGAACCGATCGGGCATATTCCCATGGTTCCATATCTCCCAACGCAAAGTCCGGGAATCATCACCCGCGCGGTAAACCTCCTCGGTGAGATCCATATTTGGAACCTCGATGAGATAAGTTTCGGGAACCGTTAGCAACAATTGGACACTGCGCTGGTATTGAGGATCGATTTGACTGGTCGCTCGGACCCATATTTGGTAGGTCTCATTCTCTATTCCGTAGGGCATCGGGAACATCAGCAAAATACTGGTATCTCCACCGAACGGATCGATACCGAGAGTCTGTTCGGCGTTCAATTCGAGACCTAGTCTCCAATCGGCAGAAATCGACAGATCAAAGGCCTCCTCGGAGTTACCATCGTTGACCATCTGAATTTCGATCCATCTCAGAGCACCATCGGCTGGTGCCAACATCTCTCGAACCTCAGGTACCAACTTCAGATCGTGATCAATCGGCACTTCGACTTGAACGGTCCATTCGGTCTGGAAATTAGCCGGAGCACGCCCATTGGCCAGCAGTGTAATCGCGTAAGAACCAGGAGTGATTTCCTCAGGGGCGGTGAGTCGAGCATTGAGTTCGAATTCGTCGCCTATCTGCATCTCGACACTCGTCATTTCGACTCCTGTCTCATTTGCCCAAACAAGGTTCGTTGCGCTCCAACGATTGTCTGCGAAAGTTCCACCGAGGTTCCATGTAGCAACCTGATTTCCAGTATTCTTCAGAGACATCAAAACATCGCCCGTTTCACCAGGTAACAATGTAAGAGCAGGATTCTGCAATGTTTTCTGCGTCAGATAGGACGAATATGATGCTGTGACATCGACGGGCAAGTCGACGGACCACTTTGAGAAATTTGTCAAACCATCGCCGATGTGGACATACCAATTGACTTCCTGAACGGTCACACCGTCGGGAATAGTCAGATTGATCCAGAGATCCATGGTCTCCAGTGCTTTGATGGTCTTGGTTACAACGCTATTGTCGTGATCTGAAGGATGGTTAGAATCGATTCGCAGTGGGTGCTCCCACATCCATGACTTGTTCGACACCTCGGTGTAAAGTCTGAGAGTGATGTCGACGTATCCATTATTTTTCACTGTGCACCAGAGGGATGGTGGTCGTGGATCGGCAGGAACAACGATGTATGCATTTGGTAGAGGGTCGTCACATTCGAGACCAAGGGTGTATTCTGGTACACGCTCTATACCGAACATGATGAATCCGTCAAGGTGAATTCCTTGCGTCGCATGGGAAGAATCCGAATCGAATCTGAATGCCAGTGTATAGTCACCAGTCGGGTGGACGTCGGACATATTCCAAACCAGTTGAGTCCAATCTCCGTAAGTTTCGGATAACTCTTGAGCAGTGTAATTGTAGAATTCCTCGTTACCGGCATCCGCTTCCATTCGGACCATATCGCCCGCGCCCATGCTACCCCAGGCGTGTGAGACCATCTGCAAAGAGAGGAATTCGAACCCACGGATACGAGCGCGGCAGAAATTGTTGGCGTATACAGCAGACACACTCTGGTCGAGTGTTCCGTAACCTAGACCGTGTCCGGGATCCTCACAGGATTCGAAAGGTGTCAACCAACCCCACCAGATGCGATCAATTCGGTTGCTTGCGTAATCAGCGCCCTGTCGGGAGATTCGCCAGTGGCGCTCGCCAATGGCACTCGAGGTGTTGTCCATCCTCCAGTGCCCGTAGTAATCAGGGTTGTCGGAGAGAGAACCGTCGGAATCGTAGCCAGCTCCGACCCAAGTTGGGTTGCCGTAGCTTAGTTGGTTCGGGCAATCTGCAGTATTGTCTTGATCTACATCTCCGCAAATGCCGTTCTCCATCGGGTCGTCCCATACAGCGACTGGCATCTCGCGGTCGAGCTGATTATTCTCTTCATTGTCGTCTGCGAGGCCGCCGTCAATGATGCCGCGGAGGATTATACCGCCAACGAGATATCCATTCTCATCGAGTTGGCTGTGAGCAGAATTAGGAGTCCAGTAGAATTCTGCTCGGTGGGATTGGAATCCGGAGAGTGTCATATTCACTTCCCACTGTGTAATCATGAATCCCACAGGGTGCCATATCTGCAACATTCCACTTGCACTCGCCGGCTGGCCAGAGGTTCCTGCTTGGGTGAATGTGACATTGATCTGAATCAATTCATCGCGGAGAACATATTCAACGATGCTGTCATCTGGATTGGTCCATTCCCTCGCGTCGAGAGAACCGTTTCCAATCTCGATGGCTGTCACTTCGAAGTCGATTAGGGCACGAGGTGAGACCTCGCGCGCTGGGTTGTGGTCCAGTGCCGGGCCAAACGCAAGGGGCGAGAGGCTCGTCACCATCAGAATGGCGAATAACGTGAGAGGTGTCAGGCTACGCATGGGCAACGAGTTCATGCGATATCGATTCGGGTATGAAGGTTCGGTCAATGCGTGCGCCGCCCTACGGGCGGCTCAAAGAAGGGCTCCGGCTGGTACAATACCCGCCCGAGAACTGACACTGTGTAGTTCACCTCCGATGAAGGGCTTATGTTCGCTTGGACTCGCCACGAGTCAATGTCGCGGCATAGAACGCCTCTCCTGCCGCGCTTCGTACTAGCTACAATCGTTCTCGGGCAGGTCACGGTCGCCCCAATCGTGGGCTTCTCTCTGACCTATCTGCTATCGATTGATAGTGGGGGTGACCAACTCTCCTTCGATATAGATCTAGGTGCCTTAGATTGGATTATTATCGCAGGACTGTCATACGGTATGCTGTCCTTGGTCCTCGCTCTCATCGCCGGAGCCTACTCCCCAGCCAGTGTTGCAGACCGAGGTGGATGGCTGACTGTTCTTGGACTGCGAAGGAGAGTGAACCAACCAGAATTGATCGACCGAGCAAGGCTCAATTTACAACGCAGCCCTTACGGCCAAATGGCACGATTAGTCAGTAGTCAAACGGAGCGATATGACCTTCTTTCAATTCACGGAGGGCTACAAATTCTAGCAGTACCAATCCAAGTTGCTCTCATTGCTATCCCTCTGGCGATAATGGAAGGTATTCCCGAGCGATTTGTAGAGCCTGAACAAGCCTTTGAATTGGGGATGGTTGGATATTTCATCGCTCTTTGGTTCTGCCTCAGAATCCAGCCAATTTACTCTAGGCATCTGATAGGAATCGCAGCTTGGTTTCGCAAAATTCTATCTCGAATCTCAAAATTCTCATGGATTCTACCGATTATCATCTTCTGGTTCGTAGCCCGTGTAATGCTCAAACTCGCCCTCGATTGGCTCGATGTGGACTACTCGGTGTGGCATAATGTCCAACTGGAGGCAGTGCTGTTGAAATCGATAATGCCCGCTGACCAAATTCCTGATGTTGCGATAATCGATTTCCTCGTCGCGATATCCGTACTTCCTGTAGCTGTCTTCACCACAATCTCCGTCCTTGGAGGGGCGCACGATATGCCCGATTGGATGCGCGACCCTGAGGAAAAGATAGAGAATTTGAATCAGAATTTGTTGGAAGAAGATGCTACTCCAGAGGTTGGTGATGATGGTGATGACTCGGATCCTCTCGCCGAATTCGGCGCTTGGGAGCGCACCACTGGTGCAGAAGCCGAGGAAGAGAGTGACTCTGCTTCGGCAGAGGAAGATGAATCCAACCGAATGATTGATCTGCCGTTCGGCCTATTTGATGACTGAGAAGTATCACCTTACAGGAAATATATTCTCGACGCCGTGATTCAATACGGCCCAACCAGTCGCAAGAAACATTCCGAAGAGGAATGGGTTTGGGCCGATCATGAAAAGTCCGACTGCGGCTAGAATGAGGAATACTCCAGAGATTCTAGGTTCAATTCTCCGAGCACAGATGGTGAACAATGCTAATCCCAGCACGAAGGCACCCAATGTGGCTGCACCAGACACTCCGTCGCCCCCTCAATCGCCGCGCAATTCGGCGAGGACCTTCTCGACGCGGTCCATGCCGCGCGAGATGCCCTCACGACCGATGGTGTAAGCGAATCTGAGGTGCCCTTCACCGGCCTCGCCGAAGGCGGAACCTGGACTACAGAGAACTCCTCCATCGAGCAAAGCCATTGCAATCTCTTCACTATTCATCCCCGGCACATCGATTTTCGGAAAGACGTAGAACGCGCCTGTTGGAATGTGACAAGATACTCCAGGCATAGCATTCAAGCGAGCACAAATCAAATCCCGGCGCTCCTTGAATTCATCACGCATCATCGCCGGGTAGTCCGAGGCCTTTTCCAAGGCCTCGAGAACAGCGTATTGCATCGCATCATTGCTACACGCAGTAACATAATACTGCATCTTGGTGATATGACTCATCGCTTCGGGGTCGGGCGAGAGAATGTAGCCAATCCTCCAGCCGGTCATGGCGAAGGTCTTGGAAAATGAATTGATCATGATGACTTTGTCATAACCCGCACCCAAGAAGGAGACATGTTCGGAATCGTAAACGATGCGATCGTAGACTTCGTCAGTGATAACCCACAAATCATTCGCGCGTGCGAACTCAATCAACTCATCGCGCTGTTCTGGAGTCACATTTCCTCCGGTTGGATTACTTGGGAAATTGTACAGAATCGCGACCGTTTTCTCAGTCAGCCTCGATTCAAGGTCAGCAATTGTAGGAACAAATCCATTGTCGAAGAGGCACTGGTAGAGAACGGGTTGTCCTCCACAGATTACCACGTCAGTTGGATAGAGTGGGAAATACGGTTCTGGCAGAAGAACCTCGTCACCAGGGTCAACGAGAGCGAGGAAAATATCGAGTAACGCATTCGTACCGCTCATGGTCATGCAGACATTGTTTTCGTCTAGTGTCGGGATTCTATGATGCCATGTCTCTGCGATCTTTTGTCGCAGCGGAGGAAGGCCTGCTGTGGTAGTGTACTTGTTGCGACCTTCCTTCATCGCTTGAGTGAAAGCCTCGATAGCGAGGTCAGGAGGTTGGAAATCAGGTTCCCCCAAACCAAACTGGACAGCGTCATCGCCAGCCATGTCGAACATCCGCCTAACTCCCGTAGGACGGATGCTGTTCGCTCGTTCCGAAAACCGCACCACGACCTACGGACGACTCAATGAGCATTTGAAGGCACACCCTCTAATCCTTCGGATTCGCTGCCTAGGAGGCATTTCTTGGTCCAAAATCACTAGAGTTGCGAGGTTCTGAAATCTTCGAGAGATTATCTCATTCGAGCAGCTCTGCCTCGACGACTTCGTCGATTTCGTCGCGGGTGGTACGAACATTATCGATTATCGCCTCAATCTCATCGTCTGAGCGATAGCGGATAAGAACAAGAGAAGCGAGCCAAAAGAGACCGACGAGAGCTACCGCGCCGATTGCTATAGGCGGGATGCCCATCGCTGATTCCGCCGAGCCACTTCCCGTTACTTCGAAGAAGACTGGGAGTGAGTGCATCGCTCCTGCTACCGCATGAACCTCTACCGTGTGTTCACCTGATGCAAGTTTTGCTGGGTTCAGGAGAACGTGCCAAAGGAATGGAGTGAGAGCGCCGACCTCGCTGGGTGTAGCGGAGTAGGTCGTTTCCATCCACTCACCTCCATCGACTCTGTACTCGACCCGATCAATGCTTCCTGCTTGACCCCATGCGTGGCCGGTGATATTGATCACATCACCAATGGTCAGGTTGAGGCTGTGACTCTGCAGGCTTGGGTCGATGAGTGGAGACTGGTCTGAATCGCGTAGGAATAACGCGAGGTCAACTGCTGCGCGTGCATCTACCATGCCATAGCCGAAGTCTCGATTCCAATAGGGATCGACTTCGGGAGCACTCGGCTCACCACGAAGTTCGGAAGTATGCTTGAGGATCTCTTTGATTTGCAGCGGAGTGAGATTCTCATTGGCTTCGATGACCAATGCAATCACTCCACTCACCGCGGGTGTGGCGTAGGAAGTGCCACTACCACGCCCTGTGTAGGTATTGTCAGAGGCATCGGCTCCGAGGAAATTATTGCAACCACCACTACTCACGCATCCTTCGGCTTGAATGATATTCGAGCCGGGTGCGCTGATCTCGGGAACCAATTCGTTGACTGGATTACCGTCGCCGTTGTCCTTGCGTGGCCCGCGTGAGGAGTAACCAGCGATTGTGTCGTCTGAGCGGTTTACTGTGTTCTGGTCATCTGTGGCAGCAACAGTAATCGAAAGCGAAGATGCGCTCATTCCCGAAAGACCATCGTTATCTTCACCGTCATTGCCGGCAGCATTCGAAACCACCACACCCAATTCCATCGCCTCATCGAGGATTCTACTGTGCATATCGTTGCCATCTGAACCTCCGTTCTCGTGGCTGGTTATGCCCCATGAAAGAGAGATGATATCGATGCCGTGGCTAGCTTCGTCTACACCCACCCAGGCATCGTCGCGATGGTCAATAATCCACTGGAGGCCATTCATGGCTGATTCGTAGAATTCCTGTTCGAGGAGGTAATTCTCGAATGGTCCGGCTCCGACATCTGTGCCGATTCGGACATCTACAAGGCCTGCATCGGGAGCGGAGCCATAGAAATCGGACTGCGAACCATCGGCTTCAATTCCAGTAGCGCTAGCCATTCCCATGCAGGCAGTGCCGTGTTGGTTACCATCGTCTGGGTCGAATGAACCATCGTCTTGACGACCGCCGGCGAGAACGCATTGTGGGTCCGAGTGCATGTAGCAGACAGCATCGTAGCCGGCAACGAATTTTCCGTCTAGACCAGGGTGTTCATTGTCAACACCGGTATCGACCATGGCGATGTTGACACCTTTACCAGTGACTCCGAAGTCCCAGGCACCAAGAGGATATTCTGTCGAGTTTTTCGCCTTGACTGCAGGAGTCTGAACATCGCCATAAAAGATCAATGATCCATATCGCTCAACCATGACAACACCTTCGATTTCGGCAAGTTGCCAGACTTGTGAGGCGTCAACATCTCCCAGAAGAACTGCGTCGACGAGAGTTAGTTCAAGATTGATTTCGTATCCGAGTTGCTCGAGGGTATCGCGGTCGGCTTGAGTCACCTCACGCGCGTAAGAGATTCCAACATTGACCGGACCAGCCGCGCTCTGAAGAGAATCGTGGATGCCATTTCGGTCGGAGTCGAGTGTTGTGTATTCCCACCACTGGAGGCTGGTATCCCACCAGATTGGAGCTTGGTTAGGAACATCGATGGTATGACCTACCTCAATCATCTGCAAGCCCTTAGCATCGAGTGGCTCCAGACTCTCTTCAGCGCTCGTTGCTGCGATACTGCCAGCCAATGGCGACATCAGCAGAAGCACGAGCGCGACTGCCACCGACCTGCTATTCATCAGTCAACGCCGCACAGCGGTACTCCTTCAATCCAACCTATACGCGAGATTGAAACAAAATCACAAAATCTAAGATTACTCTCGTTCAATTAGATTTGGTGGGGGCACTGGGATTTGAACCCAGATCAGCGGGTATCTTCCGCCTAGCGTGCACCTAGTAGATGCACGCTCTCGGTTTGCGATGGGTCGGTGCTCCAGTTGGTCATCAAAACCATCAGATTACCCACTCGTCGTCATTCCCGTGCAACTGGAGCCCGCGGTACTACCAGGTTATACTATACCCCCAAGGGAGTGAATCGACGAGCGGCCCCACTCTTATGATGCTCACGGTTGAATAGTGTCAAAACCTTACATGACCTTGTCGGGTATCTATCAAATTGAACTGAGCAACTTACCAATGATTGGACTCATAGTGAACCAATCAAAGGTCCAACGATTAGGCTCACTAGTAACCAAGCCCCAAGCATGGCACTGGCCAAACCCCAAGCTCTCGGACGGATACCAACGCTGAGACTACCCAGAGTACGAGGAATCGGGCCTGTAACGCCGATTATGCCACGCGAGAGAACGACCGCAAGGCCCGCGGTGAGAGTTAGTCCCCCCAACATCGCCAAAGCCAAAATCACCCCAAAGCCGCCTGTACGGGCGACCGAGCCAACCCCCTGAGCAACCATGTCAGGTGTGCGTAACCAAATCAACCAAGCAAGCCAAATTCCGAGATGGACATCATCGCTAAATGAAGACGTTGTTCTCCATTCACGGTAGGCCTGCGGCAGCATAGAATGCATCTTTCCAGCAATCCAATCGACCTCTGGAATTCTTCCATTAGTCAGCGTTCTGACACCGTGATAGGTAAGTAGCGATGCAAGGCCAACTTCAATCCAAATCCAAATTGAACCGAGTCCAGCGACCGCCATGAGAGAAATAGGCACAGCCCAAATCGCGAATCCAAATCCAGCACCCAGCAGAGTTAGGAGAACTCCAGAACCGGGTAACAGAACTTCGTCCGGCTCCTCATAGCGACTTTCGCGGGGCATCGCGAGGATGAATATTGGTAGTAGCGCGGTTCCCCAAAGCAAAGTCAGCGGATCGAGGAAACTGTGCCCAGAACCCTTGCTAGCATCCTCGACCGCATCGGCGATCTCGGAACTGGAGTAAGTTCCCGGATTCCAATCAGTAACGAAGCCAGCGGCATCGATGATGATTACAGCGTCGCTGGCGCCGCTGGGGAAGGCCAGTCCTATGCTTGAATCGGACTTGTCCATCAATAGCGGCCAAGAACCATTGATAATGACCGAGTGAGAATCCAAATCGACAGCTCTGACCCCTTTTCCAGTCGCAATTTGAACGAAAGTAACGTCGCTGTCGATCAAGGCTTCGGCCATCTGGAAGTCATTGGCTTGACGAATTGCATTGGCCGACCCAGGCACATACATCCCAACGACCACAGCGTCAGAATCTGAGAGTAAATCCGAGAGTGAAATCGAGCCGTCGCCACCGTGTTCGAGCAAAGTGAAGGAAGGCGCAGCGCCGTCGTCCCGCGAGGCATTTGCATCGATATCAGGCAAATAAATCGCTGGTCCGATACTGGCAAGTGCAAGAACGAGGATTACTGCATAGGCCGGCATCGGCAGCATTGCCTCACGCATCGAGGCACCCAACCAAGCGATGACTCCGAGTGGAATCATCACAGCAACCCAAGTACCACTTAGCAGAGCCCCGGGATCTTTCTCGACCTCGAATTTCAGTACCGCTACAACATCGCATGGTTCAGCCGGGTCCTGGTCCTGTAGAGTAAAGCAAGCATCAATCATGTACAATCCCGGTTGCAATGGATTCGATGTCGACCAAGTTAGAACTGTCCGATTAGCCTCGCCCACTCTGAATGAATGTGGCGCCTCGAAGTGCTCGAGACGCTCATCCTCCTGACCGAATCCATGTACCATCGATTCGTAATCATCCATCGGTCCGACGACCTCGATGACCTGATCTGAGAAGTCGTCGGAACCCCAGGGTGAAATTGGGGTGAATTCGATTCTTGTGATCCTATTGGAGTCGGTGACTTGATTCATTTGTGGATCAATTAGGTCACCGGTGAAAGTGATTCCACTCCGAGCATCATACGTCCCCCACCAGAGTGACCCCGGTTGAACGCAGTCGTGTTGAACGGAAACTTGGAGAGAGAGCACATCCCCCGGACCAAGGCTGATATCCTCGATAGGAACCTCGACTTGGAAAAGATGAGACTGAGTGTATGATTCCTCCATCGTCAAATCATTCGTTGTAACCCCATTCAAAATGGTGTATGACCCCCACTGCAAGGTAACAAAGAAAACCGTCGTCGCTCCTGCTGGAGAGCCTGGAATTACATTGGTCTGCCTACAAACCGGCGATTTCGCTTCGAGGGAAGCATAGAGATCGACGGTGACTGTTCCGTTGAGGGAAAACGCCTCCTCAATCGGCGCGCCTTCAACGTCGAGCAGCGTCTGAGGTGCGCCGACCGTTTTCGAGAAACTCGCTGAACCACCAGGGATTCCAGTGAGTATTGGCCAATCGCGCCGTAACTCAGGAGTCTCTTCGGTCCCGTGGAGGAAAATATTGTGAGATTGTGGCAGTTCAAGGTCAAGTCCGGGGCCGTATTCCTCTCCACTTTGAGCAGAAGTACTGCTCGACGCCAAAGTCCCTAGGAGTAGCAGAATCACCACTACTGTCAGAATCCGCGGCCTCGGCATGGCTATCTCTCTCAACTCAACGCCCTGCCGACCGGCATTCAAACCCCGCGCTTACTCGTGTTCGATGAAAACGATTCCAAGAGGGATTAGAATTCGCTTCCTCCTTAGAGGAAGCGTGAATGAACGATAATTGCCATCAAGGCTCCAGAGAGCGTGGCGAGGAAGTTCACAGTGTGCTTACCGATGATTCCCTTATTCTCGAATACAGCACCCAGAATCGAATCGACTTGACAGCCTAGCCAACCAATTATTGTCACAACTATGAAGAGAGTCATCAGTGGAATCGTTGATCCTGCTACAGAAGACAGTGAGACTGCCATGAATGCCATGAGTAGCCCTCCTGCAAGGGCTGCGAAAGAGCCCGTCACGGACATTCCTCCGTTGGTGCCGGCCGGGACGGCTTCGAGATTGATAATGCTGCGAGTCCGAGGGTCGAGGCTACCGATCTCAGAAGCAAGCGTATCTGCGGCAGCAACGGATATTGAAGCGGCAGCAGCTAGGTAAGCCCAATCGGGCTGGTCAAGAGCATAATTAGCGATGGCGATAATCGACGCAACTCCACCATTGGCCATCACATTCCTCCAACCTCTAACCCCCTTGTTGTCCTCGGCTAAGCGTAAGGCCGCCTTCTCATCGTAGCGCCACAACGTCGCCAAAGAACCAATGACGAGGAAGAGGATGAGAATAGTCAGCCAGGTCCAATGGCCGAGTAAAGAGACCGAAAACCCGACTGTCGACGCAGCGACCAAACCACTCCGATTAAGCATCCCTCGAAGACCGGAAATCAGTATCATCCCGGTGACTAAACCGATTGAAACCATCTGGTCGGAGCTGAGTTCCACGATAACCCTCAACCTTCTCCGTCGCCTTCGGATGATGAAGGATTCCCTGTGACTATCAAACCAAAGTGGGCATTCGGCGCACTGTACTCAGTACTCGACGCGTTAACCAAAGGACAGCTGCGATAAGAACCGCAGTCCAGCCAAACATACAGATGAGGACACCGATTTCACCCAATCCAATCCATTCAGGAATCAAAAATGACAGGTATGAGGTTCCATTCCATATCGCATGACCAATCACTGCGAGCCCGTAAGCCTGCAAGATATTACGAGGAGGAAGAATCTGAATCCCATCCTCGGATCGATAGCGAGCAGCCTCTGACGAGGTCACAAGGTCTGTGAGAATATCTTGAGGCATCTCGACGCCGTCGGCGTCACGCGTCTCACCAGTTTTCGAATCAATTAGCAGCCACGAGGAGGTAGATGAATCGACTTCAGCCAATAATTCTGCCAAACTCTCTCGAGGTTGATCGTATCCAGAATGATCCCCATCACCATCAACATCGATGCCGAGATTCTCCACAGCATCAACTGCATCACTCGTTAATCGCCGCATTAGCCAGCGGATTCTTTTGTCCATATCGTAGTCCTCGACCAAACAACCGACTGCGAATCCACTAACCCCAGTCCACAGTGCGTGTCCGGGAATCGAACCAATTCCTCGGATTAAAGTCGTGAAACCGAGACTTAGAGAACCTTCAAAGGCGCCCATCAGGATATACGTCATATTCTCGATGAGGGCGAAACCCAAACCTACGGTAAAACCGATTTGTAAACCATGACGTGGGCTCTTAATCGAAGGCAGGAATAAGAGGACTGCGACCAATTTCCACAATTCTTCTCCGAGTGGGGCGCTTAATACCAACAAGAGGAACTCAGCCGCTGCGCTAGGCAAAGAAGAAGGAAGAATACCGGGGAAAATCCAGGTATTAATCACCATAGCTGGGAATGCCGAAGCCATACCTGCGATTAACCAAGCTTCGGCATCCCGACGCCTCGTAGGTAATCCAATCCATTTCGACGAGGTTGCCCACCAAGCGAAAACTGGAATCGAGAACCCCATTATCCATAGAGGGATTGCAAGCAAAATAAACAACAGGATGTACAGCCATTCAGTCGACTCGCTGAGAGCGAATAGAGTCACAAATGCGCTCGTCGCAACAGTGATTGAGAAAACCAACCAAACTTGCCAAGGAGGAGGCAAGTCCAACACGGAATCATCCGCAGTCAAGAATCTCTTGAAACGAGTAGGGGTTACAGTCCGCAGCGAACCGCCCTCGGGCAATGGATGGTGGCGCTTACCCTTTACATCGGGAACCGCCAACCTGACATGAACCAATTTTGGTTTGTGAAGCAGCAATAGGAGGGGGATTGGAGCAAGGGAGCAGATTGCACCTATTACTGAGATGAGGGAGATTCCGGAGAGTGCCCCCTCAATCAAGGAAGCAAAGCCAAATTGAACAATAAGGAAAGCCAACATCACCGTTCCGAGCATTCTCCAATAATTATTCCAAGGCTTGCTCTCGGTTGCCAATCGAATGTTCTCAGGAGCAGGGCTCAAGGGGACCGGTTCATCGAGTTGGTATCGTTGACCAGAAGCGTCTGTGATAATCCGCGCCATCAGAATCACCGTAGTGCCGCTCAGATCGCCCATCACTCGCGACGCCCAAGGCATCCGGTGCGGTTCCTCATCACAGCGACGATACTCCGTGAACGCCGACCCATATAGGGTTCAGCACGTCTTAACTGGTATTTCCTAAGATAGCACCACAGGCTCCACAGAAGAGTTCGACGCGATTTTTGTCCTTCTGCATACTCCATTCTCCGCAAGCCGGGCAGGGAGGTAGGCCCTTCTCACTAGGTTTGACTCGAGGGCCAGCCCGACGCTTTTTCTTGCGTGGAATAAACCAACCACTCTTCGGCTTCCTCACCTTCGGCATGTGCGTGACCCGATACGACATCGCGGGCTCCCTCAAGATACTTCTGCACGCTTAGACAAAGACCACATCTCTGAAGTGAACTGTTCAAGGGAAAACTCCTGGGTAGCGGAGTGAAGCCAGAGCACCGTTGAGGTGAAGTGGTTGTTCGACTACGCTCGCGAGTGGATTGTGTTGTTGTTGGCGCGGGTGTGTCGGGACTTTCTTGCGCGATTCGCTTGCTTGAGGACGGTCATTCAGTCCGCATAATCGCACGCGAGTTCTCTCCTAATTTGGTCTCAGACCGTGCTGCCGCACTTTGGTATCCTTTCCTTGCTCATCCGGTGGAAAAGACAGATCGGTGGGGAGCCGAGACCTATGCAGAATTGTTGCGTTTGGGCAAGGGAGAATTATCTGCAGGGATTACCATGAGAAAAGGGCGTGAATATCTGCGCGAGCGGGTCGAGTTGCCTGGTTGGAGAGAAGATATCACGCATTTCCGTGTGCTTGACTCCGATGAGATTCCGAAGCCTTGGGTCTTCGGTTGGGAATTTGAATCGCCAATCATCGAAATGCCGTATTACATGCCATGGCTGATCACACGTACACGCGAACTTGGTGGAATTGTTGAGAGCGGTGAGGTCGGCGACCTTAGTGAGATTAAGGCCGACCTCGTAGTAAATTGCAGCGGAATCGGTGCGCGTGAATTGTGCGACGATTCCGAATTACACCCTGTTCGTGGACAGGTCATTTACATCGAGCAAGACCCTGGTTACGGTCGCTTCGACCAACAGCCTGAGACACTGACCTACACCATAGCGCGTCGCGACTGCACGGTGCTCGGCGGTACCGCACAAGTCGATGATTGGAATTTGGAAATTCGTGAGGCCGACCGCGAAGAGATTCTCACCAAGTGCGAAGCGGTCTGGCCAGAACTCGACCGAAGCAAAATCGTCGCAGAAGCCGTCGGTCTTCGCCCCTCGCGCAGCGAGGTGCGCCTAGAATCTGAAATACTCGACAACGGAATCCCTGTAATCCACAATTACGGACATGGTGGAGCGGGAGTAACTCTGTCTTGGGGTTGTGCTGACGAGGTTGTTAGCATCGCCAAGAAATTTGCTTGAGCCAGCACCAATCAATCGTCATGATGCCCGACCCAAGCCGCCTCAGCGTGCAAGGTCTTCGACTTCACAGGGGAAATCTTGCGATAGACATTGTATGGACTGCGGCGCTTGCCACCGACCGTCAACAACCGCTCTAGTGGAATATCGAAGTGTTCCTCATTGCGCAGCAATAGTGGCTCAATAACCTCCCAATCAGCCTCGGTCAGCTCGGTGAATTCGCCACCGTTCAATTGCGAAGCAGACAACCTATCGTGCGGGTCACGAACATAAATCGCCCCGCCACTAGACAACGAAAACAAATTGCTGCCAGGATACGGAGTCTCGAGAGCGCTCATGCTTCCATCGACTCCAAACTTCAGGCCGTTGATGATGACGAAGCCACCGCCGTCAAGCGGATCTCCAGCCATGAATGATTCAGCCAAGTAATCCAGCGCAGTGCCGTTGATTACCAAACGTGGTCCGCCCACAGAATTGATCATTGGACGACCCGCAGCATTACCGAGAACAAACATCTCTCCGCCCTTCGACCCGTAGCCGTAGCACTGACCGACATCACCGTGAATGACCAACTCGCCAGACTTGTGAATCTGAGCGATTTGGTCCTGTCCATTGCCATGCATGTGGATTGTCATACCATCGTTGCCGCTTCCGAGATAATCTCCTGCCGCGCCCAAAACGTCGATTCGCACATCGCTTGTAGCTGGGCCGAAACCGTTTCCAATGAATCGGTGACCTTGGCAATTGATGACGACGAATCGCTTCCAGCCCATTCGGTGAAGAGCCACGAGTTCTAGGGCTAGCGATTCGATTCCTTCGATTGGATATGGGCGAGCGTCGACAACAATCGCTTGTGATACGCTCGCTGGCTCAGGCCTGTGGCCGAGCGTTTTCTGTCCATTGTATGCATCGCACGGATAGGCTGCGGAAGATGCCACCGTGCGAATCAAGGCAGCCTCGACGAGGTCCTTCCAGACCGATTCGCGTAGGCTGCCACAATTGTAGCGGCGGTCGAGTAGTAGAGTCAGAGTATCCCAAACCCAAGTTCGACCCTTGTCTCCAGATGCGTTCTCGATTGCTTCTAGACAGGCTCGAGCCTCAGACCAATCCATCGATGGAAGTCCTGCAACCAGCCCATCGAAAGTGGCCCTAGGAGTATCGAGAGTGAATGCATACTCGCCAGCTGGCATGAGTTTGTAATCACCCTCTGGAGTAGTGTTGACAATTGCGCCGAACTTGTCACGCATCTCCAACGTCTTGCTTCCGTCAGCGTTCGGCGTAACATCGAACATGAATGCGCCGCCATCGGTATATGACCCACCGCGCGCATTCCAATATTCATCTGCGCGCCGCCAAAATCGAGTATCCTCGGAGGCGAGCGAGTCGAGAACTGCATCGATAACCTGCTTCTCGGAACCACAGAATGCTATTCCAACATCGCCGCGCTGGTAAGCGAAAACCTGCGGGCGCAGCATCGATGTGTCAGTAATCCCAAGCAATCGATGAGTGGGACCATCGGATTGTGCGATGATGAAGAACCATGGACCATCGGGCGAACCGTGGATATGCGTCTTCTGAATCGCCTCGTAAACCACTTGCTTCTCCTTTGGCAGCATGATAAAGTCGAGTTCGCTGGTCGGTGCCAAGCTCTCAATCACATGTTCAAGCGTGTATCCATAGACCCGGCGATGTAGATCGAAAGCCAACGCAGCGACCTCGGTATCGGTGAAGAAAAGTGGTTCCATCCCTCTCTGACCGAGGTAATCTTTCACCGATACATAATTCGAGAAATCTCCGTTGTGAACAAGCGCGCAATCGATTCCCTGACCAAAGGGGTGTGCCCCACCAGGGTGCGTGACTCTGCCGCGCGTAGGGTAGCGGTGGTGGCCTATCCAGACGTGTGCAGTCATATCGTCGAGACGGTAGTAGCGGATGACATCCTCTGCATATCCAACGATTTTCAAAATCAAAATGTCTCGGCCGTGGCTCAAAACAAATGCGTCAGTTCGCCCGTCTTTGGCGTAGAATTCGACGTTCAGTGAATGAGTGATGTGGAAGGTGTATTCCTCTTCGACCGCGGCTCGGTCAGCCGCGTCGACAACTGCCGAGAGTTGGTTTTCGATGAATTCGTCGACTTTGTCAGCCCTCGGTGTGACAAAGTAGCAGACTACAGATGGAGGTTGGACCTCGAGTGCTGGCAGGTCTTGTTGCCAAGTTGGGAGGGTAGGCATCTCGTGCGTGTGATGGAGATTGTAGGCTTCTGTGATGAGTGCTTCAACTCCGGATCGCACCTCGTTGTTGAGGTAGGCGACCGCGTAGAGGTAGGTCGAAGCAAGGGTTTCGCGGTCGGTGCCGAATTGGTCTGGATTGAGGCCGACCATAGCGACTCCGCCGCCCTTGCCGTTACCTCGGTTACGCATCTGTTCGAGTGAGTCGAATAAGTGGCGTCCAGCAACTGGTATTTCGCAGGCGAGGCCGACCACTCCACAGCCGCCTTCGGCTGCGTCTTCATCGCGCCGCTCAAACTTGGGATGGGATGCAGTCATTGCGCGTCGCGCATCGATGAAGGTGTTCGGGTCGATCATTCGATCTCCTCCAATCCGATGCCCGCGGCTCTGCCTGCCGCCCTGGCAGCCTCGTCCTTACCCATGTATCGAAGGAGATCAGTGCGGCCGCGTAATTCTGAGACATCTGATAGTCCGAGTTGCCGAAGGATGTCGCGCAGCCGGTACTGCATTGCAGTGTAGAGATTGTTGAGTCGCTCGGCAGCCCAATCCGGCTGCACCCATTCCTGCAACTCGATATCGGTCGTGGTCAAGCCCCATGGACAGCCACGACCGGATGGTCCGCCCTCACAATTTGAGCAGCGGGTGCAGCCTAAACCGACAAGATCGGTGGTACCGAGGACACAGCCATCGGCGCCGAGTGCGATTGCCTTGGCAATATCGTCGGCCGTGCGGACTCCGCCACTGGCGATGAGCGTGACACGGTCACGCACACCCTCGGCTTGGAGGAATTTGTGCACCTTCGGAATCGCCAATTCAATTGGCATAGCGATATTCTTCTTGGCGATTTCAGGTGCTGCTCCGGTGCCGCCATAGGAACCATCGAGATGGATGATGTGCGCACCGGCGTAGAAAGAACCGACTGCGACCATGTCGACATCGTGAGGGGTACTCACCTTGACCGAAAGCAGAGCAGTTGGATTGACGGTCTCGATCCAATCGAGATGCTTCGAATGGTCCTCGACCGAGTAAGTCGAATGGAATGGGAATGGGCTGAATAGACTGACGAAAGGAACGCTTCCCCGCAACTTCGCAACCTCTTCGCCAGCCTTTGCTGCAAGCAAATGACCCCCGAGTCCAGGTTTCGCGCCCTGTGCGTACTTGAATTCGACAATCGGCGCCGCCTGAATCGTCTCTTCCTCGACGCCGAAATAACCGGTTGCAACCTGAGTGATGACGTTCTCCTTGCATTCCATCAATTGCGGTGGATAACCACCTTCACCGGTTGACATGAATGAATTCCAGCGCGCCGCGTTGCGGGCGCGCGACATCATCACATTGACCGATACCGAACCATACGACATACCGCCACCATACCATGGAATGTCAGTTGTCAGCTTGTTCTTGGCATCGCCACGACGATTTAGATCTAGCTTGGTTGTAATCGAATCCGAGTGCTCGAGCCAATCGCTTTCAGGTAAGAACTTGAAATCCAATCTGTCGAAGCCGCCGTCAGATTTTCCGGTTTTGTAATTGAGCCCCTCAGGAATTTCACCAGTTTCAGCCATATACCAAGTTGAGAGAATCAACTCGTCAGTCCAGCGTGCGTCACCAAGAGCCTCTGGTGAGATGTAATCGCCCATCGCTCGAGCGCGCATTCCGTCCTGCATCAGACCGGTCGTTTTGGTAAGTAATTCTTCGCTCGGCAATTGCACCTTGCCCTTGTATGCATCCTTGAATTCCTGTATAATTGACATCAGATAGCACCTCCACTAACATATCCCTCAATCCCTTCGAAGGCTTCGTCCTCGAGATGGCTCACTATCATTGAGCGGCCGAATTCTCCGCGGAGTCGGCGCGCCTCACGGATTCCCATCGCTCCGAGGATTTCGAGCAGCTGGTCACGCCATGAAGCGCACAGATTGGTGAGCCGCTGTTCGGCCCATTCCTGCGTCATCTTCTTCGGGAGGGTTCCTCGTACTTGCTCGCGATCGACTAGAGACCCATGCGAGCGACCTTGCAGTGCGAATAGGACTGGAAGGTCGAGTGCGACTGCGTCGAGTCCACTGATTATTGCCTTTGGTAAGTGGTCGGCGCTGACGAGTCCGCCCGCACCGATTAGAGTCACCATATCTCGGCAGCCCTTCTCGATTAGGAGCATGTGGGCTTCCTTGAGTAAATCAGAGATGAATCGGCCGTCGTCGAAACCGCGGCCATGTAGGTCTGCGTTGAGATGAACGACGTCTACGCGGTTGTTGACTGCCTTCATCATACGATCTTGCCAACCTTCTGTGAAACAGATTCGAACTCCAATCAGAGCGTCTGTTGCCAACCTCGCCGCGTCCAGCGAATCCTTGTCCCAGCCATCGAGTTCGATGAGTCGTGCGGCTGGGAACATCTCTACCATCTCCGGTGTTTCCTTTGGAATCACTGGGACGATGTTCGGAGAATCCATTCCCATCTCAATTACGTCTGCTGCTTTCATGCAAGCCAAAGTATCGATTCTCTTGCTGGTTGAATCGAGTACCTTTGCCAACTTGGCTGTCCCCAAATCTCCAGGTGGAACATCGAATACGAATGGCACCTGAATAGTGAACATGTTCGGAGCCTTACCTTGCAAATTTCCGTCCTCATCAAATGAGAGGTGCATCGGTTTGGTACCAATATCGACGGATGTGCCGATGAGTTCGCGGCCGTGAATTCCATCTCTGCTTGGGCGGACAATCTCAGACATATCCGTCAGCATACCATCGAACCCAGGTCCACCGAATCGGCCGCGGTAACCTTGTCCACGGACAGGCACCAAGCCCTTCTTCGATTCTTCATCAATAGCTGCAATATGTCCGTGAGTGGTGTACGAATCTCCGAGAGCAACCCTCTTGGGATTCGGTAGCACCTTGACGAAATCCGGATGTTGAACGGTGCAGCGAAGGCAACCGACGCATAGTTTTGGTCGAGGAACAAAGCCACCGACTGGACCAGAGAATACTCCATATGTACAAGGTCGAGAAAGGATGACCTCAGGATTTAGTCCGTAATGTAATACCTCTGAGACGATGAACTTGGCCAATCCGAATTTGCCGACTTCGACGAGGAATCTATGCGGTAGCGGATCTACATCGTCGACATCTTCTGTCTCGATATGATAGCGATGATATTGGTCTGCAAGTTCTCTTCCAATTCGTGCGGATTCGGCTCCGAATCTGTCCAGCGTCAAAGCACCTGATGCGGCTAATTCCGCGCCCTCTGTAGTCGACTCAAGCATGTTGCTTACTCCAATATCGACGGTACCGTAACGCCAATGATATAATCATTGGTGCAAACGCACACTGAAATGCGTGAAAAGTGTGTGTAATCCCTATAATTTCAATGTTTAATCGTCAAACGTTCAGTTATTATTCAAATTATTGTTCATTTGAACTATTTAATTAATTGAAATTGCAGATTGATTCGTCAATCGCTCAGACTTCTTTCTCACACCTGTGAAAGAACTCCAATCCGAGTAAATTGAAAAGCCCCTCTAACGGCCGCAGGATGTGGGTTTAGCTGAGGCTTGGGGGGTGCCCGACCTTCGCGCTTTCCTATTGGGAGATACCGCGTCGAAGATAGGGCGGGCTGCCTTCATGACCTCGGTCGGTTGGAAGGTTGCTGAGCTTGGCGGCCCGAAGGCCTTCGGGGCTATCATGACAGCGTATTTCCTCGGCCATCTCCCGCTGATAATGATCGGCGGGATGCTAGTCGACAGGATACCTCGCCGAACCGTAGCGCTAGCGATGGATATCGTTCAAGCCGTCTTGGCTGCACTATTCATCCTCCTACTCATGGCAGGATTTGACCTCGTCAATGTGATGATTTTTGCTGCATTCATGATGGGTGCGTCTTCGGCCTTCTCGATGCCGGCAATCCAGGCCTTGGTTCCTGATCTTGTCGAGGAGGAGATGCTTTCCTCGGCCACCGGATTACACAATGCCTTGCGAACTGCTGCTTGGTCTGTGGGTGGACTAATCGGTGGAGTTGTAATTCGATATTCGACGATGCATGTCGCACTCCTCCTCGACCTAATCTCCTTCCTCATCAGCGCTTGGGTTCTCTTCGGTATGAAGGAGGTCCCGATTCAGAGAGGTGAGGAGGAAGAAGGTGACTTTCGAACTGAGATGGGGGAGGCGATGGCTTTCGTCATCAGCCAACCGTGGCTTTTCATCGGCATCATCGCCTTCATGGTTTTCCACGTAGGTGGAGCCGTTATCGACATAGGAATTCCATTCATTGTGCAGGTGAATGATTGGAATGCGATTCACTACGGAGTTTGGGGTGCGATGATGCCAATCGGTGCGTCGTTAGGTGCACTCTGGGCTGGATCGAATCCGATTTCAAAGGAGAAGCGTGGGATGATTTTCTATGTCGTTGTGGGAATTGCTGCTTGGTTGGACATCCTCTATGTCTTCGTACCGTGGTTCGGTGCTATCATGATTATCGCAATATTCCAGGGCCTGATGGGAGGAGTCCTAGGAGTCATTTGGAATACTACAATCGGTGATAGTGTCGACCAACGTTTGCGTGGTCGGGTCAATTCAATCGACATGATTGGCTCGTTCCTATTCATTCCATTCGCTCCTCTATTTGGTGGATATATGATCGATACAATCGGTTTGCAAGCGACCTTCCTAATCGCAGTCTCGATAATGGTCGCTGCGACTATTGTGGGTGTCGTAGTGCCCTCATTCCGCCGCTTCGAACGGATTGGAACTGAGCGATTTCCCCTTACGGGTTCTCAAAATGGATCTGACTGAT
>JAQXEV010000028.1 GCA_029250665.1 Candidatus Thalassarchaeaceae archaeon | reverse complement strand
TTTCGCAGAGCGCCTTGCTAGGCGACTGCCTCTAATTTCGTGTGGTTCGGTCTGGTCAACAGCACAGGCGCAGGCGGTAATGGAACAGGGTGCTGACTTCGTCGCCGTAGCAAGATCTGCAATCGGTCATGCGGATTGGGCGAGTCATCTGGGTGATGCAGATTACGACCCTCAGCACCCGCCGTTCACTCCGGAGTATCTTGAATCTCAGGGCCTTAGTCCGAAGTTCGTAGATTACATGCGTGTGTGGCAAGGTTTTGTTGTCTGATTGCCGATTAATCACCGATGCCGGCTCAATCTTTATCGCCTGAATGAGCCACTTCGCCAGTATGGAAGTAGAAGGTGGACCTCAATACACTGGCAGACCAGCAGAGATGATTGGATTCGTTGATGCAGTAAATAAGGCATTAATTCACAATTATGCGAATTTTAATGGAAGGGCATCTCGCTCTGAATATTGGTGGTGGGTTCTGGCAATTTTCGCCATAAGTATCCCCGTAAGTTTTCTTGATGGTATGATATTCGGTTGGGGATTAGAGGACCCAACTTGGTTTGGCAATATACTTACAGTTGCAGTATTTCTTCCCGGTCTTGGCTTATGCTTCAGAAGACTGCATGATACTGGTAGAAGTGGATGGTGGACTTGGATTCTCCTAATTCCTTGTGTAGGTTTCATTGTTATGATAGTATTCTTGGCAACAGACGGGCAACCTCATCCTAACGATTACGGGGAAGTTCCCACAAATACACTCTGAGTATATTCAGCCGCTTCGATGAAAGACCGCGAGCGGTTTGGGGCGTATCATGGCTGGCGCATCGCACTCCGATGACCTCGATGCGATGCGCCGAGAAGCCCTCAACGCAGCCGACCGGATTAGTATGGAAGAATTGCGAAAATCCGGCCGACAAACCGCTCGAGAACGCATCACCATGCTACTGGATGCTGATTCTTTTGTCGAAGTTGATCGCTTCGTCCAGCACCGCTCGGGCGACTTCAACATGCATCTCCACCGACCTCTCGGCGACGGCGTCGTTGCCGGCCACGGCAAGATCGACGGCCGTCGAGTAGTCTGCTTCGCGCAGGATTACGCAGTATTCGACGGCACCATGGGTGAGATGCACGCGCAAAAGATAGCCAAGATTGCCGAGTTCGCAGAGAAAGCCCAACTCCCACTCATCGGAATCTGGGATGGCGATGGCCAGCGAGTCCAAGATGGAGTTCCAGCCCTAGGCGCGACAGGCGAATTGCTCGACATTCTCGTTGCCTGCTCGGGGCGCATTCCCACCTTCTCGATTATCCTCGGAACTGTAGCAGGGGTTAGCGCCCTTGCCGCCGGTCTTTCCGACTTCGTCATCCTCTCCGATGATCACGGTCAGATGTTCATGCGCTCGCCTTATTTCATTCCTGAAATCGCTAGTGGGGAATTGGACCAACAGAGCCTAGGTGGAGCAGAAGCACATGCTTCCCGCTCAGGCGTAGCATGTATGGTAGCAGAAGACGAAGAGGATGCGATACTAACAGCCTGTGAAATCCTCGCATACTTGCCGGACCACACGCTCGCGGAAGCCGCCAACCTTCCGAGCAGT
>JAQXEV010000003.1 GCA_029250665.1 Candidatus Thalassarchaeaceae archaeon | reverse complement strand
GAGATCCACCTAATCCATCTCAATCATAGCAATCCTCTGAACGACCCCAGCAGCCCTCAACGGCGCGCTGTCGAGGTTGCAGGTTGGATTGTTGGTCAACAAGGTTGGACCATTGAGTTGTGAGCCGTCACGCTGATGCTTATTTGCGATGGGGGCGACCCAAGTACATGCGTCTGACGGGGCAGGTCACCAGTGGGCTCGGGCGGGCTCACGTCTTCATGGCGCAGAGCCACTATCAGGACCAGTTCAAGGTGATTCTTGGAGCTGGAGCGTGGCCTGGAACTCTGAACGTAGATGTGGTCGGAGAAGACCTAGGGAACTACCTCGAATTGAGAGTCCACGCTGGACTGGATGATGGTGAATCGCAATCACAGGTCGAATCGATACGGATAGCAGGTTTCGAGCGCGATGGGCGATCCTTCGGCGGTGCGACCGCATTCCCAGCCGAGATCTCAACCGATGGAGAGAATTGGGTTGATTGTGCCATCCTGATTCCAGACCTTACTCGGCACACCGAGACCGCTGAGGTTATTTCGAGCGCTTTCCTTCGTGAGCGATTGCCTTGTGATGACGGAGAAAGCGTCATTCTCCGCCTTGGTTGAGTTTGATCCACTCGTGTTCGAGCAGAGTCGAATTTTCCATGCGAGCCAGATTCAACCATCGCTTGTGGGCTCGCGAGCCTGCAGGAGGGAGGCTGAACCCCTCAGCCAACGGCGGGGAATCGATGTGGTGTTGGAAATCGGGGTGGTCGAGCGACCAGAGCATGAGGCCATCAGCTGGCGCTCGCCCGTGATCTACCGCGACCTCCGGATTCGCCAGTGCTGACACGATATCGGCTACCGAAATTTCTGAGAGAATTACTCTATGGATTGCCGAAGCAATTCGGCGGATTTGGTTCCAAAGGAATGACTCGGCAGTCACTGAAATCCCAACGATTCGACCAGAGGTGTCGCGCCACGGTTCTACTGAATCGACAGTCCGTAGTGGACTTCGATTGTCTTCAAGTCGGCAAAAATTGCTAAAATCATGCTTGCCGACAAAGGCCGCACAGGCTGCAACAAAGAGGTCGTTATCGAATTCCTGCGGCCACTTAGGAATCATCTCGCAGCGATAGAGGTAGGTCCTTGAACTAGCAAATCGAACTATGCTTTCTCCCGTTACTCTTTGAGCCCGCCAAGCGACTAAGTCTCCGGGTAAATGGTCGTTCAGTGCCCTTACGAAAGTCGCCTCCCCGACATTCGATAAGACTGATTCCGAAAGAGAAATCGCTGCAAGATTCATCCTCACACTGACGCCGGCATCGGTCCTACTAGAAATCTCAAGGCAGCCATCACTCCACCAACCGAGGTCACTCAGAGCTTCGGTGAGCTCACCCTGTACGGTGCGGACATCACGCTGAATTTGCGAGCCATGGAAGCCCGCGCCGTGATAGCCCAGAGCGACCATCAACAGGTCGCCACTCACGACGACCACTCCTCACGCATCCATGTTGAGGTACTCAATGGCCTCCTCGACCGATGAGAATCCCAGTCCAAGAATGGCGAATGTCACCGCCTCGGAGATGTACTGGCGAGCGATTGGCGCGCTGCGATCGAAATTTGTCTTCAAATCGATTGCGTCGATTAATCCTCGTGCTGCCTCGTAAAGATGGAATGAGACGTCTACTTCATCCGATGCCTTGCCTATCTCTACAAGTTTGTGCAGCTGTCTTACAGCCATTGGAATTCGGTCGAACTCAACCAAGGCACCGGCATAAGCCGCGTTGTAGTCAGCATTGTCAGGGGCCATACCCGCAGCGCGTCGGAAATAAGCGGCTATCTGACCCTCGTTGATGCGGTCTTTTCCTTTCTCGTCGAGGTTGCCATTCTCCTGTATGTCAAAGAGGGCAGCCTCTGCCCAGCCGTGGTATCCGGCGGGGTCATCGGGATTCGATTCGATGTATCCATCAAACACTGCCATCGCACCAGCGTAATCTCCGCGTGTGATTAGTTGAGCAGCCTGTGTAACTACCTCGTCCGCACTCATCTCTATTCCTCGGGCCGAGGCTCGGTCAGGGATGGTTATGAACGGTGCGGCCCATACAACCTCTCAAACGGAGCTGAAGATTAGTTGAGGATGCCCCAAGCGTGTTCGGCATTACCCCGTATCCACTCGTAATCCTCGAAAGTACGCAGACCCTCCTCGTCGAGGATGGCGATCTTCATCACCTCGAGTGGATACTCATTGTAGGTCAGATGACTAACGAAGCCCGCGCGCGTAGGCTGATCGAATATCCATCTCGCGCGCGATGTCGCACGCACATGAATCGACACCTGCGTGCGGCCATTCCAAACTTTGATGCGAAAAAGAGGCAAAAGATTGCCTTGTTCATCACGCAACGCATCCTCTCCTTCCTGCCGATTCAGTTCAACTGTGCAGCGTTTGAAATTCTCAGTACGACCACGCTTCGAATCATGAAAAATTCCAGTTCCGATGTTCGGCCAACGAAAGAAATCTCGAGGAGACCAAGGGTTGTCGTCCATCATTGTGAACGAGGGGGAAGCATGAGGGAGGAACCAATCAATATAGGAGCCATCATCGAAGTGAAGCATCCCCCAAAACCAAGGAAAACTCGGTGCTTGGACGCCAACCTTCTGGATGTAGGCACTACCTTCAACCTCCTCGCCATCAATCTTTACTTTCGCCTTCAAACCGTGGACTCTGAGGATGTCGTATCCCATATCTAATGCGTAGACGTTATTCTTGTATTTCGCAGAACTCGGGCGCTCCCACCAAGGAGTCATCTCAACTTTGAACTCCTTCGGTGCGCCCTCCTCGACCTTTGCTGAATCACTAGTCAAATTGAGCCAGAAAGCCTTCTTTCCCGGGCGCAGGCCGAATGTCAAATCTTCTGATGTAAGAGGAATTACTGCGCCCGCACCTTCACCACCTTCGCCAGCCTCAGCCGGCCATAGGGGGTGCTTGTCATCGATGGCAGCCATCCTGCATTCTCTCATCAACAAAGGCTCGTACATTTTCTCGCCATCGTACCACCAAGCACAGACCATTCCTGACATGACTGTGCCGCCATCCTCGTCAACCATCATCCGCGCCTTTGGGACCCACCAATGCCCACTAACGCGTATGGCGGGAGTCTCCTTCGATGACCAGAGTACCATCAACTGACGAGAGCGCGTGGGGTTAACTGGATCAGGTACGAGGATGAGAACCCACCACCACCACCAGGAAAGGCGATTGATGGGCGGCAAGACATCGAAGCGCCAGAAATCGCGTAAATTACCTCGGATACGGTCCATCATGCGAATCAACTCTGAGCGGAACAATCACATTATTTCTCGGTGCTTGAACTGGCGCTGGCCGAAGAGGACCATGACTACCGTGATGAGGAGTAGAACGACTACTGATAGGAGCGCCGAGATGAATGGATTCTCAGTTCCCAAATGGTGCATCGGCGGATTCCAGAAGGCGGCGAGGGCAGACGGTAGGTCGAAGGCCTCTGCAATGACAGACATCTCAAGCGTGTTCGGCCAGACGATTAGGACGATTGAATCGATGAATTGCAGAGTCCAATGAGAAACTGATAGGACTGGAATTAGTGAGGCTCCGGCTAATGTGAGAACCGCCATGACGAATTCATAGACTCCGATAATCAGAGCGATATAGACACCGTATTTCGAGGAGATTAGGCCGAGCGCATTGAAAATCGCGCCGTAGGCAGCTAATGCTAGTATAGTTGCGAAGGCGATTCCGAGCCAAACGACAATATCGGTCAATCGGAATATCGAATCGCCAGGACCCAAGGCGGCTGTGACTACCCCCATAAGAAGAGACATGATGAGGACAAATCCACCTGAAATAATCAGATATCCGAGAATTCGGTAAGTGATGAATTCGCCGCGATGTATCGGTTTGGATAGCAGATAGTGGAGGGTGCCGTTCTCGGTCTCGTCACGGACTAGGCCTAGAGCGAGGAAGAGTGGTAGGAAGATAGAGAGAATCATGACGAAGGCTATCTTGCCTGAAGCTATGATGAAGGCGCGATGAGCGTCTTCAATCGAGAGTGATTCCTCGCTTGGATCCTCATCGACATAGTCGTCGCGATCAATATGGATAATTGTCCCGTCAGATGCAGCGTACCAGATTACATCGCACGGAATCCCGTTATTATTTTCGTCCTTATCAAAGCCAAATTCGAAGCTTAGCCAATCAGTCCTCAGACAATCTCCGTCATCGTCAAATCCATTGATTCCGTCCGGGTCACCCGACCAATCGATATCGTCCTCATCGATGTAATTTGAGGCCGGTTCGGGTTCGACGTCATAGGAGTCTGCCATGTTGCCCCATTCCGCATACCAATTCTCGTGGACTCGGAATGTCCCATCTCCCCTGAATGTCGCATCAAGAACGAAAATACGGTTTTCTTCGATTATACAGCCATCTCCCCAATCCATCCAATAGTCTTCCAACGGTTCACCCTCGGGACAATCATCCATTCGATCGACATCCAAAACTCCACGGCCACCAGCGAACGATTCGTCTATCCAATTGTAAGTGAAGGTCCCTGTGGCCGAACGCCAAGTATGGTTGCCATAATGTACGGCACCCTGGTTATTTTGGAAGGATCCTTCCTGTACGAAATGACCAGATCCGGGGTAGGACATTCCATCCCAAGGGTCTGCTCCATACTTCATTTCCTGACCGGCTGGATATCCATCCATATCCCAATCGTGAGAGTCACCATCATTGTCGATTGGGTCCCAGCCTTCCCTAGCTCCGGCGATATACATCGCTAGAAGCGTCAGCAGTAGTAGAGTTCCGACACCGAGGACCACCCAGGTTGAGAGGCGGTGGCGCAATTGGCGAATCGTCAGCTCAGTGATGGCTCCCGCCTTACGGTCAAGACGAGTCCATACTGTATCGGCGAGGCCGCGGCCTTGTTTGTCCATCATTAATCTCCACCTACCAAGTACCCCAGAAGGGCGTCGAGATTGTCATCCGGATTTTCGATTGATGTGACTTTAATGCCAGATTCGACGATTACTCGAGGGAGGATTGTATGAGCGGCCGAGAGGTCGTTGGTGAGAATCTCAAGCGCATCCTCTCCTGCGAATCTGACACCATAAACCGGGTCTTCAGGCACGAAGCAGCCAGCTAGAGCTCTTGGGTCTTCGGTGCGGATGAGAATTCTGTGTGGGTGCTTGTCGAGCAGGTCGCGGATTGCGTGAAGATTACCAAGTGCAAGCAGTCTTCCATTGTGAAGGATAACAATTTGCTCAGTGATGCGCTCGATCTCATCGAGGATGTGGCTGGAGACGAGCACGGTCTTACCCTGCGCCCCAAGGTCACGAATTACGCTCATGATGCTGGTGCGAGCGATTGGGTCGCATCCATGGAGTGGTTCATCGAGGATAATCAAGTCAGGGTCGTGGACAAGGGCGTGTGCGATTTTAACGCGCTGCCTCATGCCCTTGCTGTACTTGCCAACCTCCTTGTTTTGAACCTCAGATAGGCCGACGAATTTGAGGACGTGCGCGGCACGCTCTTTCGCCTCTTCCCTCGTCATTCCGTGAAGACGAGCAAGTGTTGAAACGAAATCTAGTCCAGTCATCCAATCATACAACTTCTCTGTCTCGGCGACGTAGCCGACCCGTCGATATGGAGCCGTATTCTCCCACGGATCGATTCCGAACAATCGAACGGTGCCACTGCTTGGCTTCAATCGGCCCATCAAGAGCTTAAACAGAGTTGATTTCCCGGCACCGTTCGGCCCCAAAATCCCAGTAACTCCACCATCAATCGCGAGAGAGACATCGTTCAGACCAATCACCTGACCATACCACTTCGAACAGTGATCGATGAGCACAGCTGGGGTGGATTTTGTACTCATTCTCGAGTCACCTCCAGCGAACTGACTCGGCTTACCAGCAATCCGATTGAAGCCGCGTTGTAAATCAAAACAGAAATCACCGAGAAAGCCAGTGGATGCTCGTAATTGGCAGGAATCCCAAGCAACCACTGACCAACATGAGCCAGAGAATCATAGGGACTGAGGATGTAGAACATCGTGGTGTCGAATACCAATTCAATCATCAAAGCGACCACTTTCGTACCGAAAATAATCGCTAGGAATCCAATCGCTGCGAAAAAGCGACTCTGGCTCACACTCGACAGTGCCATACCAATCGAAGTGTAAGTTATCACAAGCAAAATACCTGCAATCAAACCACCGAGGAAGTAGGGTAGAGTATCGATTAAGAAAGCCCATCCTTCGCCATTGAAAACGATTGAAGCCGCGTAATAGAGCATGTAAGAGAAGACAATGACAAAGCCCAGAACCACAGAGGCTGAGAGATACTTCATCGCCGTGTAATCAGTTCTAGTAACCGGCCTTGAAAAGTAGATTGCGCTGGTTCCATTCTTCCGATCATCAGAAATCATACCTCCAACCACTAGAGCTGTCAGAAGTGGCCACATGCAGAGGTTACGAGGCCAGTAACCGAGGACTTGCCCCCAGAGGTTGTAGCGATTAACGCCCCACATTCGGTTGAGGAATTCTGCACCCTCCCCTCCGGAGAGAGTCACGGAGAGGAAAATCATCGCTATTGGAGTCAGCGAACCTAGGAAGATTACGAGTATTGCGAGCCTGACGAATGGGTTGTAATATCGATGCCCTTTGCCACGAAAGATACCGTAAACATGGTGCCTGAAAATCGCGTAATTGCGAACCCAACGCGGCCCTAAATCACCGTTCCACGGCCGGTAAATCTGCTCGAAAAGTATGCCTAAAGAGGCCTTACGTGCAACCACCGCTTTTGCATCATCATCACCATCGCCAGCCCCGTATGCGACCTCCATTCGGGTCTGGCCCGAGCCTATATCGAGGTCCGATTGATTCTGACCTGTGGATTCGACGGCTAAGGCGTTGGCAGCACTTACCGTCTGAGGATTAGCCAGTGTCGGCTCGACCTCATCCTCTGTAGGAGGTTGTGTAGATTCGGGTTCAGACAGAGGCACCACCTCCTGTATGTTCGGAAGTCATCAGGTCAGAGGTTCCCTTGACGTGAGCTCCAAGCTTGTCCATGATAAGCAGGAAAATATCTTCCAAATCAGGTTCGTACTCATGCAATTCGCGAATCTGTACGTCTGCCTTGTAGGCGATTTTGATGATGCGATTGATAGTGCTCTCGTCGTCGATTGTCACCCTCATGACTCGGCCCATTCTACGGACTTTGAGACCATCAGCGAGCAGAGCCTGCTCCATACGAGATGCGCCCCCCCAAATCACCGCCTCAACCTCGCGTTCGATTTGGTCAGCGAGGTCGGCGATCGGGCGATTAACGACGACTTGGCCATTGTGAATCATCACCACACGGTCGCAAACCTGCTGCACATCGTCCATCACATGGCTAGACATCAGGACGGTTCCCCCACCTTCGTCGACGGTTCGCCGTAGGGTGTTGAGCATGAATTCACGAGAGCGTTGGTCGAGGCCGTTTGTAGGTTCGTCACAGATGAGAATCTCAGGGTCATGGACGATGGCACAGGCGAGTTTGGTGGCCTGCTTCATACCTGTGCTGAAGGATTCGATCTTGCGGTAACGCTGGTCTCGCAGGCCAACATATTCGAGCACTTCATGGGAGCGCTGCATCGCTGATGCAGGATTCATTCCAAGGAGTTCACCAGCGTATCTGACTTGGTCGATGGCGGTGAGGTCTGGATCGAGCGAGTCGTATTCCGGCATATATCCGATGCGAGCTCGAATGATATCGCCATCGGTTTTGATGTCGTAGCCGAGGACTGAACCAGTTCCGGAGGTTGTCGTGATGAGGCCTAACAGGCACTTGAACAAGGTCGATTTGCCTGCTCCGTTGGGTCCTAGGATACCAATTGCTCCCTTTGGAATTTGCACGTTGACGTTATCGAGAGCAAGGTGGGGGCCGTACATCTTTCGCAGATCGCGAGTCTCGATGACGAATTCCGCATTCTCCAATTGAGCACCAACCTAGGCGTGACTCCCATAGGGAGTCGACTCGATGTGGTGGCCGTAATCACTTGAATGAATCCCCGGCGGTCATCTCGTTGCATCAGGGAAGAGGGTAGGGAAGTTAGGAGTTAGGTCTCCTTCAACTCATCCTTCATTGCACCGTCGCGGACTTTGACCGCGATTCCCTTGGTGAAGAAGGCCATGTCATCGGCGGTTGCGTTGGCAGTGCCATGGGCGACGAGGTTGCCGTGACTGTCAACGACAAGGCAGGGTTGGCCGACTATGAGGTGAGCGTCAGCACCGAGGACGAAACCTTGGATGACATTTCGACCTAGTCCCACGAATGGAATTGCATCGTCCATCAAGAGGACTCGAGGAATCCCTGGGTGGTCTGAATCGCTGGCTGTGACGCCCTCATCAAATCTGCTTGGTGCTGTGGGATTCAGGGCATGGAGGCGTCGCGCGCCGATTAGGGTGAGCGAAAGCGCGCCGTCAGGTAATCTGGGAGAGATGCAGTGTTCATCACCAAAATTGACATTGATCATGCGGTCGGTTCTCGAACGTCGGGCGGTCATTCCTTCGGTAAGAGAACAAGCATCTTCGGGAGATATGGCACAGAGTAGTGAGAGCTTGTCTACTATTGCGCAGCGGTCAATCCACGTGCGAATCGCTGCGCGGTTTTCAGCCCCTGCTTCTCCTTCGGGATCGGGCTGGCAGATGTGGATGTCGAGGGGAATGTCGCCAAGACCTAAATCATCGAGCCAGACATCAATTTCATCCTCGTCGAGAATCATGTTCCAGAGAGATTCTGGGCAATCAATATGGCACCAAGGTGAGACGTCCTCAAGAGTGAATGGAATGAGGCCAATCGGGGTCGAAATGAGCACCACTGTGCGAGGTTCATCGGCCAGTGCTTCGATTGCCGTGCCGAGCGCGGTATCGCGCCATGGAGGACCTTCTCCAGTCAGAATTACGACGCGTTCAGGGGAATTCGAAGAGCCATCCCACCATGAACCAGGGCGACGCCATCGCATTGCCAAAAGAGCGTTGAGATGGAGTAGATGGGGGCGGCTGTCGATATCGTCGGAGAATTGCTCGGAAGAACCTCGAACTGGGTCGGTTGAGGCGATAGTTCTGAGCGAACTCTCGCCGACAGGTCCTTCTTCGGTTTCCTCAAATTGTTCAAGGACCCATTCGAAGGCTTCTCGCAGCCGTGGTGAGGCATGGCTGCGTTGTTCCGCGAGGCGCCAAATGGTTCCATTTCGCACCGCCTCGCGGCATCGAGCAAGCTCGGCTTGAGTTATCTCCAGATTGTGATGGGCAAGAAGAACGGAACGCTCGTTCCGCTCCATCGCCCGTACCTCAGCAGGAGTGTAAGAGAATAGTGCGGTGGAGTGCGTTGGCCATTCGGTTAATTCCCCGAGTTTGACCGTGCCAGTCGGTGTGAGAAGTCGGTCGTCACGTGCGAAAAGAGCGTAGGCAGCGGAGTCGAAAAGGTCGGCTCCAAGAGCGATGGACATCGGGAAGAGGAGTGGATGTCCGCATCCGAAGAGATGAATCGGCCGATTAGGAGGAATAGTAGCCCGAGCAGCGAGGAGAATCTCAAACAATTCTCGGTAGCGTTGGCGTTCCATCAACGGAACGATGCCACCAATCGGATGTACAGCAAAGCCCCGATGCTCGCCCTCTACCTCGCACATCAAGCGACCGGCCTCGGCGCGCAAATCTTCGTGTAATCCACCCTGCACTGGCCCGTTCAGTAAGAGATTCTCACCTGCAGCCGCTAGTGAAGCAGGGGCACGGGCGGCGGTCTCTTCGACTGCATGCTCAATCTCCTCGCGACTCATGTCGGGCCGACCGAATACATCGAGCATCGTCCCAACATCCACTCCGATGTCGCGCTGGAACTCTACAATCTCCTCAACCCCTACCTCGACATCGCCATAAACATACGATTGAAAGGTTCCAGAATCGGTCACGATAACCCCTGGATAGTCGAGCAGTGCGTGGATTCCGTCAGCCAAAGCCGATTCGCGCAACTTCTCGTGCTTCCAAGTCACGTAGGAATTAGTGATCAGTCCATTGACACGGTATTTCTCCCACATCTCTCGCGGCTCAATCGTGCGAATATTGGGGTTAATCACCGGCAGTAACATCGGCGTATCCAGCACGCCATGCCGAGTGTGAAGACGCCCCAAACGAGCCGCCCCATCACGCATAGTCACCTCGAATTTACCCAAGTCCTGCGGTCTGCAGGGTTCGGGGTCAGGGCGGTTCGACACAAGCCACGGGCAAAGCCGCGCAGTCATCAATCCTCGCTCGCGCAAAAGCGGAAATCTCGCGCGCTTCTAGACCACACGCGAGATGACTCTCAGTTGCACCGACCCACCCTCTAGCGTCATTTCTACTTCATCGCCATCGTTGATGGCAAGGGTCGGATCATCATCGAATCCGTGAGCATAAGGGACGGCGAGAAGGCTCGCCGCGGGAAGCGTCAACGGACATACGTCGCGATTCACAATCGCTCGCGGACCTTTTCCTGTGTAGATTAATCCCATCAAGACGAAGGGCGCAACAGTAGAACCAGAGCCCTTCGGATAAATCAGAACAGTATCCTCGATGGCAACCCCATCAAGCGGATGCCCAGGTTCTTCGATAACCCCTGTGTCACGGTTCACGTAGCCAAGGTAAGTAATCGGCACATCGCTAACCATCGCTTTTCCACGAATCTTCCAGTCACTCTGACTAGGAATACCATGCCCGTTCATCACAGCCTCTCCCGTCTGCCTCGTCTTATTCGTGGCCATTGCTTTGACGCCCTTTGCACCGAGAGTAGGTCTATCCCCAGTCACTAAATTAGGGTCAAATGCATGTGCCACGCAATCCTGGATTCGCGCAACGCTTGTCGGCAAACGATTGAGGCCGCTCTTCAGATAATGCTCAGCCTTCAGTGAATTAGTCAACAGATGATTGTACTTCGAGCGATTGTACGGAGTCACCTCGGGACAAGTGTCTCGCAAAACCAGTGCACCTGCCTCCTCAAGTAGAGCCACAGTGCCGTCAGCCTCCAATAAATCGTAGTTGTAACCACTTGTGAAGACCCACAATCGATTGTCAGGAATCCGTTGGCCTAGTTCCATTCGAGCCCTGACTGCTGCTGCGGTTGTCCGCGCCTCTCCAACGCTCGCCTGAGGACAACCAATCACAACAAGATCGACAGTTCCAGTCGGAGCCAAGTCAGCATAACGCTCAGCCAGCTCCGCCTCACCAAAGACAAGTTCTCCCTCGAACGAATCGACCTCAGGGGCATCGGCTGTCAGGCCATCAGCCCACAGCATCGGACAGCCGTAATTCGCTGCGGCAGCGGTAAGCGCCTTGCGCATCTCGAAGTTTGCATCAGCAGGCAAACCAACCAGTCGCGGCATCATCCCCCAAGGAAGACTCCAATCAGGGCGTACCTGCATCCCCATCCAATCGCCTAGAATCGACCAATCAGCCAAATCTTCCATCGCGCACTCGACGCGCACAAGGATGTTAGGAACACGATTAGACTCAAGGTGAAGTCCCCAGAGAGGAGCCCATCCAGTCAGTGCGGTGGCAAGGGCGGAGAGCCCTGATTCTCGGTTTGTAATCAGCGAAGTGTAGGAGTTGGAGAAGCAGACTGCGTTGGACTCGGCCCAAGAGCCGATGCCTTCGTCGTCCTCGATGCCTCTGTCATAGGGTGTGCAAGACAGGATTGCGTCTATCCCCAGTTCGGAGTATGCGTGCACAATCTCAAACTGTTGCTCGAGGAAATCAGGATGGTCAATCCCCATCTCCTCCATCCTCTGATTGTCGCAACCCGCCGAGTTGAGAGTGGTTGGAATGGCTACATTGCCCTCTGGGTCACCTGACAGGTCGGATAGGAAGCGCCTGAGTCCATGTCCGCCTGTAATCACGCTCACGCCAGACACATGGGCGTTCTCGACCTCGATGAACTCAGTCGCACCCGCAGCAGAGGCCAAGTCGACGACCAAACGGGCCGCCTTCTGCTTGGTCGGACCCATCGAGCCGGTGAGCATTGACTCAAGTTGCGAGGGTATTTCCACGTCGCTTGGTCATAGCGTCGCTCCTTCAATGCGACGCAGGCTAAACCTCTGCTAGCAGACATTCAGCAGCATCCGACTTCGCGCATAGGAGCTGAGACGAATGAGATTCTGTCGACGTCATTGGTATTCTTCAGTCTCTCAACGATGTCCTTGACAGATCCGGCTTCGCCCCTGATTTGCATGGTGTCTACACAAGTATGGCTCTCAGTCAAGCAATTGTGATTGTAGGAAGAAACCTGAATCGAATGAGAATGTCTAATATCGAGAATTTTGCTCTCCACTCCATGTTGGTAGAATATCACCAGTACCCCCTCTGTGACCGAGTCTACATCCATCGTACTCAGGTCGTCACCAAGATTTGCATTCGCGAAGTGAAGACTAGCATCCCTGAGGAACATGCTTCTGTTCTTGTATCCGGAGTCCTCAATCATGGAGTCTAGTCTGCGTGCGAACTCCTTGTCGCCACTGAACGATATGATTCTGCTCATGACATTGCTAACTACTTAGAATTATTAACATTTTTTATATATGTAATACAAATCGGCGACGACATGGTCGCAGTAGGTCCTCCAATCGAACTAGCAGGACTAACTCTCGTTTTAGCCCTCATCGGGGGTTTATTGCCTATTTTCAGCAAATTGAAGGAGAATCCAGAGAATCTCAGAAGGATCACAGGTATCGCATCCGGGATTTTGTTGGCTTCTGCTCTTCTCGTTGTTGTTCCAGAGGGTTTCGAGTTGGCCACCGGTGATCATGACGAGCATGAAGATGAGGGTCTTGAGAATCTAATGATTGGAGCAGCCGTACTGGCGGGATTCATGATGATGCTGATTCTAGAAGGATCCGGTATAGGCCATGCAATACACGAAGAGCACCATGACCACCATGATGAGCATGGGCACGAGCACGTGCATCACAGGACATCAGCCTGGATACTCGTTCTCGGCCTGTCTCTGCATTCTGCGGCAGATGGACTGGCAATTGGGTCTGCTGCTGCAGGTACATCAGAGGCGGTCACCGCCTTGGTTGCAATGGCAGTATTGATCCATAAGGTCCCAGCTGCTTTCAGTCTAGGAGTATTCTCGATGCACGAAAGAGAGGACAGAAACGAATCCATCAGGGATGTTGTACTGTTCTCACTGGCCACACCTGTGATGATTATGGTGTCTTTCTACGCCTTGGAAGGTGTGGATGAGCATATTATCGCACTCTCGATGTTGTTCGCTGCAGGCACCTTCCTGTATGTTTCTACTGTAGACACTTTACCTGACATTCACAACCCTGAGACTGGTCGTCAAGCGCTGCTGAATGTGCTAATCGGTGTAGCGCTGATGTTGGCAATTCTTCTCCTCGTCGGCGACCTGCACGCTCATTGAACTGAACTAATTCCACAAGTGTGGGATAGACTCACTGGGAACGCTGGCGCTGGGCTTCGATGGCTACTGCACTGAGGGGTGCTTGGAGATTGAATGAAGGGACAAAACCGCTCATTGGAATGCGAATGATTTCGTCAGCAAGCGCGAGAACTTCCTCACTGATTCCTGCGCGCTCACCGCCAACGATTAGGAGGACTGGGCCTGTCATATCAACATCCCATGGTGCCTTGTCGCCAATGTCTTCTAGGGCGATAATTCGGTATCCTGCGGACTTGGCTGTAAGTATTGACTCGCTCGCAGATTGCCAGAATACCGGGATGAATCTGTGTGCTTTCATCGAAGCGCGCTTGGCCGCGCTTCGCTCAGAATTGTTTAGTTCTCCGACCACCACAACAGCTGCTGCCCCTGAGACTTCAGCGGTGCGGATGCAGAAGCCAATATTGACCGGATACTTCGCCCCGTCGAGTAGCCAAATCAAACCTCCAGCCGCTATTACTTCGTCTAATGATGCGGCTGGATCTCGCCCCACAAGAGCAAGAATTTCGGGCACTTCTTCTGAATTTTCGCGAGCCATTCGCCATAGATCATTTTCTGATCCTTTGATGACTCGGATGCCGGCCTCTTCAGCTGCCGAGACAAGTCCACTAACCTCCTCATTGTCATGCTCGCGATTGACCAATATCAGCGAGATAGATTCCCCTGAATTGAGTGCAGCGCGAACCTCATCCAGTCCGCAGCGCTGCATCGACATGCAACTCACCTCAGGAGTCCTGCCGCTTGTAGATAGGAATTGGATTCATCTTGTGAGCATTGGAAGTATTGAATGAGCGAAAGATTGCAAGTACTGTTCGCTGCCGCTCACTCAGAGTCTCGCCCGACGGGTTCGCCTCGTGCTCCATTGCCCACTCCAACTCATCGTAAGTCGCACCAATCTGGTCCTCATCGGTCCTGCCATCATTCCAGAGACCGTCTGTGGGCGTCGCATTTTGGATATCCTCGAGCACATCGAGTGCAGCACCCAAAGCAAAGACCTCAGATTTCATCAGGTCGGCAATAGGTGAGATATCGACTCCACCATCGCCGTATTTGGTAAAGAATCCAACACCGAAATCCTCGACCTTATTGCCCGTTCCGACTACGATTCCGTTAGTCGAGCCAGAGATGGAGTAGAGAGCAGTCATACGAAGACGTGCACGAGAGTTTGCCAAGGACAGTGGAGAGAGGTCGTTGGTATCCATCTCAGCCACGAAGGTATCGTAGGTTCTCGTCAAATTGACGAGCCTCCCCTCTACATTGTCGAAATTCTTCTCAAGCCAAGCGATATGCCGCTTCGACAATTCGTACTGCTCAGGCGCCTGATGAATCGGCATATTCACCACAATCGTCGCCAAGCCCGTCTGAGCTGAAAGCGTCGAAGTAACAGCCGAATCAATGCCACCAGAAACGCCGATTACAAGCGTGGTGATACCGTTGCTGCGAGCATAATCACCTATCCATGCAGTAATCTCGCCAGCGAGACCGGACATATCTTCCACGCTCAAACCTCCTTCAGTGGCAAGCCATTCCATACTTCTTCAAGCGCCAGTAGTTGTAAGGCCATGGCGTCAGGAATCCGACTAAGAGCATCAATGGAATCGCCCTCGGATCCATTCCTAGTTGCCCGCCGGTGAATAGAAGATCGGTTATTTCCATCGAGATCTCCATCATCAACATCGAGATGAAAGACATCCCGAAGGCGGTCGAAAGTGCGTTACGGAAGTCCATCTGTCCACGCATCAAGAGATAGGTCTCAAGCATCACGCTGGTCGCCAGCCCATTGATCAATGGCAGAATAGCGAAGAAATACCACATATTCGAGTAGAGTGTAAGGTCGGCGGTGATTCCGGAGTATGAATAGTAAGCAAGAGTGCCGAATTCACCAATTGCACAACCAATCAAACACCATTTGGTATTGTTAGCCGACTGTTTCCAAACACTTCTGTCACCCCAATGATATTCCTCGGCCTGACCATCGACCGTGTAGCCAATTGTCCGAACCGCTCCAGTCATCAAATCTCGCGATACACCTGAGTGTGAAACGATAGCAAAACCGTTCTCGTGCGATACCTCTGCGGAAGCAACTCCAGCCACGCCCTCAAGCGCATCACGAACACGCCCTGCGCAGCCATCGCAAGTCATCCCGCCAACATCAAGCGTGACCGTCTCAGACACAGTCAGAACCCCGCATCGCCCGCCTTTGAACCCTTCCAAGCAACGGCGCCAGCGCTCGCCTCGAAGACTCCCGACACAGAACCAAAGACCCCCTAATCTCCCTAAACGCCCTTTGGGCGACCCCCTCAACTTCAAGACGCGACCGCAGGTCGCCCGCCCGATGGTGGTACCGAAGCCAGCCGGCGAACTCGATCCGGTCGCCCTCGAGACAGCCCTGATGCAGGCTTGGAGCGATGAGAAGACATTCGCCCAAAGCATTGAGTCGCGCCGCGACGGTGCATCCCCCTTCACTTTCCTTGAGGGCCCACCAACTGCAAACGGCAGACCTGGAATTCACCACGTGATTTCTCGTTTATTCAAGGACATGGTCTGCCGCTGGAAAACAATGGAAGGCCACATTGTGGAGCGTAAGGCGGGGTGGGACACCCATGGTTTGCCGGTAGAGATTGAGGTGCAGAAGCAGTTGGACCTGATGAGCAATGAAGCCATCGAAGCCTACGGAATGGAGGCCTTCAATCAAAAGTGCAAGGAGAGCGTCTGGACCTACGAAGAAGCATGGCGCGAAATGACCGAACGCATGGGATTCTGGGTCGATATGGACGACCCTTACGTCACACTACACGACGATTACATCGAATCCGCTTGGTGGTCACTCAAACAAATGTTCGACAAAGGCTTGCTATTTCGTGGTCACAAAGTTCTACCCTTTTGCCCACAAACTGGAACCAGTTACTCGACTCATGAGGTTGCTCAAGGTTACAAAGAAGTCGCTGAGCCCGCCGTTTTCATAAAATTCAAGCTCGCGGATGAAGATGCTTCCGTGCTCGCTTGGACAACCACTCCTTGGACGCTGCCCGGTAATGTCGGACTGGCTGTTGGACCCGATGTGACATATGTTCGAGTTCGAGTCAGTACGCCACCTTCAGAATCTTGGGAAGGTCGCGGCGGTGCACCCGTTGGCGAGGAGTTGATTCTCGCTAAGGATCTGATGGGCACAGTTCTTCGCCATCATATCGAAGTGATCGATGAATTTCCTGGCTCTGACCTCGTAGGCCGCTCGTACAACCCACTTTTCCCCGGCGCCATCGATGGCTCCGAGCATCCTGCAGCCTGGACCATCGTAGGCGCTGATTTCGTCACAACAAGTGACGGTACTGGAGTCGTCCATACAGCCGTGATGTATGGTGAGGACGACTACAATTTGGGAATGAAAGAAGGATTTCCCGCTCAGCATACCGTGGGAATGGATGGGTGCTTCGTCGCAGGCACTCATGGGCAACTTGATGGCCGATATGTGAAGGACTGTGACGATGATATCATCAACTTACTTGCGAGCGAGAATTCACTGTACCGCGAGCACATTTACACTCACGATTATCCGCATTGCTGGCGTACTGATCACCCATTGTTGTACTACGCCATGGACAGTTGGTTCGTGCGTATGACAGCCGTCAAGGAGCAAATCATGCAATACAATTCGGAGGTCGAATGGGCTCCAGATTGGACCGGTGAGAAGCGTATGGGAGAGTGGCTGTCCAACATCAAGGATTGGGCAATCAGCCGCGAGCGATATTGGGGCACACCGATTCCTGTTTGGATTTGCCCTGATTGCGGAACTGAGCACTGCATCGGCAGCATCGCTGAGATGGAGGAAATGAAGACATCTGACTCGCCGATGCCACCCGAGCTGCATCGACCATACGTCGACGACGTCAAACTCAATTGTCCAACTAGTGATTGTTCGGGCGAGATGGTGCGCGAGCCCTACGTCATGGATTGCTGGTTCGATTCGGGATGCGCTTCCTTCGCTCAGTGGCATTATCCATTCGAGAATCAAGACAAATTCGACGGCGCATTCCCAGTCGATTACATCTGTGAGGCCGTCGACCAAACACGCGGTTGGTTCTACTCGCTAATGGCAGTCTCAACGACGGTGTTCGACAGCATCTGCTACCGTCGTTGCCTCTCACTCGGCCACATCCTCGATAAGGACGGCAAGAAGATGTCGAAGTCACGCGGGAATGTAGTGAATCCTTGGGACCATTTCAACAAGGAAGGTTCGGATTCGATTCGCTGGTACATGATGACGCAGAGCGCTCCGTGGTCGCCGACTAATTTCGATTCTAATGGAGTTCGAGAGTCCTACGCCAAGATGTTCCTCACCCTGTGGAATGTTCACCGCTTCCACGCGGACTACGCCGCACTCGATGGCTTTGATGCGGATGATGCGGACGGCTTTGTGGTGGTTGCAGATCGCAGTCCGCTCGACCGTTGGATTCTCTCCAGATTACACACGGTCGCCAACTCATATCACGACCATTTTGTTGATTGGGATTTCCACAAGGCTGGGCGTGAACTCGAGGCATTCGTTGTGAATGACCTCTCGAATTGGTATGTGCGCCGTAGCCGCCGCCGCCTTTGGGACGAAGCTGATTCGTTGGACAAGCGAGCGTGTCAGCACACATTGCACGAGGTGTTGCTGACGGTTTGTCGATTGATGGCTCCGGTGGCTCCATTCATGCCTGACCAGATCCACCGCGACTTGACTGGCGTTTCGGTTCATTTGGCTGATTGGCCGGTCGGCTCGAGTCTTGTTGAGTCGAACTTACCGCCGCAAGATTGGGCGCTTGAGCAAGAGATGGGGCTCGTGCGCGCGTTGGCTGAGACTGGGCGACGTGTTCGTGTCGATGCTGATCGCCGACAGCGCTTACCTTGCCGGGCTGGCTGGATTGTTGGCGGGCCAGATATCGGTCGCTTCCATGATTTGCTGGCGGACGAGTTGAATGTCGAATCGCTGACCACTGAGGATGACCTCGAGCGCTTCCAGCGTATGGTTGTCGAGCCTAATCGCAAGGAGCTAGGCAAGAAGTGCCGGCAGGATTTACCAGCAGTGATTGCTTTGCTGGGCGAGGCTGACCCTGACAATCTATTGTTGGAGATTGATGCAGGAATCTGCATCCTCGAAGGCTATGACATTACTATGGACGATATTGATATCCGCCGCATCGAGAAAGATGGCTTCGCTGCCTCGACAATTTCTGACGAAAATGTCGGTGATGTCTCGCTCGTTCTCGATATGAGCCTCGACGATGATTTGCTCTCGAAGGGCCTTGCGCGCGACATAATTCGCAGAGTTCAGGCCAAGCGTAAGGACCTCGACCTCGATGTCGAGGCAAGCATTACGCTCGCTGTTTGGGTTGATGGTCTCGAGTTAGCCGAAGCGGATTGGGCCCATGTTCAGTCCGAGGTGCGTGCTGGCGCGGCAAGCCTCAACGAGGGGGCTGCTTCGGGAGATTCCTTCCAAGTCGACGGAGTAAGTGTGACTTTCACCGTCGAAGCCTGAGATTAGCTCGGTGCAGTCTACGCCCTCACATCTCTGGAATATGTGGCCCATACTCGACTGGCAGTAGCAGTTCCACCCCAAACAAAGGATCGGGGTCGGTCGAGTCCATGTAAGCGATGAAGGATCCACCATCGGGCAGGATTCCCATGCTGGCGAAATCGAAGCGAATATCATTGCCAGCACCGGAAGTGGAATCGAGATCTCCCTGTCCTAGGTAGGTCTTCATGTCCGGCTCTAGAGACTCAGAATAATCTCGGACATGCCACGCAATATCCACATCAGGACCTTCTGCGCTCTGATAACGGATATTGACGACGAGGAGGTCGTGGACGCCACTCGAATGCCACTCCCATTCCTCAAGCTCACTCGCCGTTCCAGACAGATTGTATTCCTGCCAATCCCAAGTCTCGCCACCGTCCCATGAGATATGGTGCATGATTCCGGTGCCACTGCCGAGCGCCCCAAAGCAATGCAAGGCAGTAGAGGAATCGATTGCACAGTATTGAGTAGGTAGTGAGGAGCCATTGAGCGAGGTAGCGGCCCACCAATTGAGAGAGGTGTCGACGAAGGCGTCAGTGCCGTCGAGGAAGTAATTGGGAAAGTAAAGTCCACCAGAGGGAACTGGGAATGAGCGCATCTCCTTGTGAGGCTTGGTGAAATCCCACTCCGGACCGAGCGCTTCTGCTGTAAGGTCGACCTCGATCAAGTCGAGATTAGCATCGCGGTCGGGGAAATCGAAGTAATCGTAGTTCAAACCATCAGTGGAAATCTGTCCGCCGAAGTTCGCAACTTGGTGCCAGAAATTTGAGATTACGAGGCTCGCCCAATCGCCATTTCCGTAAATTCCACCGTTGATTGGACCGACCACTTCAACCTGCCAAGAGCGGTCATAGAATGGTTCAGGAGTGCGGTTGAAGCACCAACTCCACTCTTTGTCTTCAGCGTCGTAGAAGAATGCGTAGAATTGGTCGGCACCGCTACTGCTCGGGTATGGGAACCAGCCCATCGAAATCAGGTCACCATTGGTCGCCTGAACGATGCTTCCCTCTCCAAGCCCCTCCTGTCCCGGGACGGTTGGCTTTGGTTCCCTGCATCCAATCTGCGAGAACACACTTGGGAGATATTCCTGCCATGTGTGACCTCGATCTTCGGACCAGGTTGGGTACTCGCCGCCGAAGTTGAGGATCCATCCTTCCTTCGTTGCGGCGAGATAATGTTCGCAGCAATTTCCACCCTCCTCATTACCGAAGACCGCCCAACTGGCATTGCCCCAAGTCTGATTGGCGAATGGGGCAGCGACATCGAAGAATCGTGCGTCAGAGTGGCTAACGGGATTATCGATGTAGGCCATGTCTTTGTCCCAATCTGGGATTGTTTCTCCGCCGCCGGATGAGGAACCACCTCCTAAACAGCCGGCGAATGACATGGTGAGAACCATCAGGGCGGCACAGGCCACTCTGCCGCTACGCTGCATGTTCATCGCGAGTGCTACGCACTCGGTCAGTATTTCGCTGCTTCGTCATCACGATGTATCAATTTGAGGAGGAGATTCATTGTGAATTCTTATGATTGAGAGAGTAAACCATTGACGGTTGGATTCAAGGGGAGAAGCGAGCCGTTACGATGCAATGCGTCGTGCCCTCACACTGACTTTACTCATGCTAATGATGGCGCTGACACCGATGATGACAGCGTCGGCGCAAGGTAGCGGTGATTCAATAATCATCAACGAGATTCTTGTATCGCCGAATAATGCCAATTACGATGGTACCGATTGGAACGGCGATGGTCAGATGGGAACTTACAACGACCAGTATGTCGAATTGTACAATCCGACAAACGCCGCCATCGACATCGGTGGCTGGTGGCTCGATGATATCGCCGATGGCGGTTCTCCTGCTTGTAGCATCAAGTGGGATACGATACTAGCCCCGGGCGAATACATCACCTTCTTCCGTTCATGGACCCAGATTGAGTTTGATTTCTGGGATGGTGATACCATCCGTATTCTCGACGGAAACATGAACGAGATAAATACAGTCAGTTACGAGGGCGAGGATTCTGATTGGGACATCCCCTATGGTTACAATTCGAATGGAGATTGGGTAAAGTTGAGCGATGGTGAGCCGACCCCTGGCGGTGCGAATGATGCTGCTTGGGTCGGTGTTGGTAGCGTGGTTCAGGGTAATTGCTACCCACCTCAAGACCACATTCACCACGGTGAGTACGTTCTCGAAGGCCGCGTGGTGACGATGGAATCACAAAACTCGGTTATCGATGATGGCCGCATCCTCGTCGTCGATGGAATGATCGAAGCAGTTTGGAGTGCATCCGACGGTGCGCCGGCAGCGGCAGACGGCATTCCTTCGATTCCTACAAGCGGAACGATTTACCCCGGATTCATCGACCCGCACAATCACGCGAAGTACAACATCATCCCATTGTGGGATCACGGCACAGATGGTTGGGATAACCGCTACCAATGGCAGTCCTACTCAGGCTATAGTGACGCCAAGGATGTGGGATGCTCACTATACGATTCATCCGCTATGCGCTTCGCAGAACTGCGCGCAGTTGCGGGTGGAAACACGGCACTACAAGGAGGTTCAACCTCTAACACCGACACTTTCGAGACCATGCTAACGCGCAATATTGAACTCTACAACTTCGGCAAGGACTACATCCACACGAAGGTGACAGAATTAGAATCAGATTATGCAGGACAGCACATCAAGGACGGTAGCTCATCCGGAGAACTGGATGCTTGGTTCCTTCATCTTGCAGAAGGCATTGACGAGTCGAGTAGGGCTGAATTCGACATCCTAGTCGAGAATGACCTGCTCGTCGGCGAGGTCGTCATAATCCACGGTACCGGCCTCACACAACCAGAATTCTCCGCACTCGGTGACGTTGGTGGAAGCCTAGCATGGTCACCGACCTCGAACCTCATTCTCTACGGCGATACCACAGACATCGCCACCGCGAAGGCGGAGGGCGTGAACATCATGATTGGACCTGATTGGGGACCGAGCGGTTCCAAGAGTTCGATGCACGAACTCAAGACTGCCGAGTGGTGGGATGAGAATGTCCTTGGCGACATCTTCACCGATTACGAAATGGTCCAGACGATTAGCACCAATATCGTCGACGCAATCGGCTGGTCGGAGCACACAGGTCGCATACAAGCAGGTCTAGCAGCCGACCTCGTCGTTCTCGACACATTCCATGCCGACCCATATCGCAATGTCATCGAGGCGATTGACCCCGATGTCCGACTCGTTGTAGTCGGCGGACTAGCAGTCTTCGGTGATGTCGACATCATGCAAGCCATGGACGATGAGATTCAGATTATCCAAGGCGATGGCTTCACCAAGGCCGCCGACATCACCTATGACGGAGTTCCCGAAGCCCAGCAGACGGTGGATGAGTTACTAGCAGCCCTTCAGTCCTGTAACCAAGGTGCGAGCGTGCCTATTGAGTACCTCTTCACCCTCGGTGACGATCGTTACTTCGACGTACTGAACCGCTCTGCAACATTCCAAAACGGGCGAACAATCGACCTCTACGCCGACTTCTACGATATCGAGCTCGACGACGACGGACATCGCGTCGGCGGCACCGTCGGCGGTGCAGACCCAATCGATACCTCGATTGGCGGCGGTAACGGTAACAACGGAAACGGCAATGGAGGCAATGGAGGCAACACAGTTCCAGAGCCTGAGTTACCACAGATTTGGCCGACCTATGGTCCTCGAGGAGCCTCCCTTTCCCACCCTACAACAATCGAAGAGGGAATCCATCTCGAGGCCTGCACTTCCGATAATGGACAAGTCACTCCTGATAACAAAGAATTGCTTTGCGGAGCGATCCTCGTAGTAATGCAACCAACCGAGGAGTGTATCGAATTAGAAGGATGGTACTGCCAATTGGAAGTTGAGGATGCAATCGCGATTCCAGGGAACTTGTGTGAAGATGTGGCGAGCACTCCCGAGGACGTGACTTGCCGTGATGCTTGGTCCTATCTTGACCTCGATGACGGTGAGCCTGAGCCTGAACCCGAGCCGCAACCCGACGACCCAGATCCTGAGACTTCGTGGATGGATGGGCCGTTCTATTGG
>JAQXEV010000011.1 GCA_029250665.1 Candidatus Thalassarchaeaceae archaeon | reverse complement strand
TATACCGTGCTGGTCGCCGGACGAGATGCAAGTGAAGCATGAGACATTCTTACCACCACTCATCACATCATTGGCCTCATCGAAGTATAATCCGGCTCCCACTTCAGGAGTCGCCGCGCCCATCCCATTACCCGAGGTCACGACGTAAGCCAGCTCGACATTACTCGAATCTCTGACGGCGACCCCGTGGCCAGCATTGTTGTGACTTCGCAGAATCGTGACATCGGGGTGGAACTCACGAAAATCGACTCCACTAGCTCCGTTGTCTGAAACCCACCAATCCTGACCTTGCGCTCCGCCCTTCCAAAGCAAAGCCCCTGGACCAGAAGAGTTGGTGACGACGAGGTCGTTGATTACTGGCGCCCAATTGACGCTGCGCATGAATAGGCCAGCTTTGTCATTGATCGGCGCGTTAGCTAGAGGTTTGCCGTTATTGTCCAACTCGAGCCCATTGATGATGGTAGAAGAGCCGATGAGATATGCCTTGAATCCAACAACGGGATTGTCCTCGATGAGTGCGTTGTTGACCATGACGCCGCTGGTATTGATTTCGAACGCGGCCATTCCGAGGCCAGGCGTCTTGGCGTCTGGGCCGCCTGTTCCGCGCACTTCGAGATCGACGAAAACCGCGTGCGCGGGTAGGTTAGAAAATTGACTGTGATTGTATTGCTCAATCATTACACCCCGGTACATGCAGTCCTCAATGACCGTCCTATGGAAAGTCGGACGGGTCGTCCATCCGGGGGTGATGTGTCGAACGTAGATTCCGTTGTCACTCCTTTCGATATTGACATCGGTGATCAATGGGCGTGAATCCTCTACCCAAATACCAGCTCCTACAGCGAGGGTCGCACCCGAGATATTGGTAATTTCAACATTCGATACCATTCCACCAGAGTTACCCCAGTAATTGATGCCTCGGCTGATGAGTCCATTGACTGTCAGTCCATCGATTATAGGCGCTGAAAAGGCGCCGACTGAGAGGCCGACACCATATCTCCAACTATTCGAAAATCCGTGCACATCTTGACCTCCACCATCGATGACAAGGTCGTAGATACTTGGCGTGGCGCTATCGAATAGATCCACCGCCACGCGGTCAGCATTCTCGACTCTGACATTGCTTAGAACTGGATTCGAGCCGTAAATCGTAATTCCGTACTCAGCATCAATAATCGTCAAATTATCAATCGAGGAACCGAGTCCTTGACTCGATTGATTGAACACGAACCCATCGTGATCTCCAACAATCGACTCCAGCACTACAGGACTTGTCTGAGTTCCTTGAATTGTAATCCTCCCATCGACTGTGATGTCCTCGTCAGCCCCAAGGCGAATCGTCGTACCAGCCTGTACTACCAGTACATCCTGAGCTCCGACTGTGTAGCCATCCTGCAGGATGACCGTTCCCGACCAAACCGTCGTCGTCTTGCCAGTCGCAGCATTGGCTGCGAGTGGAAGCGTGGTAGACAGCAGAAGCACTGTGATGATACTGAATGCGAGGCGGCGGCTGTTGTCGAGCCTCGCGCGCATGGCTCTATCGGCCCGTTCCATTCGTTGTATTGTTTCCCCCCAGTTGGTAGGCCAGAGCATCGTCGTAAATAATTGGAAACACCATGTCTTGCAGAATCGAACAACGCCTGCGTAGGAGTCATAAACGGGCAGTTGAGCGGCTGGACACAGAGGTCATTACCGTGAGCACCGCCTTCGTTCTCATCAAGACAAAACCGATGATGGAATCGGAGGTTTACCAAGCGCTTCTGGCGCTCGACAATGTCGTCGAAACTCACGTTGTTTATGGCGAGTACGACCTCGCGGTGCGTATCGATTTCAGCGATGACAAAGAGATGTCGAAGATGCTCATTGGTGAATTTCGAAAAATTCCTGGAGTCGAGCAAACCGAGACTCTTATCGCGGTGGAGGTGTGAAAGATGGCTGTCGGTTTCGTACTCATCAGCACCAATCCCGGTTGCGAAATTGAGGTACGTGACGCGGTCTCAAATGTACCCTGCGTAAGTGGGCAGTGGATCGTTTTCGGAGTCCACGACCTATTTGTGAAGGTTGAGGCTGAAGACGAGGCTGAACTTACTCGCTGCATCGTCAAGGACATCAGGTCAATCGATGGAATCTCCGAAACTCGCACATTGATTGGCGCACAGATTTGAGGCTCGGCTAGTGCCGCTTCTCTGAATTGCAACCCACTCTTGTTCAGAGTGAACGCGTTAGACGAAGCAGCAATTCAGCTGCGGCCGCGGGACATTCTGCCGACTTGAATCGGCTGATGGCTTCCCGCCAGTGAGAGAGGCGCATTGTGGGTTCGAGGACGCCTCGCCAGTACCACCGCTGGGCAGCTATACGACGATGAGAAGCGATGTCGGCGCGGAGTGGTGAGGTAGCGACTGTGCCGTGGGAACGGGTCAGCCAATCTGGATGATTGGGAGAGGTTGCTTCGAGCGCAGCGTGAATCGCTCGTGTACGCTCGATATCATCACCTGATGATTCGATGAATTCGCGCGCAGCGTCGAGGGCTCCTTCGGCATTTGCCGAGATTCGCGCTCGCAAATCGATGAGGGCGAGTCGTGGGTGCTCTTCACCCATCTGAGCGACGAGGGAAGAACGGACATTGGCCGCGGTCTCGACGCTACCAGATTCGATGGCGACCGCGTGGCGAAGGAGATCGAGGGCTAGACTTGCTGAGGCACGGGCAGACTCAGGAAGTCGAGTAATGTCGACTGTATCGATGGCTGCTTGGTCAAGCTTCGTTGGTTGTCCAGGGAGGCGATCATCATGGCTTCGAACTAGAGATGCAATCCCTGCACGGACGGCTTCTGAAGGAGAGATATCTGCAAGCGCTTCCTGTTCGAGAGAATCCGCTGCAGCAGTATCTCCTCGCAACCTCGCGAGTCGTGCCTCGCGCATGCGCTTCTGAGGGCTGTCTTCAGTCAATTCGAGATGCTGCGAGGCGATTGGCGACTCGCCGCGCTCAAAGGCGAGGTCGATTGCGGCGAGCCTCAGAGAATTTTCTCCGCTCGCCTCTACCGCATCCTCGATCAATACTGCCGCCGCTGCACTATCCTCTCTTGATATCGCGGCGACGCTATCGGCGAGCCACTCAGAATCGAGTTTCTCGCCAGAATTGAGCCGATGATGAGCCTCCATTCTGCGAGCTCGAGTGCCATCGCGCTGAGACCATAATTCAGCCCCGCGCGAGTGAATATCCTGAGCCACATCGGTATCGATTGTGGCTCTCCTGACGTTTCGAATCAGGTGATGAGGTTCGACGAGTTGGTCCATCCAGCGAAGAACCGCCGACTCGTCGAGTTCGACGGTGCCGTCTCCCTGAGACAATTCCGCAACTGAGAGAGGCACCGGCGCGAGGCTGAGTTCGTCCAAAGATGCAAGTCCGGCCTCGCTTAATCGACGAAGCACAGTACTCTGAACAAACTCCTGAACCTCCTGACCTTCGCCGGGAACATCCTCCTCTGGCGACCACAGATGAAGTGCCAAAGGATGGCCACCGAGAGCTTTGGCGACCTGCTCGGCAATCTCTGCATCGACTCCATCAGCGAGCAGTTCGACCGCCGCATCGCTCGCCAGCCCATCGATTCTGATCTCCTCAAATCCACCTAGGGTTCCAAATGGGCTAGGTGCCCTAACAGAGACTAGCACACCTGTCGAATACTCGGTACAAGCAGTGAGCAGGGAAGTAACTCCCTCGAGGTGACGATCGTGCAATTCCTGCACCTCGTCGAGAATGATAACGGTCTTGTGACCAGTGGCCGCACTAGCAATCGCAGAAGGATCACGCGGCCCCACGCCATCGAGCCATTGCGAGCCTATTGCAGCGGCGTCAGTATCTGAATCACAAGTCGCCCAGCGCACGCGCAACCCTCTCTCGAGAAGCGCTCCGGCTACCGCGCGGGCAAGGCTGGTTTTGCCAATGCCAGGTAGGCCGCTCAACTGCAGATTACTGCCAGCGAGTAACTGCCCGACCAATGAATCAACAACGGCATCGCGACCGTGAAGATGAATCGGATCAGGCATCGGTCCAAGTGCGCGACCAATGGATTCGGGCGGGCTACCCTCAGCTGCCAAAGCCTCCGCTCGCTCACGACCCTCAGGAGTAAGATGGATGACGCTCCGACGCCGCGAACCACCACCGATTACATGAGCCGAGCGAGTCCTAACCAATCCAGAAGTTTCCAACTCTTTCAACGGAGTGTGAATCGCAGAGCGAACCACTCCCAAATGCTCGGCTAAACCGGGTAAAGACAGCGTACGAGGAACGTCCCAAGCGTTCTCAACCTCGGCGCCGAACTCAGCCAAACGCAAGAGTAGGCGGCGCTGCGTCTCGCTCAGCATATACTCCGAGTGAGGCCATCAGTTCATGGGCGTTGACCTCCACCGAGTCTCCCCCATGGCAGTCGATTCAGCCTCGCTCGACCTCCCCCGTAAGCCCGGAGTCTATCTCTTCAAACGGGCCGATGGGCGAGTGCAATACGTTGGCAAAGCAACTAACCTACGCACCCGAGTGAGGTCATATTTTGCAGCCAAGCAGGAGCGTGAAAAGATCCCTAAATTGGTCGCGGAATCGGATGACGTCGAATATATTGTCACACAGACTCCTTCCGAAGCGTTGATTCTCGAGCGACAGCTGATTCGCAAGCACAAACCGCGCTACAACTCGATGCTTATGGACGACAAATCGTATCCATTCATCGCGCTCACCGCTCACGAACATCCGCGGGTTATGTACACCCGACACCCTCCAACTGACGCACAACGCTGGGGGCCATTCCCTGATGCCGGGGCTGCGAAACAGGTTATTCGATTGCTGAGGTCTCAATTCGGCATCCGTGATTGCCCCGAATTGCTGCCGAAGGGATGCCTAGCGATGCACATTGGGCTGTGTCATGGTCCGTGCATCGATTCTGAAGGTTATGATGAGCAGATTAGGGCCGCCCGCAGTGTCCTCAATGGTGATGCTGGCGTGCTAATCAAGGCCTTGCAAGTTGAGATGGATGCGGCCTCTGTGGAACTTGATTACGAGACCGCCGCATACAAGCGTGATTTGATCGCGGTGGTCAATTCGACCGTGTCGCAGCAAGTCATCCACTCACGATTCTATCAGGACTGCGACGCAGTCGGCTTCGCAGCCGTCGGAGATGTTGCAGTAGTGTTGATTCTCCACACGCAGGACGGCGTCATCCAGGGACAGGTCAGTTATCCGGTGATTCACCGAGGCGATGTGGTCGCTTCGGTGTCCTTGGTGCTTTCAGAGCATTACTCGAACCGTCGACCTCCCAAGACTCTGCTCGTGCCTGCACCACTAACTGATTCGCAGGGGGATTGGTTGGACGAGCGGCGCGGAACGAAGGTGACGGTTCGCAACCCGCAGCGCGGCGAATTGGCCAAGCTGCGGGGGATGGCTGATGCGAACGCCGAGATTCAAGCCTCTCGTCAATCAACTCGGCGTTCAGGCAGCCTCGAACAGGCTGCTGCTGACGAAGCCGTGCGAGTGCACGGCTTCGACTCACTCGATCACATCGTCTGCTTCGATATGGCCCAAATCCAAGGCAAGGAGAGGGTCGGAGCAGCAGTGGTTTTCCGCAATGGGCGACCAAGTAAGAAGGAGTACCGAACCTATCGAGTGAAGACCGAGGTTCAAGATGATTTAGCGATGATGCAAGAAGTCGTCGAGCGATGGTTAAAGCGGCAGCAGGAATGGCCTGACCTATTGCTTCTCGACGGCGGTGAGATTCACCTCAAACACATAATGGATATGCTCGCAATGCACGGTTTATCTGATAGATTTCCTGTCGCTGCTCTGGCCAAGAAAGAGGAAACTCTGTGGCGGCCGAGGGTCGATTCAGTAGTACTCGACCGGCGATCGAGAGTGCTTGTTCACGCTCGCGATGAGGCTCATAGATTCGTCAATACCTACCACCGGAAACGGCGCTCAAAGAGCGGTCTAAAGAGTCCGCTAGAAGAGGTGGATGGATTGGGCGCGAAGAAGATTCAGGGGTTGCTACGCCACTTTGGAGGAATGAAGGGGGTCGAACACGCGACCGAGGCCGAATTGGCGGCGGCGACTGGTATTGGGCGTGCACTAGCCCGACGCATACATTCTCACCTGCACGGCTGACTTAGCGATGTCAGACTAGGTCGCTTTGGTCGGACCACCAGCCCTCTTCCTTGCTATCCTCAGGTACCGACGGCTGCTCAATGACAAGTTTCTCTTCTAATTCGCCCATCTGTGCGGCGAATTCCATCTCGAGCATTTGCTCTTCCACAGCGTCCTGAGCATCCTTCTGTGCGCTCTTGCGTTTGTCGCGGTGACGCTTCCATCTACTAACGGCAAGTCCCAAGAAAACTACGATGGTGAAAATGTACGGAGCCACCTCGCCGAGAATCATAGCGTAACTCACCTCGGCGCTCCATTGGATCGTATCGTGTTCACGATAGCATTGATTCCAAGAATCAGCAGTGGGACAGACCGGAGTTCGATAGACTAAGATTTGGAAGTCTCCATGTTCCTGAATCTCCCCCAAACCTTTCTCGCTCTCAAAGGAAGTCAATCGTACGGTATCAGGCATGGTAATCTGCAAGCGTGCGGAACTGCGAATCGTCCCCCACAACGTATTCTCCATGATTGGGGGGATAATCGAATGGAAGACTGCCCCTTCTATGCCGACACCGAAGTCTGAGAATATGAGACCGAGGTCGCTCAGCGCTGCCACAAATGGGTTCGCTTCGATGGCCGCGGGAGCCACGCTGACCCTGACCTCATCTCCTACCAGTGCGATGGTCAGCGAGGCAGAGTCTATACTGACACCGACCTTGACTGGCTCGGTGTCGCTCGGTTCCATATCCAGAGGCATGTCCATTGGCTCGATGTCAATTACGAATGGAACGCTGATGATCTCAAGGTCAGAGCCGTAGGTACGTTCGCCAATGATGATGTCTTGAGCACCGATGTTCTCGATTTCCTCAAAACTCCTTTCGACCTCAGCGACAAGAGCTACGGCCAGATTAAGCAGACCATCGTTTGAGATCTCTAAATCGTAATCCCCGCTGCTAAACGGAATAGTCGCTGTCTGTTCAGAGCCAGCGAGTAAACCTCCTGGTCGACGATCCCCGACTGCTACCATCCGACGGATTAGGTCGGCGGGAATCGGTGAGACCTCCATATTATCCTCCTCCAATTTGAGCCCGAGCCGATACACTTCGAGGATTACCTCGGCTGAGAATTCAAACTCTACTGCCGCTCGAGTCTCACGGAAAGACAACTTCTCAATATGAACAGCCACATCAAGAGACACACAGGTCTTCTGATTTGACCCACAAATCAAATCCTCACTCGAATCGGTACATTCGCTCGGATCACCAGGGCCACCTCGCCCACTTTCCAGACAGATAGCGTGTTGCCAGTCGAATGGGCGCGCCCCTTCAATCCCTACAGACTCCGAAGAACCCCCCTCGTGCGGGGCGCTGAAGACAAGTGTATCAGGGTCGCTGCGTGTCGAATCCAGCCATTCTGGCAAGTGCACGGTCATGGTGATATCAGTACTTGGGAAATCTGCCGGCAGGAGGTCTTGCAAATAACTCACATCGACCTCCAATTCCATCTCCAGCACACTCATCATCGCGGCTAAGTCCTCATCGTTGAGAATTGAGAAATCAATCGTTGCGATATCTCCCTCAGCGTGCTGGATCAGACGACTGACGATGCTTGAAACCTGCATCTCTGAAGGCATCGAAGTCGTCTGTAAAACAATAGGATATTCGCTCGTCATCCCAGAACTGCCCCCGGCATCCAAACAATAGCGGTAAGCGAGATTCTCACGGCAAGTATCCGATGGGCGATGCTGGAACATTAGGCCACCCTCATCATCAGCCGGAGCAAACGAAGGAGGTTGAAACATCAGATCCACACCCAAAGCCTGGGCAAAAGTGTCTGAGAGAGAGTCGATGGGGAGTGTACTGAGAAGGGCACCCACATCGGTATTCAACTCAGAATCAAACATACGAATACCGTCAGCTGTTACGACACCCAAATCAATCGTTGAAGTCTCGAGATCAAGCCCCCATTCGGCGATGGTCTCAGCATCGAGATAGTGGATATCGATGTCAAGGTCGATACGGCTATTCATCCGATCCCGGGCATCGACTACCAAATCTAAACTCAATTCAGGAGCAGGGTATGTGGGCGGTCCACGACCGTCGTCGAGAGTGGTAATCAAATCGAGAGAAAGTGGTAGTGAGAGGGGCGAACCTGCGAGGTTGTCAACGGCAATTCGTGAGCCCCAAGAACTCAATCCGATACGAAATCTCTCACCCGGCTGAGTTACTTCTGATACGCTTGCATAATCAGGAGGAATCATCGTGTATTCGAGGTATTGACCGGCTGTTGCGAGTATAGTGAAATTAGATTGAACCTGCCCTCCCATAACCATCAGACCTTCCATCATTCGATCCACATCACCGGTTTGTGGATCCATCCCAAGGTTGGCTGGATTGATGCTCAGACTCAATGACGAGCGCATGCAAATCGGAGGGAAAAATGGGTCGTTTGAACGACCATTTTCCTCGTCGATTGAATCAATACTTGGGTCATAAGTGCAGTGTGCGCGCTCTCGCCCAAAAAATGAAATTTCAGTAGTCGGTTGTACGAGTCCGATGGCCGCGTCAGGGAAGTTCTCTTCGACGATTTGCTGAACAATCTCCTCAACTTTCTCCACCATTCTATCCTCAACGGACGAACCATCGCGAATCAGGTCGCGATAATTGCGGATGTAATCGGCAGGGATGCCATCCGACGGATTGCTGTCACCTTCGAGGTTGAGGTCGAGTAAATCGAGGTCTTCTCTTGGAAGCTCATGGATGGCTAATTCCACAGTCATCTCGATGGCCGAAGCACCTTCCATTACCATCTCGACACTTCCCTCCACCCAAGTGTCCGAAGTTGTCGTATCAAGGGATGAATCGTAATCATCGCAGATGCCATCAGTGGTCTCCCATGTGGAACAGATATCGTTGACGACTTCTGGGTCGCCAGGAGGCGGCGCGGCGGCTACGCTTTGACATAGCAGGAGCATAACGAGGGCGACTGCCGCGCGGCGCATGCCGCGCGGATGGGAAGTCACCAGCAATAAGTCTGAATCCAACACGCATCGTCACGAGGCCGATGCACGGGCAGGGTCCTCATCGCCGACTGCAAGATGCGGTCTCTATCCTACTTGAGCAGTACCGGGTTCCCGTTCATCTCCTTGATGAGTTGCCGAAGCGCTGGGAGAGGTTCGCTGACGTCGCTCTTCTTCCTCAATCTGCCTTCACGCAAGATGAATGGAGTGGTGTGCCCAAGGAGGCGCTTTGGCAGGCTGTGGCCGAGGCTTTGGATGTCGAGCGAGTCGGACGGATAGGTGAGATTGTCGGAGAGCGGCGCGAATCGACAGTTGAGCTGCTTCTTGGTGAGCACGATTGGGTTGTGCGCCGTGAAAATGGCGTGGATTACGGCTACCACTTCACCGAGTGCATGTTTTCGGCTGGAAATGTGAATGAGCGCCGACGGATGGGTGAGGTCGGGCTTGCCGGAGAAACCGTAATCGATCTCTTCTGTGGTATCGGCTACTACACCCTGCCAATGCTAGTTCATTCCAAGGTTGCACGGGTCCATTGCTGCGAGTGGAATCCAAGAGCTGTTGAGTTCCTCAAATGGAGCCTTCAGAAGAATGGAGTGGACGAACGCTGTACCGTTCACGAAGGAGATAATCGTGTCACTGCGCCCACATTGAAGGGCATTGCAGACCGAGTTATTCTCGGTCTGCTACCGACAGCCGAAAACGGTTATGAATTGGCTGTAAACTGCCTAAAAGAAGCAGGTGGGAAACTACACATTCATGGTGTTGCACCAGCCAAAAATCACCAATCTTGGGTTGACGAAACCATTTGTCAAATCGAAGAATTATCGCAAGGACAGATTGTTGGAGAAATTCAACGGATACGCGTCAAATCCTATGCTCCACACTGGGACCATCTGGTTCTTGACCTCGAACTTCGACTAGAGAAGACGGAGGGCTAAGGATGCGAGTGCTGGCGTTCGAGGATTCCTACGATATTACGGCCATTTTGACTGAGGGTGGTGTCGATCTCTCTAGCGTTGAGTTGCGACAGCACTGGAACACAATGGAGTGCTTCGAGCGAATCCGCGAATTCGCACCGGATGTTCTTCTACTCGATCACTACATCCCTCCTACCAAGGGGTTGGATGTGCTTCACGGATTGCTCGAATTGGTTGCAGCCGGTCAAATTGACCGGCCGGGACTAATATTGGGAATCAGTAGCTCAGACGAGGCAAATGAGGCAATGGAGTATGCTGGAGCCGATGCATCAATTGTGAAATTCAAATTGGGCGAACACGAGGTGTGGCAGAGATGAGAGTAATCCCCCAGTGGTTACACGATGCCGCGAGTGATTACAATGCACATTCGCGTGAGAACCGCGACGCTTACGCCGCAGTACTGCTAATGCCCATCCAAAACCTTGCAACAATCCTCGACTGGACTTTCCAATCCCTACCCGACGAAATCCTCGTCGGGATGGATGTTGACCATGAGTTAGCCAATCCGCGAGAAGTGGAGGAGGCTTTTGCGGGGGCTGACCAAAACTCCGGACTCTTCGCTGGCCAAGGATATCTCCTCGGCGAGCCCCACCTCGTGAATCGCGGAAATTCTTTCGAAGTACATCATGTTCCTGAGGAATGGATGGATGGGCTATTCTCGGTCGACCGCGGCTCGCGCGGCGGCCGCTTCACACATTGGCTTCACACCCACCCCAACGCTCCGGCAATTCCCAGTGGAGCCGACGCCGATGCCGCTCAGTGGACCGAAGGCACCGACATGATTCTCGGCGTCCGCTTTACTCCTGAGGGATACTTGCCTTGGTTCGACGACGTCGATGGAGTACGCCGACCGCTGACCGATCTTGACGACTCAACAGCGCTCGGCCGCGCCCGAACAGGTCACCTCATCCACGGGCTCGACCTGATTTGCTTTCATCGAACGGGGCTCGGAGTGAATCTCGTCATCACCGATGCCCGCGGCAATGCAATCGACTGAAACATCCAGTATGGACTACTCTGCGAATTTACTCGTCACGAAACAGATGCTCGCGATAATATGCGAGTTCCTCGATGCTTCCACGGATATCATCGAGGGCTCGATGCCCAGAGTTCTTACGCCACTTTGGAACATTTGGATACCATGCGCGCGCAAGGATCTTGACGCTCGTCACATCAACAGAGCGGTAGTGGAAAAAGTCGTGTAATTCGGGCATATAACGGCGTAGGAAGCGCCTGTCCTGGCCAATAGTATTCCCGCACAATGGCGAGGTCCCGGCAATACAATGCTCCTCTAGAAATGCCAAGGTAGCCCGCTCTGCCTCACTCATGGAAACACCATCAGATTCGATTCGCGCGAGCAAGCCATTTTCGGTATGATGCTCGACATTCCAATTATCCATTTTAGCCAATTCTGCCTCGCCAACATCAATTGCAAAGCTCGGACCTTCAGCGACGATTGAGAGATCTGATTCAGTTACGATTGTCGCAATCTCAATGATTGTATTCTCCTCTGGATAGAGGCCAGTCATTTCCAAATCAATCCAGACTAGTCTGTCCTCGACCATGCTCTCTCACCTGCCGCTCCTACCACTCGGCCATAGCGGTTACCCGAGCCACTCCCTGAGCAGAGCCCTGATTGAAGGTGAGAATCAAGTGCGGAGTCCGACCCGCTGCGAGGGATGGGGAAGCAGATTGGCTACACGCAACTGCTTCGGCAGAACAAAGAGTTCCGTCGCCTTTTCATCGCCAACGAGATTTCTTTCATTGGAGATTGGTTCACCGTCATCGCCCTCTTCATACTGGCTGGTAAAGCGAGCGATGATTCACCTTTGGCGATCGCTGGCGTGCTCGCATCGCGCAGTTTCTCATTGGCACTTTTCACCCCTTTTACAGGGATGCTCGCAGACAGATTCTCTCGCCGCGGATTGATGGTGCTCGCCAACGTCCTCTCATTTGGAATCCTAATTGTCGTTCTGCTGACCGGTGTTCTCGACGGACTGGTATCAGTGTACGCGCTCGCAGTTGTCATCGTTGCAGCGCGAGCCGTTCACGACCCGGCTGAGTATGCCTATCTACCGAATATTTGCAATGAGAATGAGTTGCTGACTGCGAATGCACTCGCTTCTGGAGGTTGGTCGGTAGCGCTTGGGGTCGGCGCTGCAATAGGCGGTCTGACAATAGCGGAATTTGGAATCACGACAGCTCTATGGATTGACACGACTACCTTTCTCGTTGCAGCGCTGATGCTCTCAATGCTGCCGGATGGTGGACCCGATGCGTCCGAGCGAGGGGCTACCACGCCTCGAGTGGTATTCGATGAAATGGTTGGTGGATGGAAGTACATTCTGAGTTCACCACCATTACGTCGCGTTGTCATCGCAAAGGGACTTTGGGCATCGGGTGGAGGAGCACAGATTCTGCTACTGATTCTCATTGGCGCAGAAGCAGAATTCGGAGAAATTGCTGCTGGCGTTGGCGTTCTTTTCATGGTCCGAGGATTTGGTTCAGGTTTCGGACCTATTGCAGGTCGTCCTCTGATGGCAAACATGAGGCTGCGGCCCTATCTCCTCGGCTTGGCTGTTGGAACTTGTGGCGCCTTCTACGTTGGAGTATCACTGGTCGAAGATTGGGGTGGATTGATGCTCGTTCTAATCTTCCTGGCCCACGCTGCTAGCGGCCTCAACTGGGTCCTCTCGACAACCCTTCTCCAAGAACGCTCAGCGGATGAGTGGCGAGGTCGCGTCGCCGGTACCGATCACTTTGGAATCACCCTAATGATGGGAATATCAGCGGTCGCTGGCGGTTACATTCTAACAGAGAATATTCTTGATCTGCGAGAGCTAATCGCAGTGACTGGTATGGTTCAAAT
>JAQXEV010000126.1 GCA_029250665.1 Candidatus Thalassarchaeaceae archaeon | reverse complement strand
TGATTGAGAAGTCAATCAATTCTGCTTACCTTCGATAGCAGCCAACAGTATCCCGCCTGCCAGTACGACCCTCGGGTCGAAGCCACCGCTTTGAGCACCTGTCACGGTCAGCCGTTGAACGATTGGATTCATCTTCTGAGTGTACTCCACGGAACCACCACCATCGTTGCCTCGGAGGTGGAAGATCTGTGGAATCAGGATGTTGGCGAAGGGAACGAACCTGCGAATCAATGCCAATAAACCGCTGTCTTCTGACAATTCAGCGTATTCTTGGTCCTGCTGATCGAGCAATTTGTACGTGTCCTTGAAGAGTGACATCATCCCTTTTCGCTTGTAGGAACCAAGACTCGAACCGGACTGTGCATCGACCACATCGTAGCCGGCGCTGATATCCAAAATACTGCGCGCCTTGATGCTAATGAGTTCAGTCGTTTTTTCCTCATCCGTGTAAATGCGAATGTCTTCCTTCAGTTTGAAAGCCTTCAATTCGCAGTATCCGAGTAATTCAGTCTGCGAGTCATCCGCATAGATGTGAAAGGCCTCTCCAAGAATTTTCAAGACCTTTTTTCTAATCAGGTAAGTATCGGCTTCGAGTAGTGCGACCATGACTTGTGCAATTATTCAATTGAGATAAACTCGATGCCGTCGCCGCTTTTTCGAAAAACAACGCGCGAGCGGAATCATTCAAGTCACAACGTCCTCACGCGCAGTCCCTGACGCGACCCCATTGTGGTGTTCGAAGTCGGAGTTGATCCAATGCAAAGTTCGCCTATAACCAAGATCGAACCAAAGATTGCGGCGCGCCTCGCAAAACAAAGTTACCACCTCGTTGGGGAGCACGGGGGAGTGAAGGTTTGCCATTGGACAAAGCAGAGTTTGATTGCGGATCGCTCGTGTTACAAGGGCACATTCTACGGCATCGAGAGCCACGGTTGTATGCAGATGGCGCCGAATGTCGATACCTGCAACCTTGCTTGCACTTACTGCTGGAGAGAGCCTCACTCGGACACGCTCACGAAGATTGACGACGACCCCTACGAACTCTTCCTCGAATCGGTTCGTGGACATCGTCGTCTGATCACTGGTTTTGGTGGGAACCCTAAGGCCGATCGCGAAAAGTGGCTCGACGCTCAGAATCCTAAGCATGTTGCGATTTCATTGAACGGCGAGCCTACGCTTTACTCGCGGCTCGGCGAGTTCCTCGATATTTGTCACCAGCATGGGGTGTCTACTTTCCTAGTTACAAATGGCTCTCTTCCGAAGGTGATTGAGAAACTCGACCCTCTTCCTACTCAGTTGTATGTCAGTGTGGATGCGCCTAACAAGGAGATATTCAATCGGCTGTGCAAGCCTAAGTTCGATACTGCTGCTTTCGAGAAATTGGAGGAGACTCTGGCTTTGTTGCCGAGTTTGGATACGCGGACTGTCTGTCGTCATACGCTGATTAAGGGCGAGTCGCTTGGACATTGGAAGGATTATGCGCGACTCGACAATATCGCTGATCCTGATTTCATCGAGGCCAAGGGCTACGTGTATGTTGGCAATTCGCGCTCTAATCATACGATTGAGAATATGCCGAGCCACAATGATGTGATGAATTTCAGTCATAAGTTGGCGCCGCTCGTTGGTCGAGAGGTTTTGTCTGAGCGGCGTGAGAGTCGTGTGGCTCTCATCGGGCACGAGATGATTCCAGTCGTCCTACCTGAGAAGGTGCGTGAGTTGCCAAAGGACTTGGGAATAGCCAAGCCACAGAACTTCTCGCTACCAATCGCTTGAATCATTCAAATTCAGCGAGGTCGCCGATTTCTTCGAACAAACTAGGCCCTGAACTTAGGAAATACACCGATCCGAGCCGGTCCCTCGAATCTTCAGAAGTCGAATTATTACCCTCAGCACAACTTCCAGTACAGCCGTCCGCGAAGGCCACGTAGACGCGACCCTCGCGGTCGATATGCAGATCATTGAAGTCAAGCAGATTACGGTTTGAGCCGCCGAAATCACGGCAGTCACCGCTGTTCAAACAAATCGAACCCATCTGCACAGGGTCATCAGTCACCCGCATAGTGTGGAAGATCGGTTCCTCGTCGAGGGCATTGAGTGAGTAGGTGATGTAGAGGTGATAGGTGGTGTTGTGCGGCGCGTAGTGGGCGTTTCCGTCCCATGGGTTGCCATCGATGTTCGAGCCGTTCAGCAAGTCAGCATCCTCACTTCCAAGATAGGTGATTGCAATTCTTCCCGGATCGCCTGCATCGATGTGAGGGAAGACTGAGGAAATGACTCCTGCTGGACTTATGCGAATGCTATCCTCATCCCATGTATTACCTGAATCGATACTGCGCGACATGTAGACGCCTTGGTCAGCCCCTGTCCAGATGTGGTAAGCATTCGACTCGCTATCAGCTCCCACTTCCGAGTTCTTGCGAGGGTAAGGGGTCCCCACGTCCAAACCCATGGTTCTCTCGCTCCACGTCATACCATTGTCTTTGGAGAGAATAATCGTTGGTGTTTCGACACGCGGTGGGACGTAGACGGTGCCGTCTGCTGCTGCGGTTATGGCTCCGTGCAGGCCACCGTTGGTCGTCGCCATTCCGTAAATCTGTCCACCGACTTCGAAGGAGGCGCCACCATCAAATGAGGTGTAGCAGAAGATGCCGGCAATTTTGTTGTAGCAGAAGTAGACTGCCGTTTCGTAGACGCCAGGAGCGTTTGCGAGAGCTCCGTATCCATCGCTTGTCCAAGGGCCGCTTCCGAGTTTGATGTGGTCGTTTAGCGGGACTGGCCCTGAGTCGTGCGGATTACCTATCCAAGACTCTCCGTCGTCATCCGACCATGCTATCCAAGTTGTCAGCAGCCCAACCATCTGGACGTTGAATACGCGGTCAGT
>JAQXEV010000025.1 GCA_029250665.1 Candidatus Thalassarchaeaceae archaeon | reverse complement strand
TCGTATTTGCGAGTGCCTTCCTCGAGCAGATAGACGACAACATTCGAGGCGGATTGGTCACCGTCATTACGGATTTCCGCGCTGACGTCGACAAAGGAATTGACGAAGGTCTCAGACAGTGGGATGCCCCACTCGGAGACTGTGATCCCACTGCGGAACATCAGGTCAGGAGCAGGTGGGTCATTGTCGATTTCAAGAGTGATTCGAACCTCTTCTGAGCGCACTTCACCCCCGCTGATTAAGCGTAGTGAGATACGGTGAGAACCGTCGGGATGTTGGTCGGAATCCCAATTGAAACTGAACATCCCGTTTGTTCCTCCCGAGCCTGCATAAACCGTCTCGTCGACCCAATCCTCCTTGCCGATTCGCCATTGCAGAGTTCCACCATCAACCGTCTCATACTCACCTTCGAAGCGGACATCACCAGCGACGGAATTCTGTCCGCTCGGACTTGTAAGAGTCAATTCGACACGACCAATCTGGTGTTCTTCACGCTGGGTGTCGCTCCATTGATCCCACTCGTTGCGTGCTTGAACCGAGATGCGAATCTCAAGTGCGTTGATTTCGTCCTCGGTGAAGTCCGGAATTGAGAAATCGGTGGTCCAATTTACAGTTCCTTGGGCTTGATGCCAGTCGACAAGGACTTCTTCTTGAGTAGGTGAGCCATCTGGCTTGTGGGTGTAGGTAATCTTGACTTGGACCTCTTCGATACTGCCGTTGGTCTCGGCGTCCTCGTCAATGTGACCTCGGACAGAGTAAGTCTCTCCTTCGACAAGCCAAGAGTCTTCTATTGGTCTCTCTATGACCAGCCATTCGCCTTCACCGGGTGGTGGAGGATCGGTTCCGTTTCCACCACCATTTCCTCCTCCGTCTCCAATCATGGCAGAGAGAATCATGTTACCATCGATGATGCCGAAGCCGTATTCATCATTCCAAGTGTCAGACGCGTCGGGTTCGGAGGCTTCGCCTCTAGTATCGGAGTTCTCGCGAAGTAAATCTTTGACATCCTGCGGATCGAGAGACATACCTTCTTCATCGGCAATTTGCAGAATTACAGCGACAAAACCCGCCACCGCAGGACAAGCCATACTCGTCCCGCTCATTTCGATGTAACTGTCTTCGGCGAGGGGTTTGGGAGTCCCCGGTAATTGGCTTGAAGATGCAGCATGAGATGCTGAATTCATGTCCGTGCCTGGAGATACCACATCCGGTTTGAGCTCGTCCTGATCGTCCCCATCCCCATCGTCCTCTCGTGGACCTGAATTGGAGTAGGAAGCGATTGAGTCGTCGCCGCGGTCAACGGTGTCTTTGTCGTCTATTGCTCCAACCGTAATCGCGGCGTCGGCAGCACCTACCGAAGTCACTCTGCGGCGGCCATCATTGCCAATTGCAGCGACCGGTACAACGCCAGCTTCTGCCGCTTGGTTCACTGCTCTAGCATCGGCGGCGGTACCGTTGTCACCAGGGTCGTCGCCGTTAGGATCACCGATGCTTCCGAAGGACATCGACATGACTTGGATGCCCTCGCTGGAGTCGTTATTCCCCCAGTCGGTATCGACATTGGCGGCAACCCAATTGATTCCCTTGAGGGTAGCAGCAGAGTTGGTTCCGCCAGTGTCGGTCATCACCTTGACATCGACGAGATAGGCACCGGGGGCATAGCCCTGGTGGATGCGTCGTGAATCTCCGGTTCCGAGTGCAATTCCGGCGACGTGAGTTCCGTGGCCGTCTCCGTCATCGGGATCGTGGGTGCCCTCGTTATTGCAGTCGTTCTGGTTGAGGGAAGTAGCATCGCAGCCGGCGATCCACTTGGGGTCCGGAAGGTCGTCGGGGTCGTTCTCATTGTCGTCATTGTCGTCAGAGAAATCATCGAGCGAGAAGTGCTCATTATCGACCCCAGTGTCGAGGATTGCGATGACGATGCCCGAGCCATCGTAGCCGAAATCGCGCATTGTCTCATCGTATCGGTCTGAGTCGCGCACCTTCGAACCACGAGGGGCTGAGTCGAGATATGGGGCGAGGACGTTTTGTTCCTCGACCATAACGACTCCATCGAGTTGCCAAATCTCAATCAGTGCGCTGACTGGAACATGGTCGAGAACGATGGAGTCGAGGATATCCATCTGGAAGAACCACGAGCCCTGCTCTTGCCAGCCGTGGGCTTCGAGAACTTCGCGGAGTGCTGCAAGATCGCTCGGCCCAGGGTGCCAAGCATAATCGACGACAATCGCAACCGTATCTTTGCCATCCATGCCAATGATTGCGGTTGGCGATACCGACTGACGTTGACCGGCGATGATTCGCTGGAGTCGGTCGTCCATACCATCGGAATCGAAGTCGTACCAGTAGCCGAACCACCAACCTTCATCCTCGACCGGCAAGCCAGCATCGAAGGGTGGAGAACGGATTGAGCGGTCGATTGATTCACACTGAATCTCACCACAAATCAGAGCTGGAGGCCAGTTCGCTGGGCGCTCTTGGCCTGCATCTTCAAAGCCGTCAGAACCCTCGCCGATTCCTAAGGAATCGACCTCATCCATGGCTGGAAATGCCGAGGCGGCGATGCTCATGTCGAGCACCAGCAGCATCGCCACAAGGACAAGAGGAGTGAGGTCAAGTCGACTTTCAGACATGGCTCTGCAAGCAGAGCCAGCCTCATTCGGGGTATAAGCCGAACCCGTCGAGGTGCCGAAGAGGCGTCTCATCGGCACCTGTTGATGCTTGCGCCTCGTGCTGTCAAGGCCACTTGATGTGCCTATTGGAGAGGTCACATCGAAGGCTGCAATTCTCTCCTTGAACCACAGCGTGGACCTCGCCCTCGCAGACCGGGCAAATCACCTGCTCGGACAACTCCTCCAACCACGCCCTGCGTGTCTCCAATTCATCGCCTTCGTCACGCAGTCGCTTGAGGATGCGGGCAGCCTCTCCCTCGAGGGATTTTCCAGCCTCGCTCCAGGGGTCTGATTCGAGGCTGCCCATGCGTGCGGTTGCCACTTCTCGCGCCGCCGTGGAGGCGGCTGTTCCGGCGATTGAGATATCTGTTGAATCATCGAGTTTCGAGGGTGCACCCCGGGCGATTGGTCGGGCGAGCGCCCAAGCCAACATGAAGCCGCCAACATGCGCCATGTGGGCAACATTCGTGACCGATTGTTCGGCCTCGATTTGGTACATGTTCCAAACCTCGAGGCCCAATCGGAAAGCTGCGATTCCCCAGACCGGCCAAGCCCGGATGAAGAATAGCAGCGGAAATTCGATTCTATCGTACGGCCAGCAGGCCATGTAGGCACCCAGTATGCCGAACGCGGCGCCGCTGGCGCCGAGGGCCGGGATATTCGAATCAGGGTGAGTCAACACCCACGAGATATTCCCTCCCAATAGCCCGACAAAGTAGATCACAATCCAGCGCGAGCGCCCCATACGCTGTTCGAGAGGTACCCCGGCGAGCGCGATGACCAAGATATTGCCGAGAACGTGAATCCAGTTGGCGTGAAGCCAAGCAGAGGTGAAAAATCGATGGACTTGGTCTGGATGGTCGGCAATTGACGGAATCAGTGTCAGAAACGCCATAGGCGTAAAATCGAACAATCCGAAATCGATTATCATCTGATAGAATGTCACGAGAAGTAGCGAGAGTACGGTCGCCAGAGCGATACTCGTCTCTTGTCGCCAAGCGACGACATACGGTGCTGCTGCTACGACCAAAAATAATCCGAGAGCAAGCATATCCGAGCCGGTCAAGTCGCCCCAGAAAATCTCGAATTCGGGCGCAGCCATGCGTCTTCCTCACCCTTCGACGGAACGGTTCAGGGCATAGCCGCTTCGCTGGAGCGCTCGACGGAACCACTCAAACGCGCGCGACCGGTGGCTGAGCCATGAGCGCGCGAGTGCTGCTATCCGCCGATGGGCTGGTGGTTGACCGTGGAGCGCGAAAGGTCCTGCGCGGCGTCGACTTCTCTCTGTCTGAGGGAGAAGTTGTGGGCCTTGTCGGAGTCAATGGGTCTGGTAAGACGACCCTGCTCGAGACCCTTGCTGGACTTCACTCGATGTCGGCTGGAAAGGTCGAGAGGCACGATTCTGGAATCGCTGAAATTGTGCGGAATTCCGATGGGCAGCGCGGAAATATTCGCGGTTTCGGTCTGGCGCTGCAAAGCGACGCGATTTGTGGCGATGAGAGCGTCGCTGAACGCGTCCGTGGAGCTTGTCGAGTTGCTGGACGCGCCGACGATGAGGCGGCTATTTCCCAGATGCTTTCAGATTGGGGTCTAGGCCACCGGGCTGATGATCGGGTCGCCAAACTTTCCGGTGGCCTACGCCGTAGAGTCGCAGTTCTCTCGGCTTTGGCTCCAGCGGCTCTCAATCCTGATTCTACAGTGGTCCTTCTCGACGAGCCTTCCGAAGGTCTCGACGAGTCATCTCGCGAACTCTTAGCCGGTTGGCTCAGCTCGCTCACGGCTCTCGGCCACTCAATCCTCGTCGCAACTCACGACCCTGAGATGATAGCCACTTGCAACCGGGTCGTCACCATCTCTGAATCCGGCTCGGTCAGCAGCACTGAAAGTGGAAAAAACTCGCTCTCAGCCTCACTTCCTGAGCCGGTTGGCTCAGCCGATCACAAAGAGTTCTTTGGCTGGGCATTACGCTTGGAAAAGCGCAACCCAATCGATACCCTCGGTCGAGGAGTCCCTGCGCTCGTCGCCTTATTGCTCGCCTATACCCTCTCAACCGATATCGCGCGCACGAGCGAGAATCACGACTTGCTCGCCGGGCTGATTCTGACTCCCGCATTCATCAGCGCCCTCGTCGCACCCGCTCTCATCAAGCGACTTGCAGAGGAACGAGCCGGCGATTGGTGGAGAGCGATGACCGGAGCCGGCTCGCGAATCTGGTTCTCGATTATGGGGGCATCATTCCTGCTTCCATTACCAATCATCTACCTCTCATGGTACATACTCTCAGGAGACTTCGATTCCGATGTTCCAAGCTGGCTATGGCTATTCGCTTTGGTAATAATCGACCTTAGTGTAGCCGCGTCCGCTCTCCATCTAATGGTAGCAGACCTCAGTCGAGCCAGCGCTGTTCCAGGTTCCTTGCTTCAACTCGTTCTAATCTGGCCTTTCCTTCAGATGACGAGCGCTCTAACATCGATAATGACCGATGGAATGAGTTTTGAATTAACGCTCGGTGAACCGATTGCAGACATCGGGATAGCTTGGTTGTCGGTGGTACTAATATGGGCCATGGCCGTAATCATCCCTGAAGATTAAGAGGTGGAAATATGAATTGGCGTGACTCAGGATATGCCTTGACGTATGTTGGTTTAGCGGGTATTGTATTTGCTACCCTCATGGGTTTAGAATATGCTCCGACAATTAAGGCATGTACTGAAGGAGGATGTTTTGGTGCTCCAGAAGCGTACCGGATTCTCTACCTTCATGTCCCCTTTGCTTGGTGCTCATTCCTATCTTTCAGTGTCCTATTCTATGGCTCACTAATGTGGTATTTGAAGCGCAGTGAAGATGCTTGGGTTTACTTCCAAAGTGGTTCCGACCTTGGCTTGATTTTTGGTTTAGGAGTGATAACCTCAGGTCCAATTTGGGCTTCTGCAGAATGGGGTACTCCGTGGGATTGGGGTGATATTCGACTCAATTCATTCGGTTTGCTTTCAGCGATCGCTCTATTCTTGGTATATTCACGCCGATCTCAACCAGACACCTCATCTACGCGAGATACTCTATCTGCAATTGGCCTGTTTGGATTCGCCTTAGTTCCTATTACTGCTGGAGCGACTCATTGGTGGAATACTACACACCCTCCATTATTGGTTATTGAATCAGGTGAAAAGGTCGGCATGGATTCCGAAATTCGTATGCTGCTATTGCTGAATTTCGCGATTATGTGTGTTTTATTCGCAGGCTTCCTGCTGCTCTCGAATAAGCGGTATCGTCTTGCCGCGGAGGTTTCCTCTCGCAAGGCGGAACTTGACGAGGAGGCGATGTTGTGAGTGGAATAGTTGAGGCTTACATCGCCTACTCGATAATGGTCGGATTAGTGATTTGGTTCAGCCGTGACCTGCTCGGCCAAATCTCCTCGCTAGAGGCTGAACTTGAGGTTCTTTCCAGCAACGATTCGGGCACCTCGGATAGTGCAGACTCCGAGGAATGAGCACTGCTCTCTTCTCTTCGCTGATTTTTCCTAATTGATCTTAATCTCGGCCCCAAAGGGGGCCGAATGTTCTCCCGACCTGCTCACCAACCCTTCAAACGGGGCAGGTCTGCCGGAAGTCGGGGGAGCACCATGGAAAGCGCAGCCTTCTGCATCTCTTGCGGCTCACCTCCACCGCTCACGTCCGAAAGGCTATGCGAAGGCTGTCTGCGGGCCAGAACGACATTTTCTGAGGTTCCCGACCGTATCCAACAGCACCGCTGCGCCAAGTGCGGCATGCATGAGGTCGAGAAGCGTTGGGTCCGCATTGACGACGAGGAACTCGGCGAACTGCGACTCCGTGAGAACATTGCAGTTACCGAGGGTGCAACCTCGGTTGCCATCGATATGGCCTACCAACCAATCGACGACCGCACCGCTCGTCTCCATGTGACCGTCGAGGGTAAGCTTGAGGGTTACGAATTCGGCAATCAGTACGAAGTTCTGTTGCAGACCAGCAACGCGGTGTGCCCGACCTGCACTCGAAAGGCAGGAGCTTACTTCGAAGCCACAATGCAACTTCGCAGCGCAGGTCGACGCCTCTCAGAAGAGGAACTCAAGGATCTCAGAGCGACTCTGGATGAACTTCTCGCTGAACTCGAATCCGACCCGATGTTCTTCGTCACCAAAGAAGGACCCGTCACAGGAGGCTGGGACCTCCAGTTTGGGTCAAAATCACTCGCAAGAACTTGGGCTCGACGTTTGATTCGAAAGTTTGGAGGAACGACCAAGGAAACTTCGACATTGGTGGGAATGAGAGAAGGAAGCGAAGTCACTCGGCTCACTCTAAGTTACCGAAAACCAGCATATTCACTTGGAGACATCGTCCGCTGGAAGCGCGAGAATTGGCTAATTTCTGCTTGGCAAAAGGATGGGCCGATGCTTCGTCGACTCGATAGAAATGAGCGAACGGGAGTAACTTGGCGAGACATGGAGAAGGCATCGGTTGTATGCCGATTCGACGACCAAAAAGTAGTCGATATTCTCAATCGCGACAGCTCTGGAGCGGAGGTCATGGATCCGACTGATTTCCGCGTGGTAACGGTTGCTCTCCCCTACGATGATGATGGTTCGAATCAGAATCTGCGCATCGCTTTCATAGATGACTCGTGGTTGGCTATGCCGGGACACACAGGGGTTGACTGACCATGTCTAAGCCGGATTTCGACACACTGCTCGCTACTCACGATAAGGGTGACATGGCCGGTTATACTCGCCGATTCGTCGACGACCTTGAGACGGCACTCGGTGCTGCTGTCGAAGTCGACGCGGATATGGATTGGAGCGGTGTTCTGTGTCTTGGTATGGGTGGTTCCGGTGCTGGAGGGATGTTTTTGTCAGCCCTCACCGACTCCTCTGGAGGACTACCATTCGTCGTTTGGAGAGACTACGGTCTCCCCTCTTGGTGGGGTCCTGATTGGCTGGTTGTGGCTACTTCTTATTCGGGTAATACCGAGGAAACACTCGATGGTGTTCGCACCGCCCTTGAGGGTGGTGGTGTGGTTGTAGGCATCTGCTCTGGTGGTGAACTTGAGCAGATACTCTCCGCGAGTGATGATGCTCTTTGCCTGAGCGTTCCTGGTGGACAGATGCCACGCTCCGCCTTCGGTCATCTTCTGGGAACTCAACTCGCCGCTTGCTGGGCGCTGGGGATTCTTCCGCGCCCTGATGAAGAAGAATTAGTGGGCATGATTACCCGACTACGCACGGCTTCTGAGTCTGCTGACCTCGTCGGAGGAGACGGTCGGGTTGCGGCGATGGCAGCTGGTATGACGGGTCGCCCAATAGGAATCGTCTCCGCTGGCGAAATGTCTCCTGCAGGAGTTCGCTTTGCGAATCAACTCAACGAGAATTCTGACCGCTTCGCTCGGCCGGTCACCTTACCTGAGATGAATCACAATGAGATTGTCGCTTGGGGTCGTGATGCTGAGTCACAGGCCTTGCTCTATCTGACGAGTCCTGCTACGCACCCTCGCGTGAGCGCACGACTCGGATGGATGATGGAGAATGTCGAGGCGGGCGATTCATGGCTGCTTGATTGTGAGGGTGAGAGCCTACTTGAGAGCCTCCTTATCGCTGCACACATCACCGATTGGGTGAGTATCGCACTGGCTGTTATGAGTGGTGTAGATCCATCCGAGATGGCTTCGATTGAGGGGCTGAAGGCGCACCTCGCGACTATTCAGTAGATTGGCCCAAGAACCAAACGCGGGTCTGGATAGATTGCCAGAGATTTCTCGCGGTCAGCCGGTGCGACGACTCCCGGCATATCGTGAGTCTCGGGTTCGTCGTACGAGAGTTGGAAGTGCAGGTGTGGTTCCCAACCTCCATTCTCGTGACGGTCGCCCATCCAACAGATGACCTCGCCTGGGCTAACCTTCTGACCGACCGACTTGCCTTCGATTGAGGCGGCATCGAGATGACCGTAGAGTGCCCAGATGGTGGTGCCGTCGAGGATATGCTTGGTAATCACGACGTAACCATAATCGCCGTCGGCTGGATTGTAGCCAAAGTGTGAGATTTCACCGTCGGCAAAGGCCATGCAAGGAGTTCCGACGGGTGCCCCGATATCGATGCCGAT
>JAQXEV010000081.1 GCA_029250665.1 Candidatus Thalassarchaeaceae archaeon | reverse complement strand
TTCGATGGCTCCACCGTTTGGTCCTACGAACACGAAGGACTAGTGACCTCGATTCTCGATTTAGGTGCGGGTCTAATCGCAGTCATAGGCGAGGCACCGGCTGGGCAGAATCCTGCTTCGATAGTTCTGCTAGACCCTGATACCGAGCCTCGAATCCCCGAAGATGCTTCATTCGAATACGAATTCACTCCACAGGGCTCGACCGAATTCGCCGGCGGCCTCAGCGAGGATGAGATTGCAATCGCGGACGCACCGCCGGAATCGACCAGCGATGCCAGCGACCTAATAGACGCGCTGGCCGAAGAAATGGAAATTTCGACGAGCGACCCAATCGTCTCAGAATCAGACCTGCTCGCCGACCTCTCAGCATCCGCCCGCGCCATCAATTTACCACCAATCGCAGACGCGGGCGAAGACAGAACTACCCCGGCCGAATCAGACGGCACAGCAACAATCCTTCTCGATGGTTCTCGCTCCTACGACCCCGATGGCCACATCGTGAATTATGCGTGGCAAGACGCCAATGGGAAGGTCATCGGAAACCAGGCCCAAGTCCGCGTTCGCCTGCGTGCGGGCACTCACCCATTCGAATTGACTGTGACAGACGACAAAGGAGCAGCGACCACAGCAATGGTCACCGTACGGATCCAGTGAGCGGTTGAGCACTCAGAGAGCAGCAAGAGCGGCCTTGAGGGCTGGAACTGCCTCTTCCCAAGTCGCAACTATACCATAGTCAGCCACACCGAAGATAGGTGCGTCAGGATCTTTGTTGATAGCGACGATATATTTCGACGAGCGCATTCCAGCGAGGTGCTGAATTGCGCCAGAAATACCCACTGCGATGTAGAGAGAAGGAGTCACCGTCTTTCCGGTCTGTCCAACTTGCATCGAGTGAGGCATGCCCCATTCATCGACGACCGCTCGGCTAGCTCCGACAGCGGCACCAATCATATCAGCAACCTCTTCGAGGTGAGCGAAGTTCTCTTTCTGACCAATTCCACGGCCACCTGAGATGATGATGTCAGCCTCGCTCACATCGAGCCTTTCACTCGCCTTTGCGATGGCTTCTTTGACAGCGATTCCAACATCAGCGCTCTGGTCAATCACGTTGACAGCCGCGCTGCCACCAGCGCCAGCCGCCTCGAAGGCGTTGGCGCGTAGTGTAATCACGCACTCACCAGTAACAGTCGAGGTCTCGACCGCCTTACCGGAGTAAATCGGTCGAGTGATGGTAATGCCCGCGGCCAAGCCAGTGGCATCCTGAACAATAGGTACGCCGCGCTTAGCAGCAACTCGCGAAGCGACCTCGCGCCCAATAGGTGTAGCACCAGCAAGCACAACGCCTGAGCACTGTGATGCAATCGCGGTGGCCCAAGCGCCACCGTCGAAGGTTGCGAAGCAATCGCCTACAACCGAGACGACCTTCGATACGCCAGCGATGCTGGCTGCCTCATCCGCTCCAACCCCGCCAGGAACGACGACGGTAGGAGAGGAACCGAGAGCACTTGCGGCACCAACGAGTTGAGCTGTGATTGGGTGGAGAGAATCTCCGGATGACTCTGCTATGACTGTGTATTCCATTCCAACGCCTCCTCAAATCACGTTTGCCTCATCGCGCAACTTTCCAACAACCGCCGATACCGAATCGGCGCCCTCGAACTTCTGGCCCGGAGGCTTTTCTGCGGGTGGGGAATGTGCATCAATTGTAACTGCGGCCGTGCCGAGATCGACACCGAGATCAGCGGCCGACCAAGTCTCAATCTGCTTTTTCTTGGCCATCATTATGCCACGAACATTCGGTCGACGCATCTCAGTGATGCCTTTGTCGAAAGCAAAGACGCAAGGGGCTGAAACGCCGACTTTCTCTTGGCCAGCGGCGCTTGGTCGAGTGGCTGAGTAGCCAGCGCCGTCGGCTGCAACTTCGGAGACGAGGGTGACGCATGATGCTCCGATTAGTTCAGCAACGCCGGGTCCGGTGGAACCGGCGTTGGTATCGGCAGCCTGCTTACCACAGAAGACGACTGAAGAACCAATCTTCTCGACAGCTGCGGCCAACAACTTCTGGACCTGAGTTGAGTCGAGGTCGTTGATGTTCTCAGCCGAGATGTGAACCAATGTATCGGCTCCTACGGCCGCTGCATCACGAAGCAACTTCTCGCAGCGAGCCGGTCCGGCGGTAATCGCGACAACATCGCCACCGCCGCTCTCCTTCAATTGAAGAGCAGACTCGAGAGCGTATTCATCGTAAGGGCTCATCGACCATTTTGATACTGCGCTCTCGTCGACACGACCAGCAGATACTGAAATCTTCGCGGTTGTGTCTGGAACCTGTTTGAGTAGTACTGCGATGCTCATAGATAGCCCTCTAGACGACCCGCCCACCTGTGACTCATCTATGAAGATTCGGAGTGG
>JAQXEV010000053.1 GCA_029250665.1 Candidatus Thalassarchaeaceae archaeon | reverse complement strand
TCACGCTTGTCATGGTCAGCCCTCAGCACATCCGCGTGCTCTCGGAACATGGTCATGTCAAGCATGGCGACCGAAGCGAAGGGTCAGCCCCCCCGCCTTCAATGAATCGGGGAATCATGGCCCGAGCACCGTTGAAAGGAGCCTGAGCACGAAGCCTCAGAGGAATGTAATCGCCTGGAATAGTGGTCCGATATCGTATGCGTAGATGCCACTGACAAGATATCCAATAATTGCTCCACCATTCAGCAACGGTAAACCAGGCTGCGGTTTCCCTTGTGCGACGAAATACATCAGAGCGACATAACCGACCAAACCGCCAATCAAAGTCCCAACACCGACTACTAATTGAGCGAGGTGAATGTGACCGAAGGCATTCCACACCTCGGGCCCCCATTCAGGTAGGAAAGAGAGTGCTGAAATCACCAGCATACCAGGGAAAATGACGTCTCCAAGACCCATGAAAAGTGCATCTCGACTCTTCTTCTTCGGTCGAAGCCTTTCGGCTTCGTCGACCATTTCAGCCTCCATCACACCATCATAGCCGGGTGGAGGGGGTGCCATCTCGCCCGCGTTAATTGAATCGCGCATGATATCGCCTTCTTGGTCGAGGAATGAGTAGCCCTTTTCCTTGGGAGATACCAGCAAAACCGGCAATTTGAGGCTAATCATCGTGTCAGCTAGTTCCAGCATGTGTTTGCTCTTGTGAACGGCCCAGTAATCGTAAATCGCCGCTAACAACATGAAGATAATCACCAAAGTTGGAACGAACGAAATTCCGATCATCACGATGACCCCTGCCCCCACCATCACACCGACACTATTGACAACATACCACTCTGGGTAACGGTGCAAGGAAACCATGCCAGCGATCGTGATTACTAGAGCGCTGAGACCTACACTCGCGGGTGTTGCGAGGCCAGTCAGATAGAGGATGATGAGAGTGAATGGCTGGAGGGCGTAGAATAGACTGAGGCCGAGTGCGAGCATGACGATTCCTTTGATCAGTGCCTCGAGTCCCTTACGCGCGAGCCATATGATGGCGACTGTGAAGAGGCCGATCATCACCAGTTCGAAGAGAATGAAACCGGATTTCGTCGTGCCTTCTTCACCAAAGGCGCGAGCCTCGGGAATATCGTAAAGTGGTTGGATGAACATACCAATTCCGATGGTTGCAATGAACATCGCAGCCATGCCGGCCATCGACTCCCATTGATCAATCATCATGTCGATGACACTTTCACTTTCAGCGGACACACCCTCCACGAACTTCAAGGACCATATCACATTGACCCGTTCCTGCACTGCTGTAACCGGCGGCTGAGGTGAGACAATGAATGCACGAGAATGGCTCGACGACCTTCGATTCGCAGGGATGAAGTTAGGCCTCGAGCGGGTCGAATCGCTACTCGAGCACCTCGGGGACCCTCAGCTCAAATTTCCTTCAATTCATGTCGCAGGAACCAATGGCAAGGGTTCTCTCTGCGTCCAACTTTCGGCCAACGCAGCAGCATCGGGTCTACGCGTTGGCTTGTTCACAACACCACACCTCGTCATGGTCGAAGAGCGAATCAGAGTCGATGGTCGACCGATAGACTCGGCCGACTTCGACAGACATGTCGAGGTGATTCAGGCAGCGGCGAGTGAAGGAGATCTTCTCGAACCGACATTCTACGAGGTTACTTTCATCGCCGCTATGCTGCATTTTGCTGAAGCCGGAATTGATCGCGCCATCATTGAGACGGGACTCGGTGGGCGAGGCGATGCAACTTGCCTCGTCGATGCCGATCTATGCATCATCACGACGATTTCACTAGATCACACCGAGGTTCTCGGAGAGACCCTGTCCGAAATCGCTCGTGAGAAAGCCGGCATTTATCGCCCCGGCGTACCGCTCATCGCTCTTGAGTCGGACGACCCAGAAGTAGCCGCTATCATCTCCGAGATTGCGGGCGATGATTTCTACATACATCAGAAGGACCCATACGAATCGCCTTGGGAAACTTGGCGAGAATTATCCCTCATGGTTTCCTTATTGATGAATTGGGGCCCCAACCAAGCTGAGTGCAGATGGCCGGGGCGTTCACCAGGATGGAAACCAACCAATATGCAATATGATGTAAAATTCAGTGCGGCCCACAATGACGAGGGTTTTGACGCGGAATTATCTCGAATCGAAGAACCATGCGTCTTACTCATCGGGATGTCGCAAAAGGACGATATCCTGCAAGCGACGTCATCCTTAGCTTCGGAATTATACCATTCTCCAACTTTCCGTCACATCGTCGTGAGCAAGCCGACGTCGGGTCGTTTACCCGCTATCGAACCCGCGGATCTTGCCGATACAATTTGCTCAAACAGACTCGACCCACCTCTCCTAATCGACGACCCAATTAGGGCCTTTGAGTGGGCGCAAATAATGGCTCGACAAGCCGGTGTGCAGTTGGTCGTGATGGGCAGTATTTACCTCATTGGAGACATCCTCAAGGATTGGTGTGAGAACAATGGACTCGACCTTCGTGATGAGTTGAGCGTTCATTGAGAGTCAAAAGGGATGACCCACTTCGGGTGCTACGCATGACCTCCAACAGCGACGACAAGGTGGAAGTAAAAGTCACCGTCGAGTCGAAAGACACGAGCTCCAAAGTCATCCTAATCATCCTCATCTTAGTCCTTGCAGGATTGATGGTTGCTGTGATGATGAAAGGCGGTCCAGAAGCGCTCTTGTCCGATGGCGAACGCGGGGTGGGCAACTGCGGTGATGGAGTCGATAATGACAAAGGTGGTCAGGCCGACCGAGATGATCCTGATTGCTACAAGAATCCAGAAGTCTGGGAGGGGTATGATCCGAACCGCTCAGAGGCGAATCGAGATAACGACCCACCGGGCGGTCGACCCTGAGGTGAACTGATGAGTGCGAAATGGGATACACGATTTCTTGGTCTCGCCAAGCATATTTCTGATTGGTCAAAAGATCCCTCGACGAAGGTTGGATGCGTCGTGGTTGGCGAGGACCGCGAGGTGCGCTCTACAGGATTCAACGGATTCCCGCGTGGAATCGAAGATACGGCGGAGCGACTGAACAATCGTGAGATGAAATATCCGATGATCTGCCACGCTGAAGAGAATGCCATCATGCACGCGGCGCGGATTGGTATCTCACTGAAGGGTTGCACTGCGTACGTCACTTGGCCACCTTGCTCGCGTTGTGCTCGCTCACTAATACAAGCCGGAGTTCTCGAAGTCGTTTATCCGGCCGATTCAGAAATTCCCGAGCGCTGGCAGGAAGATTTTGAGATTGCCACAAGTATGTTCAATGAATCAGGTATATCCTATCGCTCAGCCTGATTACTCAGGTAAGAGAACCCAGAGTTCCTCGAGATCAGCGTGTAACTGCTCTAAACTTCCATCGTTCACCAAAATTAGGTCCGCCAGTGTTGCGGTTGCGTTCAGGTCCTGCCCAGATTCATCCTTGGCAACTGCCTCTACCTCTTCATTTGCGAAGAAGGTCTCTTTGTCAGAAATATCCCCAGTTCTTGCGCGGGACTGTGCTCTTTGCCAGCGTGCTTCCATTCCCGCTCGAACTTCGATTAGAATGAAATCCTCACGCTGTCGTAGGGCTCTGACTTCACCAGGTGTCCGAATTGAATCGATGACAGCATTCCCACCGTCTATTCTCTCGAGTAACATTTCAGCGAGGATTCCCGTTCCACCGATTCGGCGTAATTCATTCCCACCTTCGATTAAGTTCTCTCGAGATTCTTCGATTCCTTTCTCTTTGAGATGAGCACGAATAGAATCAGAGCAGGATTCGCTGCCTAATCCCTTGGAAACAAGCCAAGCCACAACTGTAGATTTACCCGAGGCATAGCGGCCGGTCAGTCCTATCAGCACAACCCTCCGATAGGTTGGCGTTCCATATCGGTTTCTAACTCCAATAACGGCGTGTTCTGGCATATTGCAGCTCGGCGTTGTGGATAGCTCGCAGTAGTTTGACTCGGTTACCTCGGGTATGACCTCGTAACAGCCTCGTTGCGGTTTCCTCCCCTACTCCTCTGCCCATCAAGGCCAGTACAGCATCGTGGCCATGGGTTCGGATGAGTTCAGCATTCTTTTTCATGCGTGCGCGTTCTTTTGGGTCTTCGCTGGCAATCCAGCCAGCGAGCATGGATTCCATGCGTTCTGGCGCGCACGCTCGCATCGTGCCGCTGCACTTTGGGCATGGCTCGATGCGATCCTCCATTCTCCCGACGCGCTTTCTCGTCTTCTCTTGACAATTGAGACAGATTAGTACTGCTCGCTCTGCTACAAGTCGTGTTTCCAAACGCTCGCGAAGCTGTGCGTCAGACCAGGCAGGGAGAAGCAGATCACGCTCGGACTTTGGTGAGAGGCCGAGAGGTCCGCTGGCCGTGTGGATGACTTCGACCTTGCCTGATTGAATTTCGCGGATGAGATCCATCGTGCCTTCGATGTCCATCCTTTCATGGAAGAGTTTTGACAGCGCTTCCTCGACCACTGGCGTTCCTCGGTAGCGCTGCATCAGACCCTGCAGATTTACCCGGCGAGGATCGACTGCCTTCTCTAGAACACCCATTTTTCGGGCTACTTGAACGATGCGCCAGCGCAAGGCACGACCGTTGGGGATGGTCATGCGTAGAATGGTTTCGAGGGCTTCTGGGGAGGTCTTAGTGAGCCATTCGATGATGTGACCAACTGTGGTCCCTGGAACTCGGAAGGCGATGCGATAGGGGTCGATCAATGTCGTTCCCATCTTCCCTTCAAGCATCGATCCCATGGCTTGTATGAAATGCGCGAGGGTCTCATTGATTCTGCTTCCTCGGCAGGTATTCAACACGATTACTTTCTCTCGTATCTCGACGGTCAGCGTTGTGTCGGTAGGTAGGTGTTCTGTGGCGTCGAGATGCTGAGCGACTGTGTTGAGAAGGTCTGTTCTTGCTTCGTTTGAAAGAGGGTATTCATCGTAGTCGAGGTCATTGGATTCTGCCTCAAGTGCACCGATTGCAACTGCTGCACTGCGGCGCAATCGGCCAACTTCCAGAGCCACCTCGATCGGCACAGGTGGCAGTTCTCCAGACCACACCGGTGCTTCTCCAGTATCCTTGACCGGAGCGACGAGCAACTCATTCTGCTCTGGGTCTGCGTCGACTATCATCCAGGTCCGACCGGCCATGACGAATCTTCGCGGCCGGCCGGCGTCGTCTTGTCCGGTATTCGAGAGTGAGAGAACGAAGGCCTCGTCGACTGATCCGAGAGAGCGGCGTGTGACTGCGTCTCTGACTCGGTAGGATATCTCATCGGGAATCATCGAGATGTGGTCAGTGCGGTTTCGACCGAGTTTACCCGCGGGTGAAAACCAACCTTCGGTGAGGGTTTCAGGGAGGTGCGGTACCATGGCTCGACGCCATCTTGATTTATCTCCGTCGGAGTGTTTCTCGTCCCATGGTGGACGTTCTTCAGGAACGAGGTCGGCGGGTATCGCGTCTGCATTTGCCTTCTTCGCGACCCCTTTCCAGAGCTTGGGGTGCCAAAGTGTAGTGTCGGATTGGCGAGGTTTGTCAATCAGTCTAATCAGCCAACGGTCATCGAGAATTCGTAACACTGCGAGGGTATCCTCTTCCTTCCAATTTGGAAAAATAGTCGAACGTTTGAGCAATTCGGTTGCTTGAGATAGTGGTACGACACTTCTCTCAGCTGCCATTTGGAGGAATTGATTTGCGGCGACGATGGCCGGTTCATATCGCCACTCGACTCCCTCGAGTTCTCCGGCCATTGCGCGTCGTGCGATTACTGCGCACTCAGCGATGTCGTCGACTTCCCATGCAAGGACATCGCCGCGTCCGGTTCCACCGAGGTGGTGCTCGGCGCGACCGACGCGCTGTAGCATCCTATCGACTGCGCGTGGGCTGTTCAATTGGTGGACTCTCCGAATGGTACCAATATCGATGCCAAGTTCGAGGCTTGAGGTGCAGATTAGACCGTGCAACTCCCCAGCGCGTAGAGCCTCTTCCATTTCTCGGCGAGTTTCGGCAGCTAGGCTACCGTGATGGACTCCAACCTCAATTTCAGGTACGATGGCAGAAAGCCGCTGTGCCACGGTTTCAGCAGCCGAGCGTGAATTGACGAAGACCAACGATGGCGGGTCTTCGATCAGGGTGTGGGCGAGGTGTCTGAAGGCGGCGATTGACTTTGGCGAAATACTCCATTCGCCCGCCAATAATTCGTCCTCAGGTGTGGGTGTCTCTCGATGTACTGTCACTTTCGTGGTGCGAGGCGCTGGACCAAAGATTGGCTCTGCATCGGCTGACATCCATCTCGCGACCTCGGCAGGGTTGCCGACGGTCGCCGACAATCCAATTCGTTGGAATCTACCACTGGCGTTTTCCAGACCGGAAATCCTCTCAAGTCCGATTAGCAATTGTGCTCCCCGCTCACTTGCTGCCATGTCGTGAACCTCATCGAGAACCACTGCCTTTACACCGGCCAAGTGCTCACGTAATCGGCTCCCGAGTAGCATTATTTGCGCAGTTTCGGGAGTTGTTACCAACAGGTTAGGTGGCTTTTTTGACTGCTTAGTTCGCTCTTTCTGGCTTGTATCACCATGGCGCAGTCCAACACTTAGCCCCAATGGCTCGAGTAGTTTGGCCAACCTCCGGTCAATATCGCGATTCAACGCCCGCAGCGGAGTTATGTAGAGAATCGACAAGCCATCCCATTCCTCCGCAAGCGCCCTCGAGGCGAGCGGTAAAACCGCCGCCTCGGTCTTCCCACTTCCAGTCGGTGCGACCAGAATTCTGTCGCGGCCCGCAACCAAATCCGCAGTAGCAGCTTCTTGAACAGGAGTCAATTTCCACCCACGCTCATCTACCAATTCCCGCACGCGCGGGTGCAGCAAGTCGAGGGCTCCGGAATCACCCCCAGCGGTGGACATCGACCATGTCGCCAAGTCCACCCAACATGAACCAATGGGTCATCATCAAGACCCCCTACATTGGAGTGTCTGGCAAGCAACTTATCGTAATCATTCACAGATTCGGACATGAATCCATTGAACGTCACGCGATAAGGGACATATCTCAGGAGCATGACCCGAGCCGCGATGGCAGGTCCCCTCAAGCGACTAAATTCCGCTCTTGGGCGTTGGTGGGCCGGTCACAAAGACAACCATTTCCGCATCATTTCATGGGTGACCATACTCTCGATGGCTGCGACCATCTGGGGTATTCTATTCCTCTTCATTCTCGATGGGACAACCGATCCTACGAAGGCCGAATGGGTCCCATGGAGCTGGGCTGGATTGATTTTCGGCGGTTTGATAGCATTCTGGATGGTTCCTGAATTCTTTGTTTACATGGGTCAGAAGGCGAATCTTGATGAAATTCTGCAGATGGACAATCGGCCCGAGATTCTGCGCCTACGCAAGGAGGCGGAAAACGCAGCTGATATGCTCGGACCTGGATATCAGGCGCAACTCGTGCGCCTGTACAATGAGATGGGCATCAAGGTCAGCACCCGCTTCAGGCATATCCGACCTGCGGGCAGTTCGGCAGAGGCTGCCAAGTCTAAGGATGCAGATTTCGACTCCGCCGAGCCGTGGGACGAGATTAATGTCGACTTGGACGTAAATGGAGGTCAGTCGTATCTCTCGGCTTGGTGGAATACCAATGATTCCCGTCTCTCTCGGCAATTACCCGGTGCCAAGTCGCTTCGCCAGGCCGAATCCAATCGCGCCGTGCTTGGCCTCAGCGGATTTAGTGCTGCAATGTTTCTCTACAATATGGTCGCTGGCTTCGCCACACAGGGCGGTGGCGCTCGCGAATATACAGTCGATCTCACACTGTGGATCGCTCGCGATGATTCGATTCACGCCCTTGCGCCCCACTTTGATGGCGTTGGAATCCTTCTGGCAACCACTTCCCTCGTTTTGCTATACCTCACTACGCCAGCCGGCGTCAATATTTCGTCAAGGAGTCGCCGCAGCAAATCAGCGAAGGATTCCTCGGTATCCGAGGAGGAATGAGGTTGGACCTTCACGTTCTGAAACGTGAGGCGAGCCTCGCAATCGGACTCGTCATCCTTCTGCTCGGCTCGATGACCATTGCAACTGGCTCCTACCCACCAATGGTCGTCGTCGAATCAGGCTCGATGATGCATGACAATGAGCACGGCTCCGTCGGAGCAATCGACCCTGGCGATCTCGTCCTCGTCATGAGCCCCGACCGCCACGACATCATCACCTTTGCAGAGGCCACTGAAACTGGTGGCGAGCACGAGGGTTACGAGACTCACGGGATGCCCGGAGACGTCATCATCTTCCGAAAGAACGGAGGCTCCGACACTCCAGTCATTCACCGTGCTTTGCTACAAGCGATTGCTAATCCAAATGGCGGCTGGGATGTGCCTGGAACAGACGTAGTTGGGGCGGAATCAGGCTTTGTGGAACTCGAATACGATTGCTTTCATGGGAACTCAAAGCTGAAAATCGACTTGTCAATTATCACCCACGAGGGATATATCACGACTGGCGATAATCGATGGAGCAATGGCTGTCAATACGATCAACAATCACTCACCGACGAGAATGGTGAATTGGTAACCGCAATCAAGGATGAGTGGATAATGGGCGTTGCCTCTCTTGAGATTCCGTGGGTCGGCGCAGTCAAACTCTACGCCAGCGGCACCGCGGGGCAAGTTACCGGCAATACATGGGGCAATCTCGCTGTGCTGGTCGCTATCATCATCTCTGCCCCAGTCATAATTGAGATGATTACAGATCGATTGACTTCGAAGGATGAGGACGAAGAATCGAATGATTCCGAGGCCTCTGAGGCTGCCTCAGAAGAAGAATGAATTCGCTCTATCCGTCCGCTCTTCTCAGGCGACGAGTCGCGGTAGAATAATCGGAATCGCGACGATGAAGAGAACGAATAGACTGCTCATCGAACTCAATCGATTAGCAGCTCCCTCTATGCGAATTGGGTCAGCTCCTCGCATTACGAATCGCATAGTCGAGTGAGCTGCATCTCGAAACATGTGGCCACCATCGAATGGAATCATCGGAATCAGATTGGCGAATCCGAGAATGAAGTTAATCCAGGCCAACCAGAATAGGAAATCGAAGGTGGCAAGCATACCGTCTGTGCCGAGGGTGGAGGCAATCAGGCCGTCTCCAGCGGTCAACATGGCTCGTTGTTCGAGTGGCATCGTATGTCCATCGAGGGCAATAGGAGTACCCAGCAAAACCAATGGTGTAATCAATAGACCGAGACTCTTCTGAGCAGGGGTAAATTGGTCATCAAATACGAATGACCAGCCTTCGACAGCTGCGGTGTTTGAGCGAAGGTTACTGACTCCAACGAATGCATCACCTTGCTCGATTCCTATCTCAGCCAATTGCTCTTCCAACTCAGATTGAACACAGTTTGGGTCCTTCTCACATTGGTCTATGTGATACTGCCAGCGGTCTGTGAAAGTGATCTCAATAATTCGAGTCTCTGCTTCACCGTGAGCGGCAGATGAGACTACGGTGAATTCCGCTGTTTCACCTGATGAATAAACACCCATCGCATCGGTGAATTCATTGTAATCGTTAATCCTCTCTTCACCGATGTGAGTGATTGTCTCATAGGGCATCAAACCAGCATCTTCTGCCCCTGTTTCTTCGATAATCGCTGAGGCATGGACACCGGGCTTCCCGGCAGCAAATCCTGTAGCAGTCGCCGATAGCAAAATCAGAACCACAAAAGTCGCAATCAGATTGATCGAAGGTCCAGCTGCATAGAGTCGTAACCTCTCGCGGCGAGGAGCCCGCATCATTTCCTCATATTCCGGCTCAGCAAAAGCGCCCATAGGCAACGGACCAACCAAGAGGAGTCCGAAGGAACGAACCTGCATCCCGTGCGCGCGAGCCTGCAATCCATGACTATACTCGTGAATGATTAGAGCGATTACCAGTGCAATAACTGGCCACCAAAATGGCACGAAACTCGTCACTCCCGGAATCAAAAGAAGGTCGGAAGCCGGCAACACATTCTGTTCTGAAGGGGCAGCAGCAGTCGCCAAAGCAGCAGTAACAATCAACAGAATCACACCCAGCATGACAATGAAACACAGCCAGATTGAGAACTCGCCATAAGCCCTCCAAAAGCGGCGAGGGCGAGCCATTTTTTCCAACGCAACCTTGCCTCGACCGGTCCGAACCATCAGGATCATTCCGAGGACCCGCGTCGCGTTCCATCGATCCAAGGTTCCATTCTGTTCGAGGTACACGAGGCCAAAGTACCACGCGGCGATGATGCCAACGACCCAGAGGGGAGCAAAATCCCTCATCGCAATCCAAGCGAGGAAGGCGAGGAAGAGGATTTGGTTCAGCTCCAGCCTTCGCTCCATACCACACGGTCGGCGAGGACTCCACTTGAACTCTCGTGGCGCGCTGCGCAACTGACTTGACCTACGGCGTATTGGGTGGGTCGTGACGGAGAAGGGCGATTTGGATGAGCGCAAGCGCGCTCGCGAGGTCGATAGGTTACGTCGTGAGTCTGAAGCAATCGCTCGCCTGCTGAGGAGAGCAGTCCTTGATGGAGTCAAGGCCGATATCGAGGCAGCGAAGGCTCAACTCGTCGAGGTGGAAGCAAGACTCGAAACTTCTAGCAAAGACGACGACTGAGTTTAGATTGAACGAGCGCCGTCTGAACGACTGATGAGTGCGAGAAATCTGTGTAGAGGCATTCCATCGTGCCAATTGAGGTAAGGCGTTCCGTTGCGAGTAAGTGGAACGTTTGGTATGCTTCGTGCAAGGCTTCGTAATTTTCCAGTCAAACCTTCGACAGGGACTTTCATGATTGTCCAACTATCTCCTCTGACACCCTTCAGACGGAATGCGTAGAGTGGCAGCAGGCCGCACCTTTCTCCAGTTGAGATAAGTGCGAGATACTGATCCTTGGTGCGGCCTGAGAGATAGATTCGATCGGTCTTAGATGATTTCACCTCTATCGGCATACACATGTCTCCCCGCAGCGCGAGAATGTCTCCAGTACCTTCTGAGCCGCTGCCGGGCGCGCGCACGACGAGGAACGGGCGTTGGCAGACTTGCATAGCACGCGCACGCTCGACCTCGGTGCATGAGCGCGTGATGGCAATCACGCCCTTGCGCTCGCCAGCTAAGACGGAGCGCAATTCGCGTTCGTAGACCCCACTCATGAGGCTAGCCCATTGTCAGGGTTCTTGACGACATCGCTTGGAATAGGCTTGGCGTGCATCGTTTCGGGTTTTCGAGTGGAAATCAGCATGAAGTGGTCGGTGCGAGATTGTAGAACCAAGCGAATAATGCCACCGATGTGATTTGTAGACAGCAACGATTGAAGGCGAGGCCCAACACTCGCGTATCGTGCCCGAGGTCGCAGTCCGCACTGATGATTTCCGTCTGGCCTACAGGCTACTCGACTGCTTGCGGAACTCGGGCATCCAACATGTGCAGATTGACCCCGAGCACCCGGTGCCGAATGGGGTCGACTATTGGATTGGATCGCACGCTGAAGTTGGGCAATCAGAGGATAATCGAGGAGTCGGGTGCGCGGTCGAGGAAATCGACTCCGTTATCGGCTCGATTGTCAATCGGATGTACGCTGGTGAGCAAGTACAGCGCATCTGCTTCGGCATCGACCCAGGTCCCCGGCCGGGTCTTGCATGGCTTGCCGATGGAAAAGCGGCTGGCTCGATGCAGATGGAATCGGTCGACGAAACCGTCGACCGAATAATGGAGATTCTACACGACCTTCAGCCAGCTGAATCTGTGGTTCGTATCGGCGATGGGGCACGAACGATTTCTTCGCGTATAGCCAATGTCTGTCTTGCGCGAGGCCTCTCTATCCAATTCGTCGATGAGCGCTCGACCTCACGCGGCTCGCGACACGACCATGTTTCAGCCGCGAGAACCATCTGCTCCCTCGAAGGAATCCCTGTTACTCGGCGCTTACAGGTAATCCCAACCAAGGGTGAGGTGCGAGAAATTCAACGACGCAGTCGGCGTATCTCAGAGGGCCGCTTGACTATTCCAGCCGGCCTTGCCCGAGCGGTTGCAGTAGGCCGACTGACTCTCAGTGAAGCGGTTGAACTGCACATTGATTCTCTCGACCGTTGAGTCGAGACGCAATCAGGGATACTTTCCGCGTCGGAAAGCACGAGTACGATCAATTCCTGGAAATCTATCCTCGGACTCGCGATAAACTGTCTTCATATTGTTGAGGAACTGATTGTCATCGGTAACGATGAGTACCATATCAGTACCAGGATCTTCACCCTCATCCATCCATGCGAGAACGATCTCCATCGTCCTCCGAGCTCCTTCTCGGTGAGGGTAAGCAAAGATATCCATGCTCACCGGTGGCATCACAAGTGTCGTGCGCTCATCAATCGCCTCGATTTGCTCAAACATAGAAGCATAGGACTTCTTGAGCAGATCTCGCCTGAAATTATCCTGATTAGGACGTCGGCAATCTGGCCCCACTACGTGAATCAGATTCTTGAATGGCAAATTGAACCCAGGGGTAGTAACGGCTTCCCCAACCCCGCATGGTTGCATATTCTCCTTGCGGCGTTCAACAGCAATACCATGGCAGAATTGTCTCAGTTCTTCGCCAGCCAGTTGGTGGATCTTCTCATCCAGACCTTCCCTACCTGCTAATCGGTTGTTGGCGGTAGTTACCAGAACATCTCCTTCGACACGTAGGATGTTGCCAAACAGGACGCGAACCTCTCCATACTTGCACTCGCGCACAATGACTGTCTCGGCCATACACTTACGAGAGGGGGCCGCCCGCTATCACCCCTTCGTCGCTCAAATCTTGTTTCGACGTGCCGTCAAAGGGTTCTTCGTCACTTAGCCCCTCCCTGTCGATAAGATGTCTGTTGGATATGTGCTGATTAATGTCGAACCGGGTTCTGAATTCTCTGTGTTCGACACGGCCTCGAACTTGCCGTTCGTGGTAGATTCAAATCTCTTGTTTGGCGACCACGACCTCATCCTGAAGATAGAGGCCGCTAACATGGGCGAAATCGCTCGATTAGTAGTCGATTCCATCCGTTCAATCAAGGGTGTTCTCAACACTAAGACCCTCGCTTGTGCCGAATTATGAGCAAAATTTCCTCTCTCAGAGGTCACCGGAATTTCCGAAAAGGTGCTTACAGGGGCGCAGTGAGTCGTTTATTCGCCTCAAACTTCATAATCTCCCCGAGTTGCCCACTTTGTGGAGGTGGATAATTCAATGTCTGGCAAGAAATACTTCGTTTTGATGGAGGGCGATAATGATACAGCCCAAGTTTTCGTGAGCAAGCAGCCCCGTGGCGCAGCTCTGAAGGCAGCTACACGCGGTCACACTGACATTTGTCTGCGCGAGCGCGGCACAAACAAAGTGCATTGTTTCGTCGGCTCGACCGCAATGGTCGATAAGCCGAAGAACGGACCGGCTTGGCTCCCAGCCAAGATCAAGAAGGCCAACGTGAAGAAGACTGGCATCAAGCACCTCTGAATCTAATCAGGGTGCGCCGTCTTCGAACGTCTGCGCTGATCTACGTAACCCCACTCGCGATGCCTTCTGCGTATGCGTGAGCGGGGGATATTATCTACATTCCAGTTCGTTTTGACTCTGTGGGTATCCCACTTTAGTCGTTAAACGTCATTATTTGCCGCGAAGCCCAAGTTTCTTGGTAATAATTGTAAGCGGATCATAATACTCAGTCACGACTCTTTCTTTGAGTGGAATTATCGCATTATCCGTGATATTGATTCCAGCTGGACAGACCTCGGTGCAGCACTTCGTGATATTACAGTAACCAAGTCCGAAATCTTCCTTGATTTCGGGGATACGACTCTTTGTGTCGAGTGGGTGCATCTCTAGTCCGGCCAGGCGTACGAAGAATCGCGGTCCTGCGAATTCGTCGAATTTCTGGTGCTCGCGAAGAACGTGACAGGTATTGACGCAAAGCATACATTCGATGCAAGCGCGGAATTCTTGGATTCGGTCGGCCTCTTCTTGCTTGAACTCCCAATCGAACTCTTTTGGCCCGCTAACCGGGACCATTTTCTTGTTCATCTCAAAAGCCCATGACAAATCGGTCACGAGATCCTTGGTGATTGGGAAAGCTTGCATTGGCTTGACCGTGACCGGCTGACCATCAGGAGTCTCCTCCATGATGTCCTCCATTCGAGTCATGCACATCAGGCGCGGCATACCGTTGACTTCAGCACTACATGAGCCGCACTTACCCGCCTTGCAATTCCAGCGACAGGCAAGGTCGGGCGCGTGCTCGGATTGAATACGGTGGATAACATCGAGCACTACCATACCCTCGTCCATCTCGACGGTGTAATCGACCATCTTACCCATAGCATCTCCATCACCGTCACCAACTCCGCGGAAGACTCGGAAAGTGACATCTTCGCTCATTCTCAGCCCTCCTCGTGTAGGTCTTCGGCATCAAGCAGTGCTTTGAGTTCATCATCTATCGGGGGGTAGGTTCGGTGTTCGATGCTCATCGAGCCATCTGCTTCTTTCGCGATGACGCTGTTGATCTTACCCCAGTGTTTGTGGTCTGGAACTGGGAAGTCATCGCGTGTGTGTCCGCCGCGTGACTCTTCTCTCTGCAGTGCGGCTAGCGCACACATGCGCGAGACATCCAGCATGGCACTCAATTCCAGTGCTTGATGCCAACCCGGATTGTAGATTCTCGAACCTCCCGGGCTGGTCAAAGCCGCGCGAGCCTCAAGTTCTTCAAGGTCTGAAAGCGCCTCTTCAAGCAAACTTCCGTTTCGGATGATCCCGACCTTTTCTTGCATCATCTCGCGCAAATCTTCGACGACCTTAGCTGGATTTTCACCATCTTCACGAGCGAAAGGAGCCAAAGTTTCGGCAATGACATCAGCAATTTCAGCTTCGTCGATATCGGCGAAGCCCTCAGACTCAGTCGCCCGCTTCGCCGCACACTCTCCTGCAATTTTGCCGAAGACAATCAAGTCGGTTAGTGAATTGCCACCCAAACGGTTAGCACCGTGCAGACCAGTCGCAGCTTCACCAGCAGCATAGAGTCCCTGAATAGTCGATTCCTGAGACTCCGGGTCGACCTTGACCCCGCCCATGACATAGTGAGCGGTCGGCCCAACTTCCATCGGCGTCTTGGTGATATCAACCGCAGCCAATTCTTTGAATTGATGATACATTCCTGGTAGTTTCTTCTTGACTTCCTCAGGAGACCGCCACGAAATATCGAGGTAAGCTCCACCGTGTTCACTTGCACGTCCAGCCTCCCGCTCGGAATTGATTGCCTTGGCAACCACGTCACGAGTTAGTAGTTCAGGAGGGCGTCTTTTCGTGGCCAGTTTGCCAGAGATAACTTCGTCAACCCACTCGAGGGCTTCTTTCTCGGTATCGGCGAACTCGTCCTTGTACATTTCAGGGATGTAATCGAACATGAAACGCTCACCCTCTGAATTAGTCAGCATGCCTCCTTCGCCTCGAACACCCTCAGTAACGAGAATTCCCTTGACACTCGGTGGCCAAATCATGCCAGTTGGGTGGAATTGAACGAATTCCATATCGCCCAACTCAGCCCCAGCCCAGTAAGCGAGGGCATGACCCTCTCCGGTGTATTCCCAAGAGCCCGAGCAGACCGCCCAGCAACGGGTGATTCCCCCGGTCGCGAGGACGATTGACTTGGCTTTGAAGAGATGTAGAGAACCATCGTTGCGGTCGTAGGCGAAGCAGCCGACGACAGTGCCTTCTTTGGTGAATAGTCGTCGAACAGTGAATTCCATGAAGACATCCATTCCCATGTGGACTCCCTTCTCTTGCAGAGTTCGAATCAACTCGAGGCCAGTCGCATCACCAATGTGAGCGAGCCTCGGATAGGTGTGACCACCGAAGTTGCGTTGACTCGTCAGACCCTTCGGTGTCCTATCAAAAACAGCGCCCCAAGTCTCTAACTCACGAATTCGGTCAGGTGCTTGTTGCGCGTGAATCCTCGCCATACGCCAATCATTCAGGTACTTCCCACCCTTCATCGTGTCACGGAAATGAACCTGCCAATTATCGCGAGGATCCTTGTTGCCAAGAGCAGCAGCGGCCCCACCTTCAGCCATTACAGTGTGGGCCTTACCCAACATCGACTTGCAGACGAGCGCCACGCTCGCACCCTCTTGACTAGCAGCGATCGCGGCGCGAAGGCCAGCGCCTCCGGCGCCAATCACGACCACGTCGTGCTCGTGAGTAGTGTAGTTATCATCGGTCAAATCGTAACGCATTCACAATCCTCCCCAAAGTACGATGTCAGACCAGCCAAACAGAGGGTCGGTGCAGGCGTAGATGTAGAAATCAGTGAACATGACCCAGAAGAGAGAGTAGAGTGCCCATTCCTTGTGCTTCTCGTTGAGTTTGGTCGAGAACTTCCACAACCTGTACTTGACTCTCCCCATCGCCGTTCCACTCCAATCATTCGAAGATCCTCCGACGACGTGTCGGAATGCGTGGCAACCAAGGGCGTATCCTGTCAGCATGATTACATTCAGCAGTAGTACGAGTGTGCCGACGCTGACTCCGTAGGCGTGAGCGTCGCCCTGATGGAAATTGATTGAAAGCCATACATCGAATGACAGAATTGGCAGGTAAGCCAGTGCTGCATACATGAAGTAGCGGTGCAGATTCTGGACTAGTAGCAAGCCAGTCTCGCCTGAGTACTCGTCCCATGGCTTGGAGACTGCGCAACCGGTTGGTTGCTGCATGAATGCACGATAGTACGCCTTGCGGTAGTAGTAGCAGGTCCCACGGAAGCCAGCGGGGAAGATGAGGATGAACATCGCCGGAGAAATCCACTGCAAGTGGCGAGGCATCCAGGAATACTCACCGGGGACGATGAGAGGAGAGAACAGCGGACTCAGGACATGAGCGTGATTCTCTTCGATAGCCATTGTTCCACTACCATGTCCAACGCCCGCTGAAAGGCCGAAATCGGAGAATATCCAGAAGTCGGCCTCCATGAATCCACGCCATGTCGCATAGAGGATCATGATACCCAGATATGCGGACATGGCGGTGGGTCCTTTCCACCATTGGTCGACACGGTCGGTTGCTCCGAATCCCTTCTTCATAGGGAGTGGGAAGGTGATGCCCTTACTCATCCTTACACCTTACGTGCAAAGCGAGTTGCCTATCCTCCATAAGCAATTGGATTCGACTTGTTCGACCGCCTCACCGCATGCCCCCTCTGGTGTCTAACCCTCTCTATCCTGAAGTAGGTTCAAGGCGGTCGGCTCCGCTCACTAATTGATTGCGATGAGTGTATTCGGCGGAGACATCGAGACGAGCATCTGCTCCAATTGTGGACATATGCCCGGAGCTTGGTTGCCGGGACTCCCTTGCACAGTGTGTGGAGAGCCGTACTTGTGATTGAGCAATAATGCCCCCCCAACGATAATCAACTTCACTCACTCTTCCAGTAGCATGGAAGAAGCCTCCATGTTCAAAATGCCAACAATTGACCTCTCAGCGAAATCCCTACTGATGCTTTCTCAGTTGGGAGTTTTTGCTGTTTTTGCCTACTGGGCAGTAGAGGATGGATCAGGTGACAATATCGACTACGTCTTTTTGACGATGATGGCGGGTGCTGGTTTGGCGCTCTTCCTCTCAGTCCCGAACGCGAGGATGGGGGTATCCTTGGGGATTCCAGCGTTGATGGTTGTAATTGGCCTGGCTGTGGGCGAGAATGAGATGATGTTCTGGGCATTTTTCATGTTGCTAATGATTGGTCCAATTGCCTACATGCCAGCAATGGCAATCGGCGATCCGACATTGGGTCTAGATGATGAATCCAGGTTGCTAAGACTTGGCCTTCTTTGGATTCTCTTCGCTCTGTTCATGATGTTCCTGATGTCCGGTTTAGGAAGTTTGGCTATGGAGGGCGAACTCACAGAAGGCGAGGAAGAAGGGGAAGAATTTACCATCATACTAGACTCTACCGAGCAGACAATTGCACGGGGTGGGCTGGCAGTGGGTATACTCGGGGTCCTGGTGTTCCTACTTACGGCCGTAATGGGCAGGGAGCTGGGGCCGATGCGGCCCTGGCACGGTGGTGCAATGGCAGCGGTTGCTTTGTTAATCTCCCAATATCTCTGGATGATAGGAGAAGGAGCCCCTGACTATCCAGCGAGTGATTTACTCATGATTATCTGTTTCGTTGGTATTCTTACGCTGACTCCTTGTATTGCGTATGAGGGGTCGTCCGACTCATCGGAGAGTGAGTGAATATGAGTGACAATGCCCCTTACCAAATGCCACCGACCGACACATCCCCATTCTCATTGGTGATGTGGGCCCAATTCGGGTTCTTCGCCCTGATAATATTCGAATTCAATCAAAATACCGAATCGATGGGTGCAGAGGAATATGTATTCCTAGGCGCCATTCTCGTTACAGCATTGCTTCAACTGCTGAGAGTGAATAACCGTAGGATGATTGGTATGCTTCTGATGATGGCAGCCGCAGTGGTATCTTGGGGAGTTATTGGAGGCGAGATGGAAGGAGCCTTTTTTGGTCTGATTTTCTTCATTATACCCTTCTTTGGAATGGTCATTTATATCCCTGCTCTCGGATTTGATGAGCATGGAATGGAACTACCACGCGAGAGGAGAAAACTCATTCTCGTGATTGTGATGTCCTTATGCATAGTTTTCTTTACTGCGATGGAAAATATCGACCTAGCAACCGCTGAGGATGGAACCTACGTAACCGAGGATATGGACGGTGATACTATCTACGAGATAGATGATCTGAATGTAAATCTTGCAAAGGCATCTATTGGGTTAGCAGTTACGGGAGTTCTCATATTCCTTGCAATCACATTAGGAGGCATGGCTCTCGGTGGACTCAGGCCATGGCATGGTATTGCTATAGGTGCAAGCGCAGCGTGGATAGACGGATACAATTGGTCTGATTTCGGTCAGGACCCGCTATGGTTGAGTAGCCTGTGGTCCCTGATGATTACCGTGATGTTCGTACTCACAGCTTGTGAATTCTTTGAGAAGGGTGAAGAGGCCACAGGGGAGAGTGAGTGAAATGGATCTGAAGACAATATTCCAACCAAAGTGGTGGTTGACAGGTGTGGGTGCCTTATTCACACTCTTTATGCTGTTGACTTACGCTGAGATTGGGCCATTTGACGCAGCGGAAACTGGATGGGGTGCTAATCACACCGTTAACGACGCTTTCTACGAGAAAGCTTGGGCTGCTACCTTCCTCACCATCGCCATTATTTCAATTGTTTCTGGCCAATTTGTTGAGGGGAGATCCCAGGCAATTCTTGCAATGACGATTGGAGGAGGCAATATCCTCACTTTCATACTAGTGTTCCTTGCAGTTGGTGATTTGGATTATGGCTTCACGGAGAATCCTGGTAATTGGGCGCCACCTATGATAATGGCGGCTGGTCTTCTCTTGTCTGGATATCTTCACTTAGATGACGAATAAGCAAGTAATTCAAGCAAGGCCGGCGTAGTCGGCATCGGCTTCTTCGAGCTCGATTTCTTCGACGTCCATCTGAGCTAATTGCAACTTTCCAGAGAGCTCGTCGTTAACTGCGTGCCAGTATGAATAAGCCTCAATGACCCAGATTCCAGACTCGCGCGTGCCGTTCCCGCTACCCTTCACTCCACCGAATGGCAGGTGTGCCTCGGCTCCAGTGGTTGAGTTGTTGATGCCGGTCATCCCAGCCTTGATTCCAGTCTTGTATCGGTAAGCCTCGAGGCGATCGTTGGTGTAAATCGCCGATGATAGACCATACGGACTTGCGTTTGCGAGGTGAAGTGCGTGTTCGAAATCGCTGGCCTTGACGATTGTGACGACCGGCCCGAAAATCTCCTCTTGGAAGCAATCCATGTCCTCGGTGACATCAGCATATACGTGAGGCCACATGTATACGCCCTCACTAGCATCGCCTTGGAAGTTCTCAGGCTTGTTGTCGTTGGTAATGCGCCCTTTGCCCCAAAGTTTCGTGGCTCCGCTGGCATCGCACATTTCGATTCCCTTGAGGAAATCAGTCGAGTATTTTTCCGACAGCATGGATCCATAGAGGACTCCATCATGACGCATTGAGTCTCCGACCGCTGTCGTCTTCACCTTGGTCATCAGGCGCTCAACGAATTCGTCATAGATATCCTCGTGAATGATGAGATTACCAAGGCTCGTGCAGCGCTGTCCGGCTGTTCCGAAGCCGGCCCAATAGGCTCCCTCTACTGCGTTTTCGAGATTTGCGGATGGCATGATGACGAGCGGGTTCTTGCCGCCGAGTTCGAGTGAGGCGCTGACTAAGTTACGCCCGCAAATCTCACCAATCATCTTGCCGACAGCGGTGCTGCCGGTGAATGAGATCTTGTTGATCATACCGAGGTCGACCGCATCGACGAGGTGCTGGCCTGCGCCGCTGCCCTTACCGTGGATGAGGTTGATGACGCCGTCTGGGAGTCCAGCCTCGTGCATTAGTCGGGTCAGGGCGAATGATAGGAGTGGAGCGTCTTGTGGTGACTTCCACACGCAGGTATTGCCGCACATGATTGCTGGGATCATCTTCCAGAATGGAACTGCTGATGGGAAATTGCAGGCGTTGATGATTCCGCATACGCCGAGTGGACGGCGGTAGGTGAAGAGTTCCTTGTCCGGTAGTTCAGAATTGACTGTCTGTCCGTAGAGTCGACGGCCTTCGGATTGGAAGAATAGGCAGGTGTCAATCGCTTCTTGGACTTCGCCACCGCACTCTTTCAGAGTCTTACCAATTTCACGTGCTTGTAGCCGTACAATGTCGTCCTTGTGTTCCATCAGGAGTCGACCCATGTTGCCAATCACTTGGCCACGGGTCGGTGCTGGAGTCGCTGCCCAGCCAGGGAAGGCTGCGCGAGCGGCTGCGAGCGCGTCGTGAACATCAGATTTTGTCGAGAGTGGAAATTCGCCGAGGCAGTCGTCGAGCCATGCTGGGTTGTGGCTGGTGAAGGTAGCACCGTCACTGGCGAGAGTAAGTTCTCCGTTGATGATATTGTATCCGCGCACGGAGGGTGATCCGTTCGGGTTATTCGCTTCCATCTCTTCGAAACCGGTCTCGAGAACGTGAGTCATATTGCGCGCGAATCGCAAACCTCTGATGAACTCACCGCATAGGGAGTGAGAGTTGGTTGGTGCGAATATGACGACGTTTTGTCCGAGTCGTGCTTACGCGGGGTCGCATACGGCTATTCTGATAACCAGATTGGTCGATTCGACACGGTGTGATTGGTGGGTTTAACAACCCCCGATGTTGACAAGAGGTTGCAAGGAGGCCCGATATGGCAGACGAATCGGATAAGGAATTGAAGCTCAGGGTGGCGAAGGCCATCCCGAGTGATGTCGGTCACGGAAGAGCCCGAGTGCCCTTCGACAATGAATTGAATCTCAAACCAGGAGATATCATTGAGATTGAAGGCGAGCGGTCCACTGCGGCAATCGTCTGGCGATGTCGTCCTGAGGACGCGAACCTTGGCGTGATTCGTATTGACGGAATTATCCGTAAGAATGCGAGCGTATCCCTTGGCGATCGCGTCACAGTTCGTAAGGTCGAGGCACAGGCCTGCACGCGCCTCGTGCTCAGTCCTGTAATGGCCAAGCAGCAAAAGGTTCGTTTCGGCCCCGGAATCGAGGGCTTCGCCCGACGTGGCCTCAACAAGAGACCCGTCGCTGCTGGAGATCGAATTTTCATCCCGGGCATGACTCTCTTCGCAGAGGCTCTTCCATTCCAGATTGTGCAGACGAGTCCAAAGGGAATTGTCCAGGTTCTGCCCGATACTGAGATCATCATCAAGGAGGAAGCGGTTGACGAGGACGAAGATGCTGAGGTCTCAAGCATCACCTACGAGGACATCGGAGGAATCGGCGAACAATTGCAAAAGGTTCGCGAGATGATTGAGCTTCCACTGAAGCACCCGGTCCTATTCCGCAGACTCGGTATCGACCCACCTCGTGGTGTCCTATTACACGGCCCTCCAGGTACTGGAAAGACACTCATCGCCAAGGCGGTCGCATCTGAGACTCAGGCTCACTTCACCTCGATTAATGGGCCAGAGATTATTTCCAAGTATTACGGCGAGAGCGAAAAGCAATTGCGTGAAATTTTCGACGAAGCGACTGCGAATGCGCCTGCAATCATCTTCATCGATGAACTCGATTCTATTGCGCCCAAGCGCGAGGATGTATCGGGTGAGGTCGAAAGACGCGTCGTCGCCCAATTACTGACTTTGCTCGATGGAATGCAGGGTCGCGACAACGTCGTTGTCATCGGAGCGACCAATCGCCGTGATGCCATCGACCCGGCGCTGAGGCGTCCAGGTCGTTTCGACCGCGAGTTGGAAATCGGAGTTCCAGACAAGAATGGCCGCGAGGAGATCCTCAATATCCACACTCGCGGCATGCCAATCAGTGATGATTTCGATATGGATTGGCTGCTCGACAATTCCTACGGATTCGTCGGTGCAGATATTTCCGCACTCGTGCGCGAGGCAGCGATGAAGGCTCTGCGCCGATATTTACCGGAAATCGACCTCGACGAGGAGCAGATTCCTGCTGAGGTACTCGAAAAGATGGAGGTCAAGATGATTGATTTCCGCGAAGCCATCAAGGAGATTGAGCCGAGTGCTCTACGCGAGATCTATGTCGAGGTTCCTGAGGTCTCTTGGGAAGAAGTCGGCGGTCTTGAAGAGGTCAAAGAGCGGCTCAAGGAAAGCATCGAATGGCCGCTAACCCAGCCTGAGATGTTCGATCATTTCGGAATTAAACCTCCGCGTGGCATAGTGCTATTCGGGGCACCGGGGACTGGTAAGACATTGATTGCTAAGGCCATCGCTAACGAAGCCAAGGCGAATTTCATCTCGATTAAGGGGCCTGAAATGGTCTCGAAATGGGTCGGAGAATCCGAGCGCGCAGTGCGTGAAGTATTCAAGAAGGCTAAGCAATCGAGCCCGTCAATCATCTTCCTCGATGAATTTGAGAGCATCGCTGGAGTTCGCCGCACGATGTCGGGCGAGGGCTCGGATGTGATGAATCGCGTCGTCAATCAGTTGCTCTCAAGCATGGACGGAGTTGAATCGATGGAGGGCGTAATTGTCGTAGCAGCAACCAATCGTCCCGAGATGATTGACCCAGCACTTCTTCGCAGCGGCCGCTTCGAGCGTGTTCTGCACATTCCCCCACCGGATGCTGACTCGCGCAAGGCGATTCTCAAAATTCACACCAAGGACATGCCTTTGGGCAAGTTCTCTCTCGATGACCTCGCGCCACAAATGGACAATTTCACCGGCGCGGATATTGAGTCAGTTTGCCGAGAAGCCGCGCTCATCGCTATGCGTGCGGGTCGTAAGTCGGTCTCGAAGAAAGCCTTCGAGGAAGCTATCGCTCGTGTGCGCCCTACCATCACCGATGAGATGATGGAGTATTACGGCCGCATGGAAGGCATGCTCACCAGTGGCCTCGAGTCGGTTCGCCGCCGACACAACACGCTCACTGGCATCGAAGCGGTTTGAGGTGAAGAAATGCCGACGACATTCGGCCGGGAAATTCTCGGGCGCGACGTCGTCGATCAAGCCGCCGACAAACTCGGTGTTCTCGCCGATTTCAGAATTGATATGGCGACTGGCAGCATCACTGCTCTGCTCGTCGCTTTGGAGGCAGATCTCGACCCAGCGATGCTGCCGTGGCCGACCATTGAGGGGCTCTTATCGGTGCCCATCGAGGAGATAGCTGAGGTCGGAGTGAACATCCAACTCTCTCGCTGAGTCGATGCAAGCACCGTTCAGCGGTGAATAACGGTCTTAAGTCGAAGTTGAGGCTCGTGAGACGTTCCGTAGGAACGGTGGCTTGCAGCATGGCGGATTCTGGAGTTTGGATGAGACGGCTCAGGTCGAGGCAGTCTCGACGTCTCGCCGTCACTACAGCCTTCTGGTTGATGCTCGGAATCCTGCTATTTTCAATACTCCAGACATACATCATTAGTGGGGAGAAGCAGCAATCTGCTTACGGTGATGATTGGAACGATCTCAGTGGATTCCGCGAAGAAGTTTCCAATCTCGGAGTCGAGACAACGGCTCTTATTTCGAGTCCGCTATTGCTCGCGGAGATCGATAACCCCGAGCAATCAATTTTCGTTATCTCTGGAGTAGAACGCGATACCATATCGCTTCCGAAGTTCACGGGAGATGAAACCATCGTCGACTTCCGAGAAGCCGACGGTTACACGAGTTCAGAAATCAAGGCTATCGAGGATTTCGTTGATTCAGGAGGTACTCTCATGCTGATGGATGACTTCGGTTATTCCGCAGGCCTCGCAGATGAATACGGACTCAGCTACTCAGGTCATCACCTCTACGACGGCGAGGCCTGGGCCCGTGAACTCGACTTCAATTTCGTCTGGGTCAACGAGACTTCCGCTTACAATTTCACTTCAACATCCGGATCGGTTGCGATGGCAATGCATCCGTGCTTGCGTGATTTAGACATGGACGGCATCATCGACCTTCTCGATGATGAGCCGTATAATCCGAATGTTGGTGGAGTCATCACTGCACAAAATGTCGGCCTATGCGCCCATCGTTGGGATGAAGAATCCGGCGAGTGGGATTTCTCTGAGAATTACAATTTACTGACCAATTCGCCCTCCGCCTTCGAGAAAGATGGCGCTTTCAATCCGGCCGAGAATCGCTACGCAATCAGCGCCAGCACTCTCGATTCATACCTAGATACGAATGATGATGGGAATCTCACCGTCGGCTTCGAAGCGGCCGGAATCGCTGGCGACGAGCAAGGTCCGTTCGCCGTATATGTGCGATACTGTGTTGACAGAATGTGTCTCGATGCAACATCGGGAAGAGTTCACTTCCTCAGTGATGGTTCCCTACTCATCAACTCGCTTTACGAAGCGGGTCCGTCCAGCATTTACGAGGATTCAGTGCCGACTAACGATAACCGCAAGTGGGCGCTCGACATCATTGCCGAAGCTCTCCTCCTTGGCAACACAAGCACCAACGCCGGAGAAGAGGCGATCATCATCTTCGACGAATCCCGCCACCAGCAGGAGACTCCGATGGGAGACACATACAACCTGCTGTACTACGTTCTCGTCTACTTCACTAACGATTGGATGGCGATGCTCATTCTGTTCCTGACTCTATTCATTGTGCTTGAGGCAGTCCTCATCCGCAAGGACGATCCAGAGGACTGGCGCCACGTCTTCCGCATCATCTACTATGGATTTGGAGACGCGCGACGCTACGAATACTACCAGCGCCCGGCGAAGATTAGACAGGTGTTATTGAGCAGGGTGCGCAATCTCAACACGTTGTCGCGCGAGGAGTTCGATGCCTTACCCGCCATTGAACTCCAACGCATGGTCGAGGACCCCGTCCTCGTGCAATTCATCTTCGAAGACCGGCGTTACAAGCCTGACGAACTTGTTGGAATCATCAAGCGAATCAAGGCCTGGGGTCAGACCAACGAGGAGAGTGATGCCTAATGTGGACACGCAAGGCCGCGATTATGCTAACGAGTGGCATCTCGTTGATTCTCATCGGAATGATGATTTCTCACTTCCAATTGATGATCATCGGTCTCACTTTCGTTGCCTTCTTGGTCATCAATGGCTGGGTCACAGGACACTCGGACCTCGAGGTCACACGCAACATTTCTGCTCAAAATGTGTACAAAGGTGACGATGTACTTATCGAGGTCAGTGTCACGAACAACTCGTATCGTCGAACACAATTACTCGAGGTGTTCGACAATGTGCCGCACGAAATGAAAATGCGTCGCGGCATCAACCAGATGCGAATGAATCTCGGCCCGGGTCAATCGGCAACGATGCGATACACGGTCCGTTGCCCGCTTCGCGGGCATTACACGATTGGTCCTGTCTCGGTCCGTCACCGAAACGCGTTCAATCTCTTCACCAACGAATCCCGTGTCAAGGACCGCACTGACATCACTGTCTTCCCTCAGGTTCGTGAGGTAGAGGAGGCTCTTCTTCGCTCGAATGTTCCTAAGATGTACACCGGTGCAACCACGCTCAAAACTCCTGGGCAAGGAATGGAATTCTACTCTCTGCGTGAGTATCTTCCGGGCGATGCTTTCCGCATGATCAACTGGAAGGCCTTCGCCCGCACCGGTGAGCTGATGGTCAACGAGAAGACTCGTGACGCTGTCACGGACGTCTTCATTATTCTCGATACACGCGACATTGCGCGTATTGGAACCGTGCTGAAAAATCCGCTTGAAATGGGCACGGTTGCTGCGGCGTCGATTGCGAATTATTTCATCCGACGCCGAGACTCTGTATCGATCGTTACATTCGGTGATAGGATGAATTACCTACCACCCGAGACTGGCGACAAACAGTACTACAAGACCCTCAGTATGCTTGCTGGAGTCAAGGCGAAGGGCAGTATGCCACTGCAAGCGGTCACCAATGCGATGACCTCTCGTATCAGCCGAGGCTCGCCGGTATTCATCATCAGCAGCCTCGAGGGAGACGGAACCACACTACCTGCAATCCGCAACCTTGCAGGCAAAGGTCACGAGGTCATTGTCCTCTCTCCGAGTAGCATCGACCTTGAGCGCCTCGTCAGCCGCATCCCTCGTATGTCTTACGAGGTCCTCAAACTCGAACGCCAGAATCGCCTCACAGCAATTTCTGGCTATGGAGCCAAAGTCATCGATTGGATGCCTGACATCGAATTGTCGCAGGCGCTCCTACAGGTGAAGACAGTCTAGAATCAATAATCAGCGATAAGAAAAGGAGGTGAGAGAATGGCAATGGAAAGCGTACCACCGAGTCAAACACTCCACTTGCCGCGTCTTCGTCGACGGTGGCAAGTTCTCTTCCTACAGATTGTCGCCACCGCTGCCCTCATGATGCTACTAGTCCGTATGACGGAGGTCTACGGGCCGTGTGACGAAGGTTTCCTCGAGGATGGAAACCAGTGGTGTCCATCGTATGAGCACACAAGAGGTCTGACGTGGGCCAGTGACCAACCCTCCTTCCAATCCAATATTCTCGCAGGTTCGGATGGTCTCATCATCCCTAGATTCTTGATGGGTGTGGATTCGATAGGATTCGCCAGTCAAATGGTTCCTTTGGCGATGTGTTTCGTCCTTGCTGGTGCATGGATATTCTACCAAACCCGCAACGATAATTTCCGCTCTTGGGCTCGACGAGGAGTAATTGGGATCGTTACACTGTGGGCCCTTGTTCCGTTCATCATTGCTTGGTTGAGCGCAATTTCTAGTTATGGATTCCATGTTCCGTATGAGCATCTTGGTTCGCTTTTCCAACCAATGCAATTGCTTGTTGAGGTATTCTTCCTTGGCGTAGTCTTCGCTCCAATCCTCGCCGGTCTCATCGGCATTTGGGGTCTCTCTCGCCGAGCCCTGACTTGGTCGGTTGGATTCTTCCTGATGGTGATTGGAATTCATGCCTTACTGACTTTCGAGGGCATCACCGATGCTGTCTCTGGCATTGGCTTGAGACCTTTGCCGGCTCAAATCGGTGAGGCGACTCTCTACGGTGGGATAATCTCGCCACTTGCCCTCGACCTTCTTGGTATCGCGATTCTACTGCTTCTTTTCCATGAAGCTGGGAATGCAGTCATCGGGCATCTAGAATACGCTGTGATGCTGCCTGATGCAACGAAGTCCGATCCCGAATATGTCAGACAATTCACCAATGTGATCAACAGCCACGTACTTCACACGATTGGAATCATTGGTGGTGTAGCTCTGACCACCGCGTTAGCCTTGGAATTCGATGGGCTCATGCTCGATATCGTTGCCGTGATGGAAGGTGGTCAATGGAGTGGTCAGGTGGCTGAGTCTCTCGAATTGCAATTGACCTACGGAAAGGTCATCTCGGCTGGATTGTTCCTGCTGGCAGTCGCCGGAATGCGCTATGTCGTGCCTTGGCAGCGTGTCAGTGGGTTGCTAGAGGCAGGTATTGCCAGCCTGCGTGGCTCGCGCTCAGAGTCTTGAGAGTGCCTTGTTAGGGTGGATGATTCCACTCACTCAGCGGATTCCTTGCAATTTTTCGATGAATAGAATCAGTTGGTTAGCCACTACGAGTGCGAGTAGGCTCAGGCCGATGACAGTGGCCGGTTTGGCCCACCAACCGATGTGAGGGTCGAGGGCAACGATGACCTCATCGCTGATCTGCCAAGCTCCTACGAGACAGGTGATGAGGACAATCCGCTCCTTCCAAGGAGAGGTGCGCTTGCCTGGCGTGGTGGCGCGGCTGGGTAGATTGCGGACCTCTGCCATAGGCCGTGTGCAGCGTTTTATGTCCATCAATGCACCGATTGGCGTAGATGGATAATGCTCGCACCCTTGCAGTTGGGTTCAAGCCGCATAGGTCTACCGAATGGATATGGCAGAAGGCATCAGCATCCAAGGCTGCAGCCGCTGTGGAAAGCCCGCAATCCTGCATCAGGAATACAGCGGGCAACACTTCTGTGCCTATCACCTCGGACAGTCCATACGCAAGCGCGTATCGAAGGATTTGCGTACCCAATTGGTTCTCCCTAAGGACGCACGACACGAAGATGGTCGCCCTTTCACCATCCTCGCTTGTATCTCGGGCGGCAAGGATTCAGCAGTCCTTCTCGATATGCTCGTCAACATCATCGCTAAGCGGCGAGACGTGCATATCGTCGCAGGTTGCGTCGACGAAGGAATCGATGGTTACCGTGCACCCTCATTGGAGTGCGCACGAGAACTCGCAGAGTCACTCGGCATCGAATTCGTCACCTTATCCTACGAGGAAATGGGTTACGAGCGCATGGATGAGGTAGTCCGCAGGATGCCTGTTATAGCCGGAAATCACACTGAGGCCAAGGGATTGATGCCGTGTTCATATTGTGGTGTTTTCCGACGCCAAAGCCTCAACGCTCTAGCTGAGAAAGTCAATGCTGACGTCATGGCACTCGGTCACAACCTCGATGATATGGCGCAGTCGATTTTGATGAATTTGCAGAAGGGTGAGATTGAGCGAAGTGTTCGTCTCGCTCCACACACCGATACACCAATCGAAGGACTTGCCCCACGCATCGTTCCTCTTCGATGGATACCGGAGCAGGAAATTCATGCCTATGCATTCGCCAAGGGTATGCCAATCCACCATGGAGATTGTCCGCACGCTCCGGGTGCGATGCGACAGCAGAGCCGTGCGATTGTGGCCGCGCTTGAGGCTCAAAGCCCCGGCGCGCGGCATGGACTATTACACGCCCTCGAGCAGATTCGTGAATTACACCGCGAGGCGCGTGGGGATCTGCCCAGCGCAGTCAAAAATTGCCAGGAGTGTGGGGAAATTACCAGTCGCCCGGTTTGTCAATCTTGCACGATGAAGACCTGGCTCAGTGAATCTGGTATCAATTGAAGTTGACATCCAGTTCCATATGATCGCTGACAGACTTGTGAACTGGGCAAGCCATCCCACGCTTGATGAGGAATTCTCGATCTTCCGAACTCAGGGCTGCGGGCATTGTAATTTCAACCTCAAGGCGAGCAACCCGTCGGGGCCCTCCGGCCATGATTTTCTCCACCGAGCCACTCATCCCTGCTACATCCAGCCCCCGAGAATCAGCAGCAATAGCAATAATTGTCATCATACAATTGAGCATCGAAGTCGCCAACAAGTCAGTTGGAGAGAATGACTCACCCTTCCCTTTGTTGTCAACCGGAGCATCGGTTACAAGAGTCTCGCCCGACGGCCCATGAGTTGCAGTGCATCGAAGTCCACCATCATAGACGGCTTGAATACGAACCAGAGTAAATTTCCCCCTGGCCTCTGTAGTTTCAAAGAATGGAATTTGCCATTTCATCAATCGATTGTGTTCGCCCACAGTAAGCGCAGCGAACATCGAGCGGATCTTCGCCGACAACTCGTAACTTGTGCGGCAGTGGTTCGCGCGTGTTCTGAGTGATACAATTCCAGAAAGAACAGCGCGCGATATTCACCAATTCCTCACCGAGTTCAATCTCACGCTTCTCGGCCACGCTGTAATTACGGATGATTGCGACCGAGGCGTGAGGAGCGATTAGAGCGAGTCGGTCGAGCTCGACCTGAGTCAGCTCGCGGTCCTCAATCTTCAGTACGTCCTTGCGTCCAACCTTTCCGCTCGGGACATTCATCACGAGGCTGATTGGGTTCGAGCGGCCAACATCAACACGCAGCATCTGCATTACTTGCAGTGCCTTGCCGGCCGGAATGTGATCGACAACGGTGCCGTTGCAGATTGCGGTGACGCGCCTCATTTCACTCATGACTTCACCTTCTTTGGAACCTTGACGCCGAGACTTCTGCAGAGTAGAGCCATGCGCGTCGGCACGCCGTTGAATGCTTGTTGGAAGTATCGCGCGTGCTTGGTCGAGTCGACACTGGGATCAATTTCATCGACTCGCGGTAATGGGTGCATGACGATCATTCCGCCTTTTGCACCCGACAAATCATCCGCTGTCATCTTGTAGATGCCAGCGACCTTGGTGTATTCATCTTCATCTGGGAAGCGCTCTTTCTGGATGCGAGTCATGTAGATTACATCCGCCTCTGAGATGGCGGAGGCCATGTCTTCACTTTCGGTCACGTCGGCGCCATGTCTTTGCAAATCACCAACGATTTCAGCAGGCATCGTCAAGCTCTCGGGCGACACGAGCGTCAACTTAGCACCGAATCGTACTAGCGCGTGAGAAAGTGAGTGCGTCGTGCGCCCGTAGCGCAAATCACCGACCAAGACCACGTTCAATCCTTCGAGTGTGCCGTGGGCCTCTCGAATCGTAAACAAATCCAACATAGTCTGAGTCGGATGGTTGCCAGCGCCGTCGCCAGCGTTCAGTACAGGAATTTCAACCGCGTCGGCGCTGTACTGAGCCGCACCCTGATGCGGGTGGCGAATCACAGCGATGTCAGAATACCCATCGACCATCTGCATCGTATCATAGAGAGTCTCACCCTTGGCAACACTTGAGCCGACCGAACTTAGATTCACTACCTCTCCTCCAAGCCGCTTCATGGCCGATTCGAAAGACATCCGAGTACGGGTCGAATTCTCGAAGAATAAGTTCCCTAGGACCTTGCCTTGGAGGAGTGGAGCATAGACATCTCCTTTGGCAACGGGTAGTAATCTATCGGCTGCATCCAGTATCTCTACGATCTCGTCATTAGTCAGATCGTCCATGGTGATCAGGTCGCTCATGTCCAGCCCTCCGACGAATCGCAACGCGGTCCTCTCATAGCCCTTACCCTTACCGAACGGGACCGAAACCGCTCTCCGTCGTCTTGAAGTCGGATGCTTACACCCCGCGTGCGATGATCATCTCGCGAACGCCCGTGCGGGTGTCTTTTTGCGGTGGTGGGACTGACGTAGATTGGTTCGCCGAGTCAGAGCCGAATGGCGGCCGAGTGACCTCTTTTGCCCTCTCTCGACACATACATGTTACGGTCAACGCTCGCTTCGATGATAGGGTCCGTGTTTCTTACTCAAAGATGGAGATTGTCGATGACTTCGAGGAACTGGAACACGAACTTGTGAGGGAGGCAATGAGGCTGACTGGAGTGACTTCTGGTATTGAGATTACAACCATCGCCGACATTCCGTCTCGTGGTACTGGCCTCGGCTCCTCTTCAACAGTTACAGTAGGTTTGCTGAATGCCTTGCACCGATTTGCTGGCAGGGAGGTTTCAGCGGCTCAGTTGGCTGATGAGGCTTGCCGGATTGAGATTGATGTCCTAGGGCAGCCAATCGGCCGCCAAGATCAGTACGCCGCTGCATTCGGCGGAATTAATTCAATTTCATTTACCGGCGAAGGGGTTGATGTCGAGCCGCTTGATTTGAGTGATGACGTTCTCGCGCGGCTCGAGTCAGAATTCACTTTGGTTTTCACAGGGATGAGTCGGCGGGCGAGTTCGGTGCTTTCCGAATCGCCCGAGGATGAGTCTGACAAATTGGCTCGATTGCGCACGATTCGCACTCAAGCAGACGAGGCGCGTGCACACCTCGAATGTGGAGATCTTTCAGGTCTTGGCGAGCTCCTAGAGGTTGCTTGGCAGGCCAAGCGCGGTATTACAGCGAGTGTCTCGAATGAGGAGTTGGATGCTCTTCACGACCGGCTCCTAAACCTCGGCGCCAGCGGAGCGAAACTCCTCGGCGCCGGTGGCGGCGGTTTCTTCCTCGTCCACGGTGACACAACCCTACGCGAACGCCTTACTGCCGAACTTGGAGCCAATCACAGAATAATTCCTCTTTCCGTTGATTTCTTCGGCTCGAGAATCATCCATGATGGAAGTGAATGAATGAATAGAACAACCCTTGCAATTTTGCTGACGGCAGTCCTTCTGACACCGATGATACCCGTGGCAAATGCCGACGCACACGGAATTCCCTCAGACCTCGATGCTTACGATGGCTTCGCGACTCTAGAAATTCACGATATTCTCGATGTCAACTCGAATATCACGGCGACTTGGACGCTCAACATCTCAATCTCAGATTACCTCGGTACAGGTTATCTCGTTCATCCGGGAATTGGCATCCGCAAGCAAATCGACATGTATCTCGGTGACGGAGATGATTTCCTCAACCAGAGTGAAATCGATCTGTTCACACCTTACTTAGAGAATCGCGCGTGGAATGACTCCGAGCGCGCGGGATGCTGTATGCTTGACCATGAGCCATTCTCACCGACTAATATCACGATCATTTCGAATCCTCCTGCCCCTGGTCCGGTTGTGATGCGCAATGGCTCATGGGGTTGGACCGAAATCGTCGAGCTCGCAGGCCAAACCGACGGTCGCTCGACACGCCTAATCGACTTACCACGCACCGGCGCGGCAGTCGAGGAGGTCCCACTCACCATCATTCTCCCTAGCTCATTTGAATACCGTTATTCAGCCATGGAAGAAGTCATTGAGGGTACGCCGGGTGAATTCACCGTCAATCGCAGTGCTGTTCCGGTGGCAAGTGACATCAGAATCAGCGTTGGTAAAAATAACCAGCCAAATATCGTCGCACAAAGAATTGGTGACAGTTCAGTAATTCCTCTCGAGACTGCGACGACCTACGAAGCAACTTGCACTGACAGCCATCTAGACGACACGAGCATCAAGTGGGAGTTTACTAGTAATGGAACCACAGTTTTCATCAGCGAGGAATCGTGGGTTTCGATAGTCCCTTCCGAATACAATTACAGTCACGGTGAGGTCCTCAGCGTGGCAGTCAAGTGTATCGATTCCTTTGGATGGAGTGTTGATTGGTACGAGAATATCGTCATCGATGGGATTTCACCGACTTGGGAGGCTTCCTTCACAGCGAATCCAGATGTCGGCGAGGCTACTGCCATCGATATCAGTGATGGAATCATCGAGGTTAGCAGTGAGGATGTACTAGACATCAATATCGTTGCATCTGATGATTCAGGCCTCGACACAACAATCGAAATCACCAGTAATCGCTCGAGCGAGTGGCGCCATGTCGATTGGTCAGAAATGACTGCTCAAGCGCGCTTCCCGCAGGGTGAAAAGGTCAACGGTTTGCATCTCGATATCGAACATCGTCACGAGGCAAAACCATCCACAACTTACAGCCTCAATCTCAAAGTCACCGACGACGCCGGCAATTCAGTCTTCCACGAATGGACAATTCTCGTTCTCGACGGTGCTGGACCTACAATCCTGCCAGATATCTTCGCCAACGGCACGCTCATCTCAGCTGAGCATCCTGCACGCTCCGGCGTCCCACTTCTAGTCAATCTCTCCAATTCCTACGACGATCTTGACTCGATTAATGACACCAAATGGACATTCATTCTCAACCAAGAGCCACAGTTCGAAAATCTCAGTTTCGCGGCGATTTCGACCTTCGATATCGAGCCATTGGAAGCCGGTTCGCACTGGTTCATTCTCATGGCTTGGGACTCAAAAGGGAACATGGACACCCTGTCTTTCTCCCTCGCGGTACAACCCGCTCCGGGTGTAGACATACGCATCGCTAATGTCAGCCACTACGGAATAGCGACAGTTGGCGAGACAATGCAGGTTCATGTTATGATTCAGAATTTCGGTGGCTATACCGCCACTGGCAGGCTGTGCAGCGGTGAAATCTGCTCTTCACACGCTAACATCCCTTGGGCGACATCGGTCGGCCCGGGAGTGGTTGGAGTGACATTGGATATTCCTTTGGAGCGTGCTGGAGAGCTTCCACTGCGCTTCGATTGGGGAAGCAGTCTGCTGAATGAAGAGGCGACAATCACCATCGATTCCGAGATTACTGTGAATCCTGATTCAGGACCTCTGCAAGTGGTTCTCGGTGTCTTCCTCGTGCTTGCTGGGATGGCTATCGGGGCTCGGATGCTTTGGGGCACCGAGCGATTCGATGATTGATTTAGCCGAATCTAAAGCAAGTATTGGTTAGGCCTGCCACAAGTCCAGCGGACCGCTCGACTCTTGACCTGAACACGCGGGTGGGGTAGCATGGTGCTCCCGCCCGACCACGCTGACCGGGTGATTGCACAGCAACGCGCTCGCGTCGAGAAGGTGGCATTGGCTGGGACTCTGGTGCTCATCGCCTCTGCTGGCTGGTGGCTTCTGCCGGCGATGGATGGCAGCGTCGAGATGTTACCACGAATGGGGCCTGTTGTGGCTATCTTCGTGGCTGCCTTGATGCTGATGGATTTGATTGACCACGGCCCTGTTGAGCGTTCTCGGATTGCGATTGCTGCTGGCTTGTCTTGGCCGATGGTCGTCGCGCTCGCAATCGATTCTTTTGGGGCAGGCGATCGCGCTCTTGCGACTGTGATTCTCATTCTGGTCGCTGGAGCATTACTGAATCATTGGCGGAATGCGCTTGGTGTGACGCTCGCTACGCGCAGGCTTCGTGCATTCTCAGGCTTGGTTGGGGCCGCCTTCGGAATCGCAATCGTGGTTTCGCTCGGCTTGGACATGCTAGTTGCAGGGGCCTTTGCTGTGGCCTGTCTGGGCCTGGTGGTACCTGATTTACTGGCCAAGGATGAGGATTACGGGGCGAGGCAGGAGTTTGGAGCCGAATTGGAGGCTGCCGAGGCTCGAATGCTTGACCTGCGCTCAAAGAATTCTGGGCTGGAGCAGGCCGCTTCACTGATTCAACAGGCGCGCGATCGAGGATGGAAGGACCCCGCGCGCGGCATGGTTCTGCTAGAGGAGGCCGAGCGAGAAGCCGAACGTGTAATGGCGATGGCTGTAGATATCGATGCTATTCGTGCCGATGCGCTGGAATCTGTTGAGAAGGCCGAGGCGATTGCGCTTGTCGTCGAGGGCCCCCGACGAGCCTTCCAGATGGGCGACAAGGAGGCGGGTCTCGGATCACTTCGTGAGGCTGAGACGCTGTACCGAGTAGCCAAGACGAAAGCAGGGGCCATTCAAGAGAATTGGCAAGCAGCAGCTGAATCGATTGCTACTGCTGAGAAGGCAATAGCTGACAAGTCGGGCGCGGCGACCGATTCTGTTCGTGGAATCCTCGCCGCTGCCAAAGAAGCGATGGATGCTGAGGAGCCGGCTGAGGCTCTCCACATTGCCAACGCGATCCCAGCTCACATGGAGAGCCTCGAAGCATCGACTGGAGAGGCTGAGGAAGCAATCGCCGATGCCGAGGCAGCGCTTTCCGCGGCAGAGGGCGAATTAGCCCTAGCAAATGCTGGGCGACTTGCAGATGCAAAGGAAGCATTCGCTAAGGGAGACGCACCTCTGGCGAAGGGACTCGCCGATAGTCTCGCCCGCGAGGTGCGAGAAACCTCCGATGCCATGCAAGAGGTCCAACGCGCGCTGCGCCAAAAGAAACAGATTAGCGCGCGCTTCCCGACCGGGCCAGCAGGCGAATCTTGGCAGGCTCGCCTAACCGAAGTCGAAGCCGCAGCAAGTAGTGGAAAATGGGTCACTGCGGCTAAATCACTCACATCCCTCACCAATGATTTACAATCCTACGATGCCGAGGTCGGCGAAGCAAAGGAACTCCTAGATTTCGTCCAGTCAGAATGGACCGAGTTGCGCCGCCGCCTCGATTCGACAAGTATCGGCCCAACCGACGAAACCCGAAGAGCAACCGAGGCAGCCGTCAAACAAGCGATCGAAGCCCTTGAAGCCGGAGATGTTCAATCCTGTCTAACCGCACTTGGTACAGCCGACGAACTCTCTGAAAACTTGCGAAGAAGAGTGTGAATTGATTTTCACGAAGGTACGATACTCAATTCTCGCTCGCGATTGGTAATCTCAGCGAAGATGCTTGCAACGAATTCGTCCAGCGCAACACCCTTTGCTTGGTCACCATTTCGTGCCCGAATAGAAACCGTACTACCAGCAGCCTCTTCTTCACCAAGAATCAACATGTAAGCTGGTCGCATCTTGCGGTGCATACGGATTTTCTTACCGATTGTCGCATCTGAATCATCGACACGAACCCGCACACCAGCAGCAGCCAAAGCCTCGCGGACAACCCCTGCATACTCGCGCTGCTTTTCTGAAATCGTAATCACCTGAACTTGCACGGGTGACAGCCAAGTCGGGAAGTTGCCAATCCAGTGCTCGGTCAAGAAGGCCACAAATCGCTCATGAGTCGAAAGCGGAGCACGATGAATAACGAAAACTTCGCCGTTTTCTTCGCCAGTCTCATCCTTGTAACTCAGTTCAAACCGATCCTTCGCAGCGAAATCCAATTGAATCGTTGACATCGATTCCTCGCGCCCGAGAGCGGTCGTGAATTGAATATCGATTTTCGGACCATAGAACGCAGCCTCACCGACCGCCTCGACATAAGGCATTTCCATCTCATCGAGAATTTGCCTCAAATGATTCTGAGTCGCCTCCCAATTGCTCCCTTCTCCGATGTATTTCTCAGTGTTTTCAGGATCCCACAGAGACAAACGGAAGTGGAAGTTCTCGAACCCAAAGGTTCGGTAGTAATCGCTGACCATCTGCACGTTCGCACGCACTTCATCCCCTACCTGATCCAGCGTGCAGTAGATGTGAGCATCATTCATCGAAAGCATGCGAACGCGAAGCAGTCCAGAAAGCGTGCCCGAGAGTTCGTTGCGGTAGACTGTACCGTACTCAGCAATACGCAGTGGTAATTCGCGGTAACTTCGCTTCTTATTGCGGAAAATCAAGTGGTGCATTGGACAGTTCATCGCCTTCAGGTAATACGTGCCATCGTCCATCTCCATCGGTGGGTACATGCCGTCCGCGTAGTGGGGAAGATGTCCGCTGCACTCGAATAATTCCTGTTTTGCGAGAACCGGGGTGGTGACGCGATCGTAGCCATATGCCTCCTCGGTCTCGACCGCGTAGCGCTCGATTTCTGATTTCAGAATCTCTCCATTCGGCAGCCAAACCGGCAATCCCTTGCCGATGAGTTCGTCAATCATGTAGAGTTCCATCTCTTTGCCGATTTTCTTGTGGTCGCGCTTTCCTGCTTCTTCGATTTGGCGTTGGCGCTCCTTGAGCCCGTCTTTCGTGGCATAGCACATGCCGTAGATTCGAACGAGGGACTCGCGTTTACTATCAGCGCGCCAATAGGCTGTGCTGGTGCTGGTCAGTTTGAACCAGCGCAGGTGTGATGTTGCTGGAACGTGTGGTCCTCGGCAGAGGTCGACGAAGTCTCCTTGGCGATATGCCGAGGATCCAACATCATGGCCGATTTTATCGTCCATAATTTCGATTTTGAATTTGTTATCTGCGAACATCTCGCGTAGTGAATCATTGTCCATTTCCTCGCGGATGATTGCGTGGTTAGAGCGAATGTGTTGATTCATCTTCTTCTCAATCACGCGCAGTTCTGCATCGCCAATTGGATCCATGTGGAAATCATAGTAGAAGCCATGGTCGATTGGCGGACCAATGGTTGGTTTTGCATCGGGAAACATCTCGACGACAGCCTGCGCCAGTAGGTGAGCACATGAATGGCGCAGAATGTAGAGTCCAGCCTCGCTCTCGCCATTAATTGGCTCGAGGCTACAATCGGATTCGAGGACGAATGAGAAATCTCGTTCGACTCCGTCGATGAGCGCGGCGACAGCACCAGAGCGCTTGCCGTGGACATTGAGGATGACTTCGCCAGCACTGATTCCAGAGGCGTATTCATGCGCTCCATCGGCGCCGACATCCACTGTTATCATCGACATGCCAGTGTCTCCGTCGGCTACGCCGACAAACTGATGCTATGAAGGGCTTGCTTGAAATCGAGTTATTCGATGACGAATTGGGTACCGGCGGTACCCTCGACCATAGCCGGTATATCGGCCAGCGCGCCGATAACAGCACGCTGTCCGGTGCGTGAGACAAAATCAGCCGCCGCCTCAACTTTCGGTCCCATAGAGCCGGCGGCGAACTCATACTTCTCGATCTCATCAGGAGTAGTTCTCTCGATTCGATGCGCATCTTCAGTTCCCCAATCGAGATACACTCCATCTGTGTCGGTCGCCATAATCAGCAAATCAGCCTCCAACTCGAAGGCTAGAAGTGCACTCGCTCGATCCTTATCGATCACCACTTCGACCCCCTCAAGATTTCCTTCCTCGTTGTAGATTGTTGGAATTCCACCCCCGCCCGCGCAGATGACGATGGTGCCCTTCTCAAGCAGCCAATGGATTGGGCGCATCTCAAAGATTCGATGCGGTTCAGGAGAGGGTACGACGCGTCGCCATTGCTCCCCGTCGGGCTTCATCACCCAGCCCTTATCTGCCTCCAGGCGCTTCGCCTCAGCCTCGTTATACACTGGCCCAATGGGTTTGGTAGGTTCGTCAAAGGCAGGGTCCTCAGGGTCAACCTCAACCATGGTCAGGATGGTGGCGAAAGGGTATTCGATGGGAAGTAAATTGCCGAGCTCCTGCTCGATCATGTATCCAATCATTCCCTCTGTCTGAGCTCCCAAAACATCCAACGGGTACGCCTCGACTTCCTCGTACGCCGCCGATTGCAAGGCCAAGAGGCCTACCTGTGGTCCATTGCCGTGGCTAATGACGAGTTGATTGCCTGCTGCTATTGGTGCCAGTGCTTGGGCTGCAATGCGTACATTCTCTCGCTGGTTCTTCGCAGTCATTGGTTGCCCACGCCGTAGCAATGCGTTGCCGCCGAGTGCCACTACGATTCGCATGAGGGTGCGACGGCGTGCTGTGGTGATATTAACGCACGCCCGCTGCGCCGAGCGTGACTCGTATCGGGCTACTGGTCAATCCCGACGCCGGCTTAGGCGGCCGCTTGGGTCTGAAGGGCTCTGATGGTCAGGCCGAGTTCGCACGCGCGCAGGGTGCCGAGGATCGGGCAGGACCGCGCGTTGCTATCGCTATCACACATTTCGCGCGGCTACGCAAGGATCCATCAGGCCTCGAATGGATTACCAGCGAAGGGCGGATGGGAACCGACTGGATTGTCAGCGATTTAGAGATCGGTTCGGTGTCCACAATCCACACTTCTTCCGGCTTGACAACTTCTGAGGACACCGCTGGCTTAGTTGCTCAATTACTCGAATCTAACATCGATATCCTCGTTTACGGAGGCGGCGATGGCACAACCCGCGACATAGTCGCCGCCCTCGAATCCGCCGGCAGGCAGAACCTACCAATCATCGGCGTGCCGTGCGGAGTCAAGATGCATTCAGGAAGTTTCGCCGCCTCTCCAAAGGCGGCGGCAGAAGTGCTCTCTGCTTGGATGGATGGAGAATTATTGCTGGCGAGTACGGAGGTTTTGGACCTCGATGAGGAGGTCTATCGGCAGGGGCGTTGGGTCGTTCGGCTGTATGCTGAGGCGATGACTCCGGCGAGTCCACGATGGATGCAAGGGGCCAAACAGCGTGTTGAAGCGAGCGGTGAAGAGGAGGTCCTCGAAGGACTTGCTGACCACATTCAAGAAATGCTCATGGAGGACGGAAGATTACTCATATGGGGCTCAGGCGGAACACTCAGGAATATCGGAAATCAGGTTGGGATTACACCGAGTTTGCTTGGGATTGATGCGAGTGTCGGTGGTGAACAGGTCGGAACTGATCTGAATGAGGTTGACCTGCTCAAGTTGATTTCTGACCATGATGGTGAAGTAACAATTCTGCTTTCACCGATGGGTGGTCAAGGCTTCTTGATTGGACGTGGTAATCTGCAGCTTTCACCCGCGGTGCTGAGTGCTGCGGGAATTGATTCTGTTCTGGGCATTTGCACCCCCGCTAAGTTACTCACTGTGAGGCGATTACGCATCGAGACAGGGGATGCTGGGTTGGATGCAGAGTTTGCTGCCAAGCGCTACATGAAAGTGCTACAAGGATACAGAACAACTAGAGTTCTACCAATTTCTGTCGACTGAATCAATGGGTACTGTATGTCCGGCCCGATATGATTTGCTTAGCCCAAGCAGAAAATACCCCTTTGTTTCAATTAATTCAAGAACCTCCACTGTAGCGCAGCGTTGCCCATTGGGGCCGAAGCCCGCCGGTATCTATGATGCCAGCGAAGAGACGCAACCTCTGAACTGTCAATATTTATGACTATAAAGACAAAAACAAAACAAAGACAATCTCGCAAGTTCTCTCGAAAACCGAAAGTTCTTGCCTTTCGTGACTCGCATGTCGGCGAAGAATGTCCACAGTGCGAGGGCACTAATATGACAAGTGCTTCAGCACCCGGTAAAGACCCCTGTTCGGTAACAATCGAGCACGTCCAACCAGTTGACGAAAAGCACGGAGGGGCTGACAATATGTCGAACCTCGAAATTATATGCAGTTCTTGCCAATGCGCAAGAAATCAATTAAAACAGTTCTTCGAGAACTGTGACGATATCCTACCAGACAAATTCTGGTATGCTTCGATTAAGCACAAAAATCCGAAATATAGGCAGATTCTCACTGATATTTATCCCGATGAATGGGATAAACTTCGTGAACTTCTTTCTGTGAAAGAACAGAAGAAAAAGGAGTTCCTAAGGCAAGGGGAATAGGACGAACAGAATCCTAGAGGCCCCAGTCTCATCGGCCCCTCTGTGGCATCGATTAAGCATGGACATAGAGTACTTTCTGCTTGGACTAAGCAGATGACGCAGGGCCGGACATAGAGTGCCCTATGCGTGGTCATCCATCGTCTGATTAATGGGATGATTCGGATCATTCCACCACTCTACCATATCATCTGCCGGCGTTCCAACCAAGCCAACAATAACCAGATAATGGAGAAGAAGAAAGACCGCCCCTGCGATACCCCAAACCATAGAGAAGAAGCCTTCCGTGCCTGTGAATTCTGGGTCTAAGGCATCAATGACGGCGAGGGTGAAGAAACTGAACGAAAAAATAGCAAAGGTGGAACGGGATGCTTTCTTTTTTATGATGTAATAATATCTAACTGCAGAGCGAAGAAAAGGAGTGTTCTTCCCGAAGCGAAGCACGATTGCCCTTCCGATACGAAGAAAAAGATTCACCTTTACTACCATGGAATTAACTCCACGAATCAGATTTCTTGTCCGACAGCAGCTTTCAGTAGTCCGAGGAACGGTGGGCTAGGGCGGTTCGGACGAGACTTGAATTCCGGATGATATTGAGTCCCGACGAAGTAAGGGTGTCCTTCCAATTCCATGATTTCACAGCGCTGTCCGGTCTCATCCTTCCCGACATAGACGAGGCCAGCAGCCTCGATGTCCTCAATCAATTCGGGATTGACTTCGTAGCGGTGGCGGTGTCGTTCATCGACATGTTCAGCACCACCGTAGAGGCGGCGAATCTTGCAATCATCGACAAGGAATGGAGTTGGCTTGGTGCCGAGTCGCATTGTCCCACCCATGTGAGTCTTCGAAATCTCAGGCATGAAGACGACAGCAGGGTTCGGAGTATTCTCATCGAATTCGGTCGAGTTCGCATTCTCAAGTCCCAACACATTACGGCAGAACTCGATTGTTGCAATCTGCAATCCGAGACAAACTCCCAGATATGGCACATTGTTCGTTCTAGCATAATTCGCAGCGGCAATTTTGCCTTCAACGCCGCGGATTCCGAATCCACCGGGTACAAGAATTCCATCGGCTGCACGCAACAAATCCCACGCCTCATCGTGCTTATCTGAGTTCTCAGTAGGGTCGAGGTCAGTGGATTCGATCCAATCGATAGACAATTTACGATTGACCGCAAGAGCGCTGTGCTGCAAGGCCTTGATGACCGAGAGATAGGAGTCAGAAAGGCCGGTGTACTTCCCGACCATGGCGATGTTAACCTCTTCTTCAAGCCTGTCGACCTTGTCCGCCATCGCCTTCCAATCATCGAGCCGGGGCATCGAATCTGGCACCTCAAATCCAAGGTGCTGACTGACCTTACGCAATACCGATTGCTCGTGAAGTGAAATTGGAATCTGATACAGATTTGAGACGTCGTGAGCCGAGACAACGGCATCTTTGCTTACATGACAGAAGGCCGCTAGCTTTGCTCGAGTTTCATCCTCAAGAGGATTTTCCGAGCGACAAACGAGGATGTCTGGAATTATTCCCAATCCTCGAAGTTCCTTCACCGTGTGTTGAGTGGGTTTGGTTTTCTGTTCACCGACAGGCCCCATCACAGGGACTAGGCTGACATGGACGAAGCAGACATTTTCTTGGCCGACCCTGAATTGGAATTGGCGTAGTGCCTCGATGAATGGTGCGCTTTCGATATCACCAACGGTTCCTCCCAACTCGATGACACACGCGTCCGGAATTTCTCCGGATCCGTCTGCCGAAACGTGCGCAACACGCTCTATCCATTCTTGGATTTCATTGGTTATGTGCGGCACGACCTGCACGGTCTTGCCGAGGTAATCACCACGGCGTTCCTTTTCGATTACATTGGCGTATACTTTGCCCGTAGTGATGTTATTTTCACGCGTGAGCGCGATATCTAGGAATCTCTCGTAATTGCCGAGGTCAAGATCAACTTCGCCACCGTCATCCAGCACGAAAACTTCGCCGTGCTCGAAGGGGGACATTGTGCCAGCGTCACTGTTGAGGTAAGGATCAATCTTTACTGAGGTGAGGCGCAGTCCTGCGGATTTGAGGAGAACACCGATGCTAGAAGCTGTAATTCCTTTACCCAGTCCAGAGAGGACTCCCCCCGTCACTACGACATACTTCATGCAATCAACGGGGTTTGAAGCCGATATGTCTCGCCTATGAAGGTTGGCTCTTCCAAGTGGTGTCGATGAGATATGTGAAGCGGCCTCGCAAGTCTAAGTATCGTCTGACTTCCGAAACGGCATGGCCGATACGCCAGGTTCCCGAATTTTGGTTACTGGCGCACTTGGGCAGATTGGTACTGAACTGACTGAGACTTTGCGCGAGCGTTACGGGGCTGATGCGGTTGTCGCGAGTGACGTGCGCGATTTGCCCGACCACCCTTGCGTAGTGGGCGGACCTTACAGGAATCTGAGTGTGATTGATGCCGATGCCTTCGATCGGGTTGTGGTTGAGGAAGGCATCGGTACCGTCTATCATCTCGCTGCGATTCTCAGTGCAACGGGGGAGAAGAAGCCGGAGTTGTGCGAGCGAATCAATGTCGGTGGGACCGTCACTGTGCTTGAGGCCGCTCGCAAGCATTCGCTGCGTGTTTACGCGCCTTCTTCGATTGCGGTTTTCGGGCCAGATGCACCGAAGCATGCGCCTCAAGAGTGTACGCTCAACCCTACTACTACATACGGCAAAACCAAGGTCACGGGGGAGCGTCTAGCGATGAATTACTGGAAGCAATACGGCGTTGATGTCCGCGGAATCCGCTATCCAGGACTAGTTTCCTACAAGGCTCCGGCTGGAGGCGGCACGACCGATTACGCCGTCGATATTTTCCACCACGCTCTCGAAACCGGCCATTACGATTGCTTCGTTCGCGGGGATACAAGGTTACCGATGATGTACATGGCTGATGCAATCCGTGCAACGATTGCCTTGATGGATGCACCCGTTGAGGCAATCGGGACAGCGCGCGGCGGCTACAACATCTCTGGATGCTCTTTCACAGCGACAGAATTGGCTGAGGCTGTTGGCGCACGCGTCTCTGGATTCACTTGCGATTTTTTGCCGGATGTCAGGCAGAAATATGCCGATTCATGGCCGGATTCTGTTGATGATGAGGCTGCTCAGGCCGATTGGGGCTGGGTTGCTGAGTATGACTTGGAAGCGATGTGTGATGCCATGATCGCTGGCCTTCAGTCATCGTCGATTTGATTCGACCAATCGGGCGTCTCAGGACCTGCTTGAGCCCAGAGTACATCGTCGATTCTTAGGACGCTGATGGCAGCTTCGGTTGCACCTGTCAAGGCTTGGCGAGCAACGAAGAGTGGATCATTAATTCCCGCTTTTGCCATATCGGTCTTCTTTCCACTCATGGCATCGAGACCAATCCATGCACCCTTCTTGGCTTGGGCTGCTGACAGGGCGAGAATCTCGTCGATTGGGTCTAGCCCTGCATTCTCAGCGATTGCTCGTGGGATGACTTCGAGTGCATCTGCGAATCCCTCGATTGCGAGTTGTTCGCGTCCCTTCTGAGTTGTTGCGTAGGCTCGCAGGTGACGGGCTAAGTGCGTCTGAGTGCCACCTCCGCCAGGCAGGATTTGTGGTTCTCTGACGAGTCTGAAAGCGACGCCGAGGGCGTCATCGAAAGCCCGGCTGACCTCTTCGCGCATTGCCGGTGTGGTTCCACGAAGAAGCGCAGTCATCGCCGCTCCTGTACCATCGATTCTGAGATGCCAGGCATCCTCGACCTTCTCCTCGGAGCGGGATGTGTAAGCGCCAACGTCGTCAGCCGAAATTCTGTTGGCATCGCGTACCATACGAGCGCCGGTCAATACGCAAAGGCGCTCAAGGTCCTCTCGCTCGAATCTTCGGTATGCTGTGATTCCTGCCTGCTTGAGAAACGGCGAGGCATCGTCTGCGATACCATCACGCACACATAACAGGTCGATGTTGAGTGCTGACAGAGCCTCAACTTGCGCTGCCAACTTAGATCTCTTACGATCAGCAAAACCAGCGAGCACGCCTGTACTGCGAATCTCAATCTGCGCATCAAGTTCCAACTCGCGCGTTTCAAGGCCACCATCGATGATTGCGATTCGACCACCTTCAGAGTGGCTTGGAGTGGTGAAATCGAGGCGTTGCTTGCGAAGTACCAATCCATGAGCAATCTCAGAGTCAGCCGCTACGCCGTCAGCCATCTTCAGCCTCTTTACACGCACACGCTCAAGATCGTCTCCCCCCTCTTCTTCCGCGAGTTCTTGCGCAGTCTCCAGAGCCAACCCCGTCATTCGGCGCGAAAGAGCAGTGTCGACTTTGCCTGCCATCGTGGTGGCGACAGCATCGGCCAATTGTTGCTCGTTTGCCTCGCGGGAAATCTCTTCGAGTTGAGATAGCGCTTCTTCCATAGCGATACGGTAGCCGTTCATGATGAGGGAAGGATGGACTCCTATACGCGAGAGCTCGAGTGAATTACGAAGCAGTTCAGCCGTCAGTAGTACCGAGGTCGTCGTCCCATCCCGGGCGATTCTATCCTGTGCAGAACTCGTCGAAATCAACAGACTTGCCGTCGGATGCTCAACCTTCGCTGTCTCCAAAACAGTAACGCCATCGTTCGTAACGATGACCTCGCCGTTCTCATCAACGAGCATTTTGTCGGAGCCGCGCGGGCCCAGAGTTGAACGAACCGCGCCGGCTAGAGCGAGGGCCGCCTTGGTATTGTTTACGAGAGCCGAGCGCCCCTCGATTCGGTCGGTGTCCTGCAAAGCTACATCCTGCTCGGACTCGACCATGAGCCAGCCGAACCGCAGGCCCGATTTGAATGCGATGCTGCCCGCGCTCAGGCCGTCCAACAGGTTAGCCCCAGATTACCAACAGACCCGCAGCATCACGTTTCTTCACAGGTGCAATACCCCGTGCACACCCGCGCGCGAGTATCTCATCCACCGTTCGATTCAAATATGCCCCATTGCTCGGACTATACAACCTCGGGTTGAGTAGTGGTATTATGAGCACTGTAGACAAGGACGAATTCGACGACAGGCTCCTCAAGGAGATGGCCAAGATGTTCTCTGATATGGGGATGCCAATCGATATCGAAATGCTGCAGGAAATGATGCGCAAAGTTCAGCAGCAGTTTGAGGAAATGGGAATTGATCCCGAGCAAATGTCGAAAAGCAATATCCGCATGCAAACCGACGTTGATCCCGAGGAATTCCGCAAGCAAATGGAGACAATGCTCAACGGTCCCGGCGGAATGGGAGATATGTTCCGCAACATGGGAATCAAGGTACAATTCGACGGTAGCCCTTCTGTAGCCGAGGCTCCGAAAATCGAAGTCGATGAAGAAGTAACGGAGGAGTCCGACGACGAATTACCGATTGAAGATGTATTCATCCATGAAGATCGAATGTGCATTACCGTTGACATCTCACGATTCACCGATATCGAACCCGAAGAAGTCGAACTCAACCTCACCGGCGGCGGAGAAATTCTGCAACTGATGAAGACCACACAAATGCGCCCTCTGAAGCGCTACACCCTTCCTCATTCTGCAGAGAGTATCGTAGAATGGGACCTGAATAACGGCATTCTCGATGTTAAATTCGACATCGACGCGGCGGCATTGTCCGCCGACGAAAGTGAGTGAATCTGAATGGAGTGAATGAAATGGGTACACCTGTAATTGGAATAGATCTTGGAACTACAAACAGCTGTGTAGCGACCCTCGAGGGTGGTCAAGCAGTCGTCATACCGAATTCAGAAGGCAGTCGTACTACACCTTCGGTTGTCGCTTTTACCAAAGATGGCGACCGCTTGGTTGGAATCACTGCAAAGCGACAGGCGGTCACCAATTCCGATCGCACAATCATGTCTGTTAAGCGTGAGATGGGAACTGATTGGACTCAGTCGATTGGCGACGATCCTTACACTCCTCAGGAGGTCTCGGCCTTCATTCTGCAGAAGCTCAAGGCCGATGCTGAAGCATATCTCGGGCAGGAGGTTAAGCAGGCTGTGATTACCTGCCCGGCTTATTTCACCGATGCTCAGCGAAAGGCAACTCGCGATGCTGGTCGCATCGCCGGCCTCGAAGTTCTTCGTATCATCAACGAGCCTACCGCGGCTGCGCTCGCGTATGGCGTCGACAAGGATGATGACCAGACGATTCTCGTCTACGATTTGGGCGGTGGAACCTTCGATGTCTCAATCCTCGAGATTTACCTCGTCGATGGCCAACCTCAGATTGAGGTCAAGGCAACGAGCGGAGACAATCGCCTTGGTGGAGATGACTTCGACGAAGTTGTAATCGAATGGATTATTGCTGAATTCAAGAAGGCAACAGGAATCGACCTTTCTAGCGATATGCAAGCGATGAGCCGCCTGCGTGAAGCTGCCGAGAAGGCAAAGATCGAACTGTCCGGCACTGGTACAACTCAGATCAATCTACCATTCATCACCATGAGTGACGGACAGCCCGAGCATCTCGACCTCTCGCTCTCACGAGCGAAGTTCGAGGAGCTCATCGCTGCGCTCGTCGAGCGAACTATGTCTCCTACTCGCCGAGCGATGAAGGATGCTGGCGTCTCCAAAGGAGAGGTCGACAAGGTCATTCTCGTCGGTGGTTCGACACGTGTTCCAGCGGTCCAGGTTGCTATCGAGAAGGAAGTTGGTAAGTCTCCATTCAAGGGAATCAATCCTGACGAGGCCGTCGCTGTTGGCGCCGCTCTACAAGCGGGGATTATCGTCGGCGACGAGGGTGTGACCGATGTACTGCTCCTCGATGTCACACC